>JASFVN010000266.1:0-6338 GCA_050049805.1 Gemmatimonadota bacterium
CGTACGATCTGCCGTACTTTTCCGGCAAACATGCCGGAATATGCCGGGATTTACCGGCCCAATTTCGGGCCCAAACAATACAAGAACCGACAGAGCGCTGAGTTGCTGAGCCAGAAGGGATCCGAGGCGCGGTCGCTACTTCTCAATCTGCCAACCCACGCACCCTCGCATGTCTCGGGGGAATTGCAGATCACCTTCCCAAAAGAGGGACACCAACCTCCTCGGCCACCGCCTGAAATCGGGGATGATCATAAGACTCGTCCCAGCCCCAGAAACTGAGGTATGGGAGATTTGGCTCGTGCTGCGCCAGGGAACGTTCCAACCAGTCCAGCGCCTCCTCCACTTCTCCGGCGTCCCTGTAAAACAGAGCGACGGTCGCAGCGGTCCCAGGGGCCTCTTCGAAGTGATCAGCCAACGCCTCCGCAGTCCGCCTCCGCGCCTCCCGGCTGTCGCCTGCCTCCATTCCGCGGTCTATGGCGGTGACTGCCCAATCCCAACCGGCGAGGGCAAAATCGGTCCGCCATGTACGGATTTCCTCGTCGGTCTGGCCGATTCGTCTGTAGGCCGTGGCGAGGCTGCTGTAGCCGAACCCGGCTCCGGGGTTTTCCTCGAGCATCGCCTCCAAGACCTCGATCGCTTGCTCCGGAGGCCCCGAGAGGGCGAGGATGGTTCCGTAGAGCCCCGTCACTGAAGGATCCCGCGGGTCAAGCTGCGCCGCCTGTTCTCCCTGCTCACGGGCCTCCTCCGGGCGACCCAGGATCATGAGCATATGGCCGTAGAGAGCCCGGTTCCTTCCGGCGTTGGGATCCAGCTCCAGGCACTGGGCCATCTCCTCGATTCCCTGCTCGTATTGCCATTCCTTCCAGAAGAGACTGGTGGCCATGGCGCATCTGGCGGCGGGAAGGCCCGGATCCAGCTCCAGGGCCCTCGCCAGATAGTTTTGTTCAATCACGCGGGCTTCCAATGCGTTCACCAAACCCCATTGGGCCCGGTACGCCCAGACGTTTGCAACGCCAACGTGGGCCGGAGCGTAGAGGGGATCAATGTCCAGGGCCGCTTGGAAGTAGTCCAGTGCGATGTCAAAATCCTGCGGCGTAAAGCGTCCGAGTTGGTAGTTGCCCAGAACAACGTACTCGATGACCCGTGAGTCCACGGTAGGACGCTCGGCGAGGCGGGCCTGGGCCTGTTCCGAGAGCACCGCTCCAATGGCGTCTGCGATCTTAGCCGACACGTCTCTATACAGCCCTAGCACCCCTTGGACGTTGGAGGTGAAAGTCTGAGTAAAGATGGTTAGCTCGCTGCTGGCCTCCACAATACTGACATCCACCACCACGCTGTCGCCTTCCCAGGCGACCCGGGGTTGGATGAGGGCATCCACCCCCAACTCGGAGGCGATCTGGCGTATGGGCTTGTCCGTGTCCCGGTACTGGAGCACTGACTGCCTGGCTTTGATATTGATGCCTGTTCGCTGGAGCTCCGTGCTGAGTTCTTCGTGGACGCCATCTACGAAGAGATCCTGCTCCGGATCCCGCGTGATGTTGGAGGCGGGAAGCACCGCTAGGACCTCGATTGCCGGCGCAGTCAGCGTCTTCCATCCCCACCAGCCCCCTAAGGCCAAGGCAGCAATGATCCCGATCCCGACAAATGCTCGATTCCACCGACGTCTCGCCGCCCGCCTCTCCTCCGCTGCCTGGGCCTCGGCGGTCATGGCATAAGTCAGCGCCTCGGTCATCTCGGTGACCGTCTGGAAGCGGTCTTCTGGATCCTTGGCGAGGGCTCGCTGCACTGCAGCCTCGACGCCCCTGGGTACCTCTGGGTGGTCCTTTCGCACCGACGGGATCGGCTTCGAGATGTGTCCAGCCACTATTGCCTGGGCATTGGGCCCCGTGTAGGGCGGAGCCCCCACGAGCAGTTCGTAGGCTAGACAGCCTAGGCTGTAGACATCGCTTCGAACGTCTTCCGATGATTCCCCCTCCGCTTGCTCGGGGCTCATGTAGTGGGGCGTTCCTACCGCAATCCCAGTCTGGGTCAAGCGATCGCCCCCAGCCACGTCCAAGGCCCGGGCCAATCCGAAATCCGCCACCCGAACGTGACCAAACTCGAAGAGGATGTTCTGAGGCTTGATATCCCGGTGGACTACGCCCTCACCGTGAGCCCGGGACAACGCATCGCCTACCTCGCGGAGGATGGCCACGGCCTCCTCAACAGGGAGCGCGCCCTCCGCTTCGATGCGCTCGGCCAGGGTTTCGCCCTCGATGTAGGGCATGACGTAATAGAGGAGCCCTTCCGCTTCTCCCGAATCAAATAAGGGGAGGATGTTGGAGTGGGAGAGGGTGGCCGCGATGCGAATCTCCCTCAAGAAGCGATCCACGCCCAATTGGTGGCCCACCTCGGGGCGGAGCACTTTGACGGCGACTTTCCGGTCGTGTTTCAGGTCCTGGGCCAGATAGACCGTGGCCATGCCGCCACTTCCGATCTCCCGCTCAATGCGGTAACGATCGGCCAGTCCGGCCCTGAGACGTTCTTCGGTTCTCTCGGAGGAAGCCATGGAGGTGGCTCCGGCAAGAGGAGACTGCCCAGCCCAGTCAGCCACCTGTGGATATAATGATGATGCGGTTAAGGACTGGGCAAGCGTGAAAGAAAGGAACTAGAACGAAGAACTCGGGGGTCCCGGATATTGAGGGGGATCGGCCGAAGGGAGCCTGGGAACGGGGAAACCGCACGCCTGTTTAGCGTGCGTAGAAGAAAAAGTAATCCCGCTCAATCAGATAAGATCAAGCGGGACAATCACTTTCAAAATATGGGCCTGGGTAGACTCGAGCCGAAGGCCGCTTCAGCGGCCGGAGACGATCGAGGATTGGCCCTAGGCCAACCGGAGATCCACTACCGACCTCACGCTTATCAGGCCCCTATGAAATGCGCCAAATCCCGGCATTTTGCCGTACTTTCACGGGTAGGACGCACGATCTGCCGTAGTTGCCCCCGAATAATGCCGGAATATGCCGGGATTTACCGGCCCAATGTCGGGCCCAATCGACACACCAATCGACTCAATAATGAGGCGCGAAAAGCCCTGCACGATTTTGGGGGAACAGCCAGTGGTGTCTCGGCTGAATTCTGGCAATATGAAGGCTATTTAGTGACGTGGAGCACTATCGGCCCAAATCCGTTTATTGGTGGCTGGCCTATTGCTACGACAACTACGTGTACTCCTGCCAGATATGTAACCAGTCCTACAAGGGCGCCAACTTTCCCATTTCCGGCACCGCCCTTCCCGAACCGGTGCTCCCCCAGCCCCTGGATGAGGCTGCCATCGAGCAGCTCGCCGGGACGCTGGCACCGGATCCGCTGGACGCCCCGGCCGGAGCTCAATTCCAGCATGACGCTGCCCTGGAGGAGGCACACATCCTCGACCCCTACGTCGTGGACCCAGCGGCACTCTTTGCCTGGCGTTCCGATCCGACCCTCGGCGAGGTGGAGATTCAGCCCCGGGACAACACGCCGGAGGCCCAGCGAGCCTTCGAGGCGGCTGAGCAGTTTCTGGGCCTCAACCGGCAGGAGCTGAAGGGGTGGCAGTGGGACGTGTACGACACCGCCGAGACTCTGGGTTTGGCGGCCCTTGCGGGTGTCCTCGCCGCTCCCCTTCAGCAGCGCACGGAGGATCGCCCCCGCACGATGATGTCGGTGGAACGCGAGTTCGCAGGTATGGTCCGTTATCTCGTACAGGACGTCATGGGGCTGGCGCTCTAAGCGGAAGTTACCCCCCCTGAGAAGCCCGATTTTGGGCTGTAGGTCCTTTCAGGTCAAAGAGTTGAGGTGGGGATCATACCTGCACAGTGTTTCCATGGATATGGGAACTTACAAGCCTTGACATAAGGTTTTACGGTGCGTAGTATGTTTCCATGTATGTCGAGACGATCCCCAACCGAGGCGCCCGACCCACCGTCCTCATCCGAGAAGCCTGGCGGGAAGGCAAGAAGATCCGGCGCCGCACGGTAGGCAACATCACGTCCCTGCCCGAGCGGCAGATCGAGCAGATCCGCCGGACCTTGAAGGGCGAGGATCTTGTTTCCAGTAGCGAAGCCTTCGAGATCCTCCGTGCCCGGCCCCACGGTCACGTGGCCGCCGTGGTGGGAGTGATGAACAAGTTGGGGATCCCGGAGTTGCTGTCGAGCCGCAAGCACGCGAAGCGTCAGCGGGTGCTGGCCATGATGGCGGCCCGGATCCTGGATCCGTGCTCGAAGCTGGCCACGGCCCAGCGGCTGGACTCGGGTACGCTGTCGAACTCCTTGGGCCAGGTGCTGGGTGTGGAGGGAGCGGAGGCGGACGATCTGTATGAAGCGCTGGACTGGTTGGGCCGAGGCCAGCGACGGATCGAGACGAAGCTGGCCGACCGTCACCTGGCGGAAGGGGAGCGGGTGTTGTGGGACGTGACACCGGTGGGCTTTGAGAGCCGGAGGTGTGAGTTGGCGGCCTTCGGTCGGCCGAAGCGGGGAGGCAAGAGCCAACGGCAAATGCTCTTCGGGCTGTTGGCCACGGCGGAAGGGATCCCTGTGGCGGTGGAGGCGTTTCGGGGCAACACGGGAGACCCGGACACGGTGGGACCGGCGCTGGATCGGCTCCAGGAGGGCTTCGGGCTGAAGCGGGTCACGATGGTGGGGGATCGGGGCATGATCACCGATGCCCGGATCGAGACCGAGCTCCGGCCTCGGGGGGTGGACTGGATCACGGCGCTCAGGGCACCGACGATCCGGACGTTGATGAAGGCCGGGGGTCCGCTTCAGCTTTCGCTGTTTGATGAGCAGGACCTGGCCGAGATCCATTCCCCGGACTTTCCCGGCGAGCGGCTCGTTGCCTGCCGCAACCCGTTGTTGGCCGAGGACCGGGCTCGGACGCGGGAGGAGTTGCTGGAGGTCACGGAGCAGAAGCTGGCGAAGGTCCAGGCTCGGACCGAACGGGAGCGGCGGCCCTTGAGGGGGGAGGACGCCATCGGGGTGGAGGTAGGCAAGGTGCTGGGCGGCAGTAAGGTGGCCAAGCACTTCCGCTACCGGATCACCGAGGACTCGTTGGTTTTTGAGCGGGACTGGAAGAGCATCGAGACCGAAGCGGCGCTGGACGGAATCTACGTGATCCGCACGAACGTTTCAGCTGAAACGTTGGGGGCCGGCGAGGTGGTTCGGGCCTATAAGGATCTGTCGGAAGTGGAGCAGGCGTTTCGGGTGATGAAGGGCTTTGCCCTGGAGGTGGGTCCCATTCGCCACCGGCTGGAAGAGCGGGTCCGGGCCCATGTGTTTCTCTGCATGTTGGCCTACTATGTGCGCTGGTACATGGAGAAGGCGCTGGCCCCCCTGCTTCTCACCGATCATGACCCCGGGGGGGTCGAAGCTCGCAGGGACTCCGTGGTGGCCCCGGCCCAGCGCTCGGAAGCCGCGGAGCGGAAGGTTCGTCGTCAGAAGACGGACCAGGGGGATCCTGCCCGCAGCTTCGACACCCTGATGAAGGATCTGATGACGCTCACCAAGAACGAGACCCGCGTGCAAGGTACCGAGGCTACCTTCGATCGGTATCCTCTTCCCACGCCCCTTCAACAGAAGGCGTTTGAGTTGCTGGGCGTCTCGTACCGACTCTGAGATGATGTAGCCAGTACGCCGTACCCGGCCATCAGCCAGAAAGCCAGATACGGCGCTGGTTCTCTACCGCTTTCTGATGGGTAACTTCCGGCTAAGGAAGGCGGCCCACCTGCGTCCCGCCTCTCACCATCTCCAGGGCACTCCGGATCGCCTCCGGCAGATGGAAAGCTCACAGGAGGGCCAGGGCTGCTACTCCTCCGGCTCCCAGAACATTCAGGATCCAATCAACCAAACCTCTGAGACTGTACCCGGTCTCCTGGATGTGGGCTGTACCGCATCATGGGAAGTACCGGTGCCACTATTCGCGGAGAATCAGTCTTTAGTCGGTCTACCTTCATGAGCGGCGTGTACTTTCCATCCTTCGGCAGAACGAGCCCAGATATGTGTGCCGGCCCAATCGTTGGTCTCGACAACCACTCCCGCAGTGTCGAATACGACGTACGAGGCCGTACGCAAAGTGTATCCCACATCGTTCGATAGGGCGACCACACGATCGGAGGTTATGTCCAATTCGATGTGACTGAGAGGCTTCCAAGCCTCCGAAGCCGACGCCTGTGTCATGGAAGTGATTTGCTCATTTGAAACGTGGATGAAGTCCTCGTCCAGAAAAGCAAACATCGCTTCTGCATCCAGGCTAGTCGCCGCATCGAAGAAGGCGTCCCGGGCAGCCCTTATCTCGGCTTCTACAGCAGCTTTCTGGGCTACCGT
>JASFVN010000267.1:0-6297 GCA_050049805.1 Gemmatimonadota bacterium
TCGGACCACTGGTAGTCCTCGATGAGCAAAGGGTTCGCGGAGCCCGGGGGAATGAGGCGCCGAGCCGGAACCAGCACCTCCCTCCGGCCACTCACCGTCTCGTATCGGATGATGTCCAGGGCGTCTCCATGGGCGCCGGATCTCTCCAACGTCGTGTATCCGTCCCCTCCATCGATCCATCGGGCCGGCCCGAAGCGGTCGGCGGCGAATTCCGCCGAGGAGAAGATCCGCTCCAAGGTGAGTCGCGCCTCGGTGCCCTGGGCGAGAACGGGCGCGCCGGAAGCGGTCAGCAGCAGGAGGAAGAGGCCGAGGGCGGCAGACTCGGGCGGAGCCCTGCGGTGGCCACACGAGGGTTTAGAAAAGGGCTCTCGGCAGGACCGGTTCATGATTCCCTCCATCACCTGGGCTGAAGCTTTCTGATGACCTCGGTGGTGGCAGACAAACTGGGCTCCGGGACGCAACGACAGCAAGCAGCCGTCGGTGTCGGGCTGATTCCCCACCCGACGGCGAGTCTGCGTCCTGGCGGCTGAGGTACCGGCACACTACCATCTCCCACAGACGCTCTCGGGGAGAAGAATTATGCGACCGATCCATCGGCTGGTTCTCGGGCTGACCGTACTTCCTTTCCTAGCATCGAACGTTGCCGCCCAGATCCCGGCGGAGGAGTATGCCGCCCGCCGGGACTCACTGGCGGCTCGTATGGGGCCCGGCGTCCTCCTGGCCTTCGGGGCCCCCAGTCCCGTCACCTACGACTTTCAGCTACGCCAGCTACCGGCCTTCAACTACATCACCGGCTTCCTGGAGCCCAACGCGGCCATGGTCCTGGTCCACGGGGATGACGGTGTTCGGCATACCCTGTTTACCGAGCGTCCCACCGTGAGAACCCAGCTCTACGATGGCTTTCGGGAGGACCCGGCGGCCCTGGCCCGGCGCACCGGAGCCAGGGTCCGGCCCTTGGAAGACCTGGGGCCGTACGTGGATTCCCTTGCGAGCACCGGAGTGTCCTTCTTCGAGCTCCGGGATTTCGCTTCCGGCGACAACGCGTCCACCGATTCCCTGACCCGGGGCCGGGCGTTCGTCGAGAGCCTCCAGGCCCGGCACCCGGGTCTCCAGGTCACCGATCTGCACCGGGACGTCAGGGAGCTGAGGGCAAGGAAGAGCCCCGCGGAGGTCGCACTCTTACGGAAGGCCATCGCCATCACCGACCAGGCCCACCGGGCGGCACTGGCTGTCATCGAACCAGGCGTATGGGAATACCAAGTGGAGGCGACCATCGAGTTCACCTATCGGAATCGGGGCGCCGACGGGCCCGCCTATTCCAGCATCGTGGGTTCGGGCCTCAACTCCACGGTGCTCCACTATGTGGCCAACGACCGGCAGATGGAGGCCGGGGACCTGGTTCTCATGGATGTCGGGGCCCAGGTGGCGGGGTACGCCGCCGACATCACCCGGACCGTGCCTGTAAGCGGCGCCTTCACTCCGGACCAACGGGCCATCTACGATCTGGTGCTGGCGGCGGAAAAGGCTGCAGAGGCCCAGGTCCGGCCCGGCGCTTCGCCCGACCAGTCTCTGGCGGCAGCGACGCAGGTACGCCTCCAGGGGATGGCTGATCTGGGGCTCATCCAGTCGCCCGATGCAACCTACGATCCGCCCTGGCCCGTGGACTGCGAGACCAGACCCGACCAGTGCCTTCAGGGCATGCTCTTCATGATCCACGGGATCTCCCACGGCATCGGTTTGGAGGTCCACGATCCCTCCCAGTTTTCCATCCAAGGGGAGTATGCTCCGGGTGACGTGTTTACCATCGAACCAGGGATTTATATCAACGCTCAGGTCCTGGACATGCTCCCGGACACGCCGAAGAACCGTGCTTTCGTGGAGGCCGTAGGCGAGACCGTCCGGCGCTACCACGAGATCGGAGTCCGAATCGAGGACAACTACCTGGTTACCAACGACGGAGCGGAACGCCTGAGCGCCGCGCCCAGAGAGGTGGAGGAAATCGAGACGGGGATGGCTGGGGGCCGCTAGGGGTCGACTCCCCTCTTCTACCTCAACACCTGGAAAGCCCGGCGTCGACCCGGCCCCCAGCGATAGACAGCGAAGTCTTCGTCGAAAGAAGCCGCTCGTTCCAGGCCCAGCCGCTCCATGACGGCGAACGATGTGCGGTCGACGAGGGAAAAGTCCTGATCCGGAAAGTCCTCCCCCATGACCCACGCGGCCATGAGATCGCCTGGGCCCACTGTCTCCAAGGCGGCCACTCCACTTCGAATCCCCGACCAGAAAGCCTCTGCAGCTTCCCGATGGATGCGCCACCGGAGCAGTGTCCAGGTTTCTACCAGGACGTGATCGGTCGTGACCAGCGGATCGCCATCGGAGAGGATTTCCTTGGCACGCGGGTTGCTCGCGTCGGAGGAGTCTGCCGCGGCATACCAGACGGAGGTATCGACAAAGAGGCTCATGGAGCCTTCTCCGCGAAGGCTCGTCCCAGCATGTCGTCCTTCTGCCTCGCGATATCCGAACCACCGGAGGATCCAAGATCGAAGATGCCCCTTGGATCAGGTGAGGACTTGGTTTCCCCCAAGTCTTCGGCCACGAGCCCCCGGACGTACTCGGCCAGGGAGACCCCCAGTTCCTGGGCCCTGGCCCGGGCCCGATGGAGCATCTCTCGCTCGAAGGAGAGTTGAGTTCGTGTCATCATGATATTTACATCATGATATAACATGGCGATTCTCGCAACACTTTCCGATCTCAGCGCCCTGAGGCGGTGCCCGCAATGCCAATCGATCAGCGGAACCTTCTGTAACTGGCAGGGCGGAAGAATGCGCGAACGGGCCGCATTCTGCAGGTCAGGGCGGCGCCTTCTGCGGCCCCGGCACGGGAGCATTCGACGTGGTGTTGGCGGCGACCCTGCTGTTCCGTGATGGCGACTCCCTGGGCCCCGCGTTCACTTCCCGCGGCTTGATCAACAGGCCGGCCTCCCTGCGGTACACCTGCGGGGGTATCCAACGCGGCCCAGCCCCTGATGGATGCGGGTTATTTGCTGTAAGCGGGGCCGCGTCAACATCCCACGGCTTGATCAACAGGCCGGCCTCTCCACGGTGCCGCTGCGGGGGTTTCCAACGCGGCCCTGCCCCTTGAAGATGCATTTGGAAGAATTAAGCGGGGCCGCGTTGGCTAAGCGAGCCCCGAAGTCATTCGATCCCGGAAGGCGAGCGGCCCCCGAAGGGGCACCGTGGAGAGGTCGGGCAAAGCTCCAAGCCGCAGTCGCTAAGCGAGCCCCGAAGAATACGCCTCCCATTCGTCCCGGACGCGCTCCATCAGACTGTCATAGCGGGGATGGCCACTCAGCGCAGCAAGGGAAGGATCATACTCGGAGAGGAATGGGTGGTTGATGTTCCCGCGCTCCACACCTTTTTCAAGCCAGTCAATGGCCCTCTTCCTGTCACCCAGACGCGCAAAAATCCGTCCCAGTTCCAGGGAATAGGCGAAGTCCTTTTCAGCCCACCGTTCCAAATCCCCATCGATGAATCCCAGAGCTCCTTGCCGATCCCCCTTCAGGGCACATGCGAGGGCCAACATCTCCCTCGCGAAGAACCCTCCATCCGGATGATGGGTCTGACGGATCACATCCACCGCTTCCTGAGACCGGCCAATCAACGCCAGTGCATGCGCATACCCGGTCTCAACGAGCATCTCCGGCGGTCGAGCGGCTCGGGTCTTCTCCGCCAAATCGAGGGCTGCTGAGAAACGGCCTTTATAGATATGAATGAAGATCGGGATGAAGCTGTTGAAGGTGTTGAGTGGATCAACAAGCCTGAGTCGCTCGAGCCGTTCCTTCGCCGCATCTTCGAGGCCCATAAACGCGGCTATGGCCGGGTACCACCCCAGGGCGTCCGGATACTCAGGATCCAGAGCCAAGGCGGCATCGAAATAGGAAAGGGCTTTGACCGCACTCCCGCCCGTGACCTCGAGTAGACCTCTTATCAGATGGTGATCCGGGGTTTTCGGATTTAACTCCAGGGCTCGATCAGCATATTCTCTGGCCTTCATCAGGTCCTTCTCATCCAAGCGGATCCCCATGTTCCAGAACTGGTAGTGCACCTGAGCAAGTTGGCCCAGGAGGACTGCGTTCTCGCCGGCAATGGAGAGAGCTTCAGTGAGGTGGTGCAGCGCCCTCTGGATTCCCTCGGCCCCGAAGGTCTGAAGACCCTCCCTCGCACGCAGATATGACTCATACGCCCGCAAGTCGGGGATGGGCCTCTCAGCCAACATCTCTTCTTCCCTGGGATCCAATTGGAGCGACAGCTTCTGGGCTACTGACCGAGCTACCGTCTCCTGGAGGTCGAGGATGTCGGCCATGGTGCCGGAGAACTTCTCGGCCCAAAGGTGTGCGTCGTTCTTCGCGTCGATGAGCTGGCAGGTGATTCTCAGGTTCTTACCTGCCTTCCGGACGCTGCCTTCCAGTACATATCTGACGGCCAGCTCCTGGGCTATAGCCGGCAAGCTTGCTCTCGAGCCTCGGTACTGCATGGCTGATGTCCGGGAAATCACCCGGAGGGAATGAAGACCCGCCAGGTCGGCAGTGATCTCCTCGGTGACGCCGTCAGCCAGGTAGGCATCTCCGGCTTCGTCGCTGAGGTTGTCAAAGGGTAGTACTACGATTGATGGGTCCGAGGGTGCATCGGCCTCATGGGTCAGGTCCCATTCGGGCGATGGCGACAGAGGATCTTCCTTCGGCCCTTCCTTCAGGAATTCTCCGGAGAAGAGCCCCGCGAGGCCGACGAGGGCGGTGATGACCGCTTCGTAACCCCCGCCGTCGATGAACCAGACGACGGCAACCAGGAGAGCACCGATCGACAGGACGCGGATGATCAGGAGGCGCATGGGACTCCGGAAACAGTGGAATTCCTGGAATCTATCGGGTATGTCCGGTAGGGTGCCAGGCAGGCGGGCGTCTGGTGGTCCACATAGGGTGATCCGGTGAGAGCCGACTGCCCTTTTCAGCCCCGTCAATCACCCGAGCGATGGGCCCGGCCGCCCCTACTCCACGGATCGGAGGACCAACCCATTCCGAGACACCACAAAGACGTGTCCAGGGGATATGCCCCAGATCTGGAAGAGGTCGAGGTCCGTCCCGCTGTCCATAGGACTCCAATCGGTCCCGTCGTAGTGGAGGATCGTGCCCTTGTCTCCAACAGCGTAGACATCGGTAGGTGACGTTCCCCAGACGCCGAGGAGGAAATTGTCCGTGCCGCTTTCCATCTCCGCCCATGAGGTTCCGTCGAAGTGCCAGATCTGGCCCGATGATCCCACCGCAAACACATCGGCAGGCGAGAACCCCCATATCCCTCGGGTCACGCCAGGACCTCGGTAGAACAAGTTGTCCAACGAGGTTCCCCAAACGGTCCAGGGGCTACCCGCCACCTCACTCATCTGGCTCCAAGCCTCTCCGTCGAAGAGCCAAACGCCCTCGAGGCCAACAGCAACGACCGCATCAGGGGCCGCTGCCCACACGCCCGTAAGGCCTCCACCGATTCCGCTTTCGATCGGCGCCCACGCCGCCCCGTCATAGTGGAGGATCGTCCCTCCATCTCCCACAGCAAAAACATCCGTCCCCGACGTTCCCCAAACACTCCACAACGTCTCATCGGCTCCCGCCGGGTCCATTGAAGTCCACGAATCCCCGTCGAAGTGAGCGATTTCCGCCTCTCCACTCCTACCCCCAACCGCAAACACATTGTCGGACGCTGTACCCCAGACGTCCGTGATAGGGAAGCCAAGATCCGTCTGGGTCCATGAAGTCACAGCCGGAATCCCCGGCGCAGAGACTGTCAACAATGCGTGGGCGACCAGCCCTTCGGCCTCGGCAGTAATCACCACCTGGCCACTGGCCACCGTCGTCACGATTCCCGAGTTCGATCCAACTAACGCGATGGACTGATTCAAGGTGCTCCAGGTGACTTCCGTTGGGAGCAGGGTGTCGCCATCCATATCTACCGCAGTCGCAGTCAGTTGAACTTCCGTACCAATTCCGGAGACCGAAGCGGCCTCAGGCGAGATTGCCAATGCGTAAATGACGGGGTCGGGAGGGCCAGCCGTATCGGTGCAAGCCAAGAGCAAGCTCTGACTCCACCAGAACGCGAAGATCAGGGTCGTCTTTTTCCAGAAACAGCGCATGCCCTTATCAGTCTTTCCAACCGGGGAGAGTTCAATCGGAAGGCCTGGTACTCTCATGCATAGGGGAGAAAAGAGGTGAAGTCAAAGACCCGGCACCCCAGACCGAGGCCCAAGGTCGCT
>JASFVN010000268.1:0-6280 GCA_050049805.1 Gemmatimonadota bacterium
GTGAACCTTCCGAGGTGCCCGCGGAGATGTCGGCGACTTCCTCGAGGCGGGCCAGCCCCTCGGCGATTCCCCTGCCGATCCATTCCAGCCCTTCTTCGTAGAAGCTGTGGTAGAGCATGGGGAATACGGCGTCGACGGGCCATTCGTCCCATGCCTGGCGGACGAGTCTCCGGGCGATGGACGGGGTGGGGAACACGGCGGCCGTGATGGCCTTGCCGGACTCCGTTGGAAGAAGGCTCGAAGCGTCTTTGCCGGCGGTATCGACGCCGTGGACGGTCTCGGAGAGGACGCGGACCAATTCCGTCACCCCATCGTATCGGAATTGGCGCCATCGTTCGTCGGCGGGAGGATCGGTAAGGTCGAAAGGGTCGGTCCCGTGAAGGGCCGCAAAGGCTTCCCTGCATGCGTCGCAGTAGCAGAAATCGAACTCTGGATATTCCCGGTCCTGGACCAACCCGTACCTGGACCAGAGACCCCGGGGGAGGATGACGTCGCAGTGCCTGACGTAGTCCAGGTGGATTCCCTGGACGCCTGGCTCCTGGGCGATGGTCCGAATGGAGTCCCGCAGGTAGTCCTTCACGGCGGGCCGGGTGGGGCAGAGCCACTTGTAGTAATCCACGTAGGGAGGGTGGCGGCAGCAAGTCCCCCTGCCGCCACCCGCGCGAACTTTCTGCGCTTCATACCTCCTTCGTTCTCCTCAGCGTCCCGCTCCCAGATCGTCGTGGTGAAGCACGGCGTTCAGAACCATGCCGTAGGATCCCAGCGTCTCTCCTCTCCAGAAGGGGTTGAAGCTGAAGAGTACGATGTGGCCCTCCCCAAGGGGAGCATCCACAATGGCCGGCGCGCCGGCCATCTCTCCGCCGGCCACGATACCTCCGCTGATGAGGATGTCCCTGGGATCAGAGGGGAAACGGGCAATAGTACGAATCGACGGGGCTCCCGCCGCAGATCCGGGTCTGGCCCCGGGGCCCATCTGCTCGTCGGTATCCCGTTGGCCCCGCTCAGCCTCCCTGAAGGCGTCCACTCCGGCCTGACCCAGGTTCCTGGGCCGGCCCTGGACGATGTCGGGGCTTTCGACGGTGCCGCGACCTGTCCGGCGGGCGGTGGTGCTGCCGTCGTCCGACGGCTCGAGACCGGAAGCGCCTCCGCCCCGGAAGCCTCGGCCGCCGCCGCCGGGAGAGAACACGGGACCTCGGTTGAAGTACACCCCCAGCTCGTCACCGTATCCATAGGCCAAAGGACTCGCGCGGTCCGCAATGGAGGTTCGGAAGACACCACCGGGCGCCCAGAGCTCGTTCGTTTCCCGGACGGAGATCCCCTCGGCCAACCCGAAATGGATGGGAAGGTCAGTGCTGCTCCCGATTGCAACGAGGACACCGCCAGATTCCACGAACCGGTTGAGGTTGAGGACGCCCTGGAGCTCCAGGCCTCCCCGCATGTCGTCGGTCTCGTCCTGGATCCCCAGGTTGGGGGTAACCTCGGTCTTCTTCCATGGAATAGGGTCGTCACCCTGGACCCCCCGAAGCATGGAAAAGGCGTCTCCACCTCCCGGGCCCATAATGATGACGTCCCATCGGGCCTTCAGATCGGAGATGTCCCGGGCCTCGTGGATCGAGATGTAGTCGTAGGGAATCTCATACTCGTCCAGCCCTATCCGGAGCCACCCCTCCTGTTGTGTGCTGCTCCAGGTATGCATGACGGCGACCCTGGGAACGTTCAATGGGTGAACGTCCACATCCGGAACCTCTCCCACACCACGGGCTACGAAGCCGAATTCGGTGGAAGCTTCCTCCAGAAGGGTGCCCAGGTTCTCCGGATTTCCCTCCACGGGAAGGATAAAGGAGCCGGCGTGGAAGGACTCCCCGTCCACGTCGAAAGCCTCTTCAGCGGCTTGGATCTGGAGGTTTGCGTGGGCGAAACGGAAGGTGGCCAGATTGGCCTCGGCGGCGTAGTCGATGACGAAGGCCTCCGCTCCCCGGGCGTCCGTCACGTCTGCGGGCGGCGCCACCGGGTCACCGACCATCTCCATGTCGGCGTCGAGAATGGCGGGATCCTCGATGCGGTCTGTAACCACATTGAAGAGGGGCCCCAGGGTCCAACCGACGTCATCGTAGGGAGAGGGGTCAGCCGGATTGTAGTACTGGAAGTCCAGCAGCATGTCGGCCATGCGGGAGTAGGGTTGGTCCATGCGGATCACGTAGCTGCCGGCACCATACTCCGATTCCCCCACCGAGGCGTCCTCCGTCAGACGGTGAACCTCCACACCCTGTTCCTGCAGCAACCGGAGGAGACGTGCCTGGAGGGCGGGACGTTCGTCGTCGGCGGGGAACAGGTAGGCCGCCGGGCCTTCGGTCGTAGCCTTGGCGATGGAGCGTTGCCCTTTCCGGTAGAAATTCCTGAGAAAGTCCACCCGGTTCTCGGCCACGTAGTTCAGGGCGATGAGCATGGCGCTCTGTTGCATGTTCACGTTATTCCGGATGGACCAGACGGTTTGTCGTAGAGGCGTGTTGGGCCGGTGCCACTGCCGCTCCACGTTGTTGCTGATGACCCGCGTGGATCCGTCGCCGGCGCCCTGGGTTTCGTAGAACCGGCCGATGGCGTTGTGGCCGTTGGCCACCGTGAACATGTAGTTGGGAGCCCATCCGTCGTAGAAGTCGTGGGTGTACACGCCGGGCACTCCCCAGGCCGTCATGTCCCGGACTTCCCGGTACGAGATGTTTTGCCACTCGTTGATGACGATGGGATCGAACCAGGCGTTGTAGGGGCCCCGACCGGTGGAGACATAGAGGTGGGAAGCCGATTCGTGGAGGTCGTGAACCACCAGGGGTTTGTACTGGTGAAATACCTTATGGACATTCTTGGTCAGAGCCAGGGAGAGGCCGATGCCGTCCCGGTTGTCGTCGTGGGCCACGTACTTTCCCCACCAGAGTGGACGGCGGGGATAGGTCCCGTCGGGATCGAGTCGGGGGGCCATGGCCACGTCCACCTGCTTGGCCCGTCCGTCTACCTCGAGGACCGGAGTGGTCATGAAGAAGAGGTTGTCCCGGATGGTCTGGACAAAGGGGGTCTCTTCCACCGCCAGCCGGTAGACGAGCTCCATGAGCATCTCGGGTGAACCTGTCTCTCCGGAGTGCATGGCTCCGGTGGCCCAGTAGAAGGGCTTCACGTCGCTGAAGACACCCTCTGCGTCCGCCTCGTCGACGGTGCGGGGATCGGCCAACTGGATCATCATGGCCTGGTGGTCGGCCAGCCGGGCCATGTTCTCCTCGCTGGACACGACGGCCAGGATCATCTCCCGGCCCTCTTCGGTCTCACCGATACTGAAAACCTCCACCCGGGGGGAGGCTTCCGCCACGGCCCTCATGTAGGCGTGAATGTCGGCGGGATAGGAGAGGATGTCGGCGGCCCCGGCGATGTGGCCGAGGAAGTCCAATGGCGTGGGCACGGTCTCCGAAGCCGGCAAATGGTCCACCAGGGGGGTCGAGAAGAAGGGCTCTGTAGTGAATTCCAGGATCTTGGCTGTGTAGGTTTCGTCGTTGGCCTGGGCCTGGGCGGTCAGGGGAACCGCGGTCAGGAGGAGGGCCAGGATCGCAGGGGCAAGGATGGCGAACGAGGTCTTCCGGTGGGCGTGGCGTATCATGGCGCGAACCTCGCGTGAGGGGGACAATCAACCCCGGGCGGTCAATTCCCGGAGCGGACCCTTAAGAAACTGAGTCGGTCAGGGAATTCTGCGGGTCCGCGACGAATCGCACCACCCCCCACATCTCCGGACGGTGCATGTTGACGGTGCCCTGAGGGGACCAAACCCAGTTCGACTCGGGGTGGCGATTCTCGCGGGAGGGCAGGCCTTACCCTCCCGGTCCCGCTAGATCGAGCATGAAGGCGTACTGGAGGGCGGTCTCTTCGTATCTGCGAAATCGCCCCGAGACCCCGCCGTGGCCCGCCTCCATGTTCGTCTTCAGGAGGATGAGGTTGTCGTCGGTCTTCAATGCCCGAAGCTTGGCCACCCACTTGGCGGGCTCCCAGTACTGGACCTGGGAGTCGGCCAGGCCCGTGGTCACCAGGATGTTGGGGTAGTCTTTGGCCTCCACCTGGTCGTAGGGCGAGTAGGAGAGCATGTAGTCGAAGTATTCCTTTTCCCTGGGGTCGCCCCATTCGTCGTATTCGCTGGTGGTGAGAGGAATGCTCTCGTCCAGCATGGTGGTGACTACGTCCACCCAGGGCACGTGAGCGGCGATACCCTTCCACAGGTCCGGCCGCATGTTGGCGACGGCGCCCATGAGGAGTCCCCCGGCGCTGCCTCCTTCGGCGAAGACCCGCTCCCGGTCGAAATACCCTTCGGCGATGAGGAACTCGGCCACGTCGATGAAGTCCGTGAAGGTGTTCTTCTTGTTCAGGAGTTTCCCATCCTCATACCAGGCCCGGCCCATCTCCTGACCACCACGAATGTGGGCGATGGCGTAGACGAACCCTCGGTCCAGAAGGCTGATGACGGGAGAGTTGAACGATGCGTCCATGCTGGCGCCGTACGACCCGTAGGCGTAAAGGAACCCCGGGCTCGTGCCGTCCAATGGGGTGTCGTTCCGGTAGACGATGGACACCGGCACCCGAGTGCCGTCCCTGGCCGTGGCCCACCTTCGTTCGGTGGTGTAGTCCTCGGGGCTGAAGCCACCCAGGACCTCGTCCTGTTTCAGGAGGGTTCTTTCCCGGGTGTCCATGTTGTAATCGAAGACCGAGTTGGGAGTGGTGAGGGAGGTATACCCGTAGCGGAGGATGTTGGTGTCGATCTCCCGATTCGAAGAGGGATAGGCCAGATAAGCCGGCTCACCGAAGTCCAGGTAGTGATCGTCGCTTCCGTCCCATCGCCTGATCCGAATCCGCAAAAGGCCCTCGGAGCGCTCCACGACCGCCAAATGATCCCGGAACAGCTGGAAGCTTTCCAGGAGCACGTCGTCCCGGTGGGGAATGACCTCTTCCCAATTCTCTCTGGTCGGGTCAGCTACCGGCGCCCGAACCAGTCGAAAGTTCCTGGCCCCATCGTTGGTCCGGATGTAGAAGTGACCGTCGAAGTGGTCCAGGGCGTATTCGTGGTCGGGCTCCCTGGGCAGGACGACGGTGAAGTCTCCCGAGGGATCGTCGGCATCCAGGACGCGGAATTCCGTGGAGAGGGTCTGGACAGAACCCAGGATCACGTATTCGTCGGACTTGGAACGGCCGACGCCGATGCTGAACTCGGTATCGCCTTCTTCGTAAACCAGCTCGTCCTGGGCGGGGTCGGTGCCCAGTTCGTGTCGGAAGAGCTGGAAGGACCGTAGCGTCTCCGGATCCTGCTTCACATAGAAGAGGGTCCGGTTGTCGTTGGCCCAGGCCATGTTCCCCGTGGCGTCGGGGATGAGGTCCGAAAGCATCTCTCCCGTGGACAGGTCCTTGAAGTGGAGGGTGTAGAAACGCCGGCCGGCGGTGTCCACCCCGTACGCCAGGATCCTTCCGTCCTCGGTGACTTGCCGGCCTCCGACGGCGAAGTAGTCGTGGCCTTCCGCCAGCTCGTTGGCGTCGAGCATGACCTCTTCCGTGGCTTCCAGGGATCCTGGCTTCCGGGCGTAGATCGGGTACTCCATTCCCTCTTCATAGCGGGTGTAGTAGAAGTAGTCGCCGTCCCTGTACGGAACGGAGGAGTCGTCGGGCTTGATCCGGTCCTTGATCTCGGTGAAGAGCTCTGCCTGGAGCTCATCGGTGTGGGCCATGGCCCCCTCGGTGTAGTCGTTCTCGGCCTCCAGGTAGGCGATGACCTCCGGGTTGTCCCGCTCCCGTAGCCAGTAGTAGTCGTCCACCCGGGTAACGCCGTGGGTGGTGAGCTCCGTGGGTCGTACCGCCGCCACGGGGGGGGTGGACGTGTCTTGGGTCGTCGCGGTGCTCTGGGGTTCGCAAGCGGTGAGAGTCGTTAGGGCGAGGATGATGGACACAACAGCCTGAGGACCAAGGCGCAGCATGGGAAGCCTCCGTCGGAAGTTTGAGAATGCCGAAAGATGGAAGGGTGGTGAGGGGGGATCAAGGAGAGGCCCGGCCTGCGGCCCCACTGAGGGCGGCTCGTTCTCGAGCCGCCCTCACTTGGGTTTTTCAGCCTTCCCCGGGACCACCCACCGGCACCCTGACGTACCGGCTGTACTGCTCGCCCACCGACACCCGATCGAAGAGATCCAGGCTTTCCTGGTCGAAGCCCTGGTAGGCCGGGAGCTCGTGAATCAGGTCGTAGGTCTCCTGGTCGGTCCAGCTTCCCTCC
>JASFVN010000044.1:0-22223 GCA_050049805.1 Gemmatimonadota bacterium
ACCGTGGTCCGCTTGTCCCCCAAGCCATCCCGGCGAAGAAAAGCCCGGGCGAAATTGACGCCCACGATCCCCCCGGAATCGCCGATGGCCCGCAGCTGGTCATCGGTGAGATTTCTCGGCGACCGACAGAGCTTCCAGACCCCGGAGTGGGAGGCGACGATGGGGGCCGTTGAAAGGGCAACCACGTCCCAGAATCCCTTTTCATTGAGGTGAGAGAGGTCCACCAGGATCCCGAGCTGGTTACACTCCCGCACAAGGTCCTTTCCAGCCGTGGTGAGGCCCGGTCCGATGTCAGGCAGGTCCGGGAAGTTGAAGGGCACGCCGTGGCCGAAGGCGTTGGGCCGGCTCCACACCGGGCCAAGAGACCGGAGTCCCGCCTCATAGAACACCCCGAGGGCGTCCAGGTCGGTCTTGATGGCTTCCACGCCCTCCATATGCATCACCATGGCCAGCACGCCGCGGTCCATGGCTGAGGTGAGCTGCCGGTGTGTGGTCACCACCTTTACCTGGCCCATCGACATCTGCTGCAGGCGGAAGAGGGAGGCCATCATGGCGATGATGTCGTTCATGGCTCGGGGCTGGGGCAGTCGTCCAGCCAGGGGCACATCCCATCCCTTTTTCGTCACCGGGCCGTCGGATCGCAACTCCCGCCACTGGATCTCCTTCTTCCAGTTCTTCGATGGCGCGAACATGGCGAACATCCCGCCGGCGAGGCCCCCTTCTTTTGCCTTGGGTAGGTCGATGTGGCCCTCCCGACCCGTGAAGAAATCGGACTCCGTACCCGGAGACTTGATGGCGAGATGGAGGAGCGTGTCGTTGTGGCCGTCGAATACGGGGATCTTCCTTGATTTCGGCATCTCTGGTCTCCCAAAGGGTTCGTTCTCGGGTCCGGCCTCCGTCCGGAGTTGGGCGGGGTAGGGTCGGCCGCAGGGTGAATCTGGGAGGGAAACCGCCGAGTGTCACCTGGAAGTGTGCGGGAATCTGTTCCCTTTCTTACCTTCATGAATCATCCTGAGGACAGATGCTACTCCGCCGCGCGGAGTGGCGGTATGTGCCGGAATCAGCGAGAAGGAGGGGAAATGGAGAAACCCCGGGACCGTCTCTTCCAGGAATGGATCGACAGCTGGGCCGAAGAAACCGGCCTTGGAGTGCCGTGCGGGCAGGCCCAGGCCGATGGCGTCCCATGCTTCGAGTTGGATAGAGACTGCGCCACGTGCGAAGAGGCCTACCAGGCCTGGCTCGAGTATCGGCGGAGGCGGGAAGAGGACGAGGATTGAACCTGCTACTTCACCACTTCACCCCCCTGGATCAGGAGACAGCGATGTCGGTCATCTTCTCGGGAACTGGATTGGAGTCGCTCCGATCTCTTGCAGCCGTAGGCACCATCCTCCTCCTGTCGGCTTGTGCCCAGGGGGCCGAATACGACCTGGTGATCAGGGGAGGGACCATCTACGACGGCAGTGGCGGGCCGGGCGTCGCAGGGGACCTGGCCATCTCCGGCGACACCATCGTCGCAATGGGAGACCTCAGCGGCTACTCGGGAGCGGAGGAAATCGACGCCTCAGGCATGGCCGTGGCCCCAGGATTCATCAACCTCATGAGTTGGGCTACCGAGACCATGATCGAGGATGGCCGGGCCATGAGCGACGTATTACAGGGTGTGACGCTCCAGGTCATGGGCGAAGGCACATCCATGGGCCCCATCCCGGATTCTCTGAAAGAGTGGGCCGAGAGTCAGCAGGGGGACATCAAGTACGAGATCGAGTGGACCACCCTGGGCGAGTACCTGGAGTACCTGGTGGAGCGGGGAGTGTCACCCAACGTCTCGTCCTTCATGGGGGCAGCTACGGCCCGCATCAACGCGTTGGGATTCGAAGACCGGGCGCCGTCCAGCCATGAGCTGGCCCAGATGCAGGAAGTGGTAAGGGAGGCTATGAGGGAAGGAGCCCTGGGGGTGGCCTCCGCCCTCATCTATGCACCCGGTGCGTACGCTCAGACCCCCGAGCTCATTGCCCTGGCCCAGGCCGCCGGCGAGTTCGGCGGCATCTACATTTCCCACCTCCGGAGTGAGGGCAATCAACTCCTGGAAGGTCTGGAGGAGCTCCTCACCATCGCTCGGGAGGCCGGCGTCCCTGCCGAGATCTACCACCTCAAAGCGGCCGGGGAGGAGAACTGGCCGAAGCTGGACGAGGTGATCCGACGGGTGGAAGAAGCCAGAAGCCAGGGAATGCGGATCACCGCCGACATGTACACCTACACCGCCGGTGCCACCGGCCTGGACGCGGCCATGCCCCCCTGGGCACAGGAGGGACGGCCCGAAGAATGGTACGCCCGCCTCCGGGATCCGGAGCTCAGGCCCCGGATCGCCCAGGAGATGATGACCCCCACCGACGAATGGGAGAATCTTCTGCTTGCGGCAGGAGGGCCGGAGAACGTCCTGCTGGTCGGCTTCAAGCAGGACTCCTTGAAGTACCTCACGGGGAGAACCCTGGCCGAGGTGTCCGAGATGCGGGGGACCACGCCTGAGATCACTGCCATGGATCTCGTGTCATTGGACGAGAGTCGGGTAGGCACCGTGTACTTCATCATGTCCGAGGAAAACGTTCAGAAGAAGATAGCCCTTCCATGGGTAAGCTTCTGTTCCGACGCGGGAGCCCCGGCGGCGGAAGGTATCTTCCTGGAGTCCAACCCCCACCCCCGGGCCTACGGCTCCTTCGCCCGGCTCCTCGGCAGGTATGTCCGAGAGGAACGGGTCATACCTTTGGAAGAGGCCATTCGGCGTCTGGCCGCCCTGCCGGCGGACAACCTCGGGATTCGGCGAAGAGGTCGCCTGGAAGAAGGCTTTTTCGCCGACGTTGTGGTCTTCGATCCAGCCACCATCACGGACAACGCCACCTTTGCCGAACCCCACCAGTATGCCACTGGCGTGGCCCACGTCTTCGTCAATGGAACCCAGGTCGTCCGAGATGGTGAGCACACCGGTGCCAAGCCGGGAAGAGTCGTTCGTGGGCCAGGATGGGTCGGCTGGAGATAGGCCTCGATCTCAGGAGCTGATCGACCCTTGATTCCTGGCCTGCGAACCCGCCTTCCGGCCCGTCGTTCTGCTACTCCTCATGCCCGGAAAAAGTGGAACAAAATCCCGGTGCAGGAGTTTTTCCGACCTGATAGATTAGGCTCCCCGTTTCAAGAACCGGAGTCACTCCAGGGCAACTACATCTAAACGACGTTGGAGGACATTCATGGACTCGACAGTGACCTCTCAGGTGCCGACCAGCCTGCCACGAATCGGCGACCCCGCCCCCCAATTCACGGCGGAAACCACCTTCGGGACGCTCAAGTTGGAAGACTTCGAAGGCTCCTGGCTGATTCTCTTCTCCCATCCCGCCGATTTCACTCCGGTCTGCACCACGGAATTCATCGCATTTTCCGAGATCCATCCCGAGCTTCGGGAGCTCAATTGCGAGCTCATGGGCCTGAGCGTGGACAGCGTATATTCCCACATCGCCTGGGTTCGGAATATCAAGGAGAAGATGGGCGTCGAGATCACCTTCCCGGTCATCGCCGATCTCAACAAGGAAGTGGCCACCCTCTATGGCATGATCAACCCGGGGGAGAGCAAGACCGAGACCTCCCGGGCGGTCTTCATCATCGACGACAAGCAAGTGGTCAGGGCCATCATCTACTATCCCCTCACCACCGGGCGGAACATGCAGGAGATCCTCCGGGTCGTGAAGGCTCTTCAGACTTCGGACGAGCACACTGTTGCCACTCCAGCGAACTGGGAACCTGGCCACCAGGTGATCATGCCGCCTCCGAAGTCGGCAGAGGCCGCGGACATGCGGGTGTCCGAGGAGGACGTGGAGTGCAAAGACTGGTATTTCTGTAAGAAAGACCTCTAGGAGAACGTCATGGCCTGCATCGATTCTGACGGAACGCTCACGCCTACCGGCCAGGTGCTGCTGAAGGGCTTGGCGAAACAGCCCATGCCACCAGAGGACATCGCCAAGCACATCGGCGAGCCGATCTTCAAAGTGCGTGGAAGTCTGAGGGAGCTCGCCGGCGCGGATTTGATCGAGGAGGAGGGAGGCCTCTTCCGACTCACCGATGCGGGGAGGAGCAAGCTTTAGGCGTTACGGGGACGTTGAGAAAGGGGGGCGGAAAGCGCTCCGCCCCCCCTTTTTCATTCTCCTTGTGACGCGGAGTGGGCCTCCTCAGGCGGATCCTCGGTCCACCTTCACCCGCATGATGTACTGGACGTCCAGCTCATCCCTCCAGACGCCGTACAGCATGTCCCCTCTGATGTTTACCGGCGCGAATCCTTCTGGGAGGGTCACTACTCCCAGATAGCGTCCTTCTGCATCCAGGACTTCCCACTCCGGGGATCCGATGGCCTGGGGATCGAACTCGAATCCTTCCTCCTGCCCTTCGGCCATGTCCCTGGCACTCCGGATTCTCTGGACCCAAAGGGTTTCACCGGGGCCCAGGAAGATCTGCCCGAAGGCGGGATAGAAGTCGGCAAACCCGATTCCCTGCATGATCACTTCGATCTGGGCGGGCGGGAGGCCGAACTGGGCATATTGCTCTTGCATGAGCCGAAGGATGGCGTTTTGATCCGCCTCCTCCACCGGCTTCCTGGCCACATCTCGGGTGATGATTCTCTTCAGATGGCCATCCGGATCGTTCACGAAGATCCGGTACTGATCATTCAGGGCGTAGTAGATGTCCCCGTTCTCGTCCAGGTCCCATACAGGTTCGGGGGAGAAGAGGACCATGCTGAACTGTTCCTCGGTTGCCCCCGCCAGGGTTTGACCCTTCGGAAGCATGGCGATGGTATCGACCACCGCACCCGTCGTATCGTAGACGATGATGGGGTCACCCTCTTCCAGAGCGGCGATCCCTTCCACAGCCAGCCCCCGAAGCTGTGCGAAGAGGCGGCCGGAAGGATCGACTCCCCACCGGGTAGGAACCCCGGCCTGGAGCTGGATTCGGAAGCTTCCCATGGGTTCCCCGTTCGGCCCGTACCGATTCACGCGTTGGTTCCCCAGATCAGGCACGATGAGGCCTCCCTGGCCGTCGTCGAAGACGAACACGGCTCCTTGGCCGATCTCACCGGGTCCGGAACCGGGACTTCCGATGGTCCGGAGGTAGTTCCCGTCGGGGTCGTAGGCTTTCACCTCCTGGGCCTGGATATCCATGGCGTACATGGTTCCATCGTCGGTGACCTCGACGAAGGCCAACATCCCGAACTGGTACTCGGGTTCTCCGGCTACGGTACCGATCCGGAGATCTTCTGCGGCCGTCCATTCATCACCTGACCTCCAGATGGGCGTAGCGGTGTTGTGAACGACAGCGATTCCAGCGCTATCGGTGATGGTCCCTTCCCATGCGCCGGCGCCGCCGCATGCCTGGAGAAGGGGAAGGGTTATAAGAATCGGGAGAAGAATCGGGCACTTCGACCAGGTCTTCATGGTTCACACTCTCGAAAGAGGATTTTCGCATGCGTGCGCGTGGACACCTCTCGGTGCCACCAATCTAGCCTCGAATCTCTTACGTAGCCCAGCCGGCGACTCTTCACCCGAGCCCGGGTTCGTTGCATAAAGGGCGGAGCTTTTAGATCTTCGGGAATCATGCGGATCGCGTACCTGGACGGCCCCCGGCTTCGTCGCTCTCTCCTGGCAGCTTGCGAGTATATCCAGCAGCAGAGGCGGGAGCTCAACCGCATCAATGTCTTCCCGGTCCCGGACGGAGACACGGGTACGAACCTCTCCCTGACAGTTCAGGCCATCGCCGACCATCTCAGGAAGAACCAGGACCGGGAGTTCCATGTTGTAGCCGACGAGGTTGCCCAGGCTGCCGTCCTGGGGGCCCGGGGCAACGCAGGGATGATGCTCTCCCATTTCTTGTTGGGCTTCGCAGCCCAGACCCAGGGGAAGGCCAGGATCTATGCCCACGAGTTCGCCGTGGCTCTCCACGCCGGGGCCGACCGGCTCTACAACGCCCTGGAGCGTCCGGTGGAGGGCACGATCCTGACGGTGATCCGGGACACGGCCAAAGCCGCCCTGGAAGTAAAGGCTTACGATTTCCAGCAGCTCATGAGCTTCCTCACAGAGCGGGCCCGGGCCTCCTTGGAGCGAACCCCGGAGCTTCTTCCTGTCCTGAAAAAGGCCGGTGTCGTAGATGCCGGAGCGAAGGGATTCGTCCATCTCCTGGAGGGTGTGGTCAGCTATATCCATGGGGATTCTCCCACCGGGACCGAGAGTTCCGCGGTCCTCTCGGAGACTGCCCCTGCTGTGGGGCAGGTCGAGTATCCGCCGGACGCCGAGCAGTTCCGCTATTGCACCGAAGCGCTGGTGAGGGGCGAGGGGCTTCCTGAGCAGAGAGCTGTTCGGGAGGAGCTGCGGAGCCACGGGGATTCCCTCATCGTCATCAGGTCCGAAGGGCTCCTCAAGGTGCATGTTCACACCGATGAGCCCAACGGGGTGTTTGCCTACCTCAAGACCCTCGGGACGCTCGTCACGCACAAGGCAGAGGATATGCAGGCCCAGCACCATCGGGCCGAACTGGCGGCTCACGGGCACCGGACCATGGTCCGGCGGCCGGTGGGGATCGTCACGGACAGTGCAGCGGACCTGCCCGAAGAGATCGTCAGGGCCCACGGAATCAAGGTGGTACCCCTCATTCTCGTTCGAGGGGAAGAGATCCTCCGGGACGGTGTTGACATCTCGGCGGAAGAGTTCCACCAAGCCCTTCGGGAGAAGGAGGACCTTCCGACTACCTCACAACCGTCGCCGGGAGCTTTCCTGGAGGCCTATCGGCGGGCCGCCGAGGAGGCAGAAGAAGTGGTGGGGGTGATGGTAGGCACCAACCTGTCCGGGACCTTTGCATCTGCGGAGGCGGCGGCCTACCACTTTGATGGAGCGCCCGTCCACATGGTGGACAGCCTGGGGGTTTCCCTCCTTCAGGGCCTCATGGTCCTGAAGGCGGCGGAACTGGCCGAGATGGCCCATTCCCCAGTCGAGATCGTAAAGGAGCTGAAGCGGATCCGGAGCCAATCTGGAATCGTCCTCACCGTGGACCGGTTCGACCGACTCATGGCCTCGGGCAGGGTTGGGCGGGGGAAGGCCTGGATGGCGAGCCTCCTGGGACTGAAGCCGGTTCTCTGGGTGCCGAATGACGGTGGAGCTACCGAACCGGCGGGCCGAGCTTTGGGAAGGAAACGAATGATCCCGGCCGTTTTGAGGGCTCTGCGGCAGAGGATCCCTTCCGGCGCCTGCAACCTGCGGTTCGGCATCGTTCACGTAGGCTGTCCGGAGATCATTCCCCAGGTGAATGAGGCGTTGGTGGAGGAATACGGTGACGTTGAGATCCTCTCGGCCGCTGCCACGCCGGTGATCTCCACCCACGTTGGCATCGGGGCCTGGGCCGTTACCTTCCTCCTGGAGGACTGAGCCGGCTCGCCGGGGGAAGGTCTTTCCATGCAAGAAGGGGTTATCGCAACCCAGATCGCCGTAGACAGCTCCACCTTGGGCGCCTTTCTGGCCTACCTCCTCCTTCTCCTGGCCATCGGCATCTTCTCCTCTCGTTTCTCTTCCGCGGGCATCAGCGAGTTCTTCGTAGGCGGACGCCGGATGAACCGCTTCGTGGTGGCTCTCTCCGCCGTGGTGTCCGGGAGGAGTGCATGGCTTCTTCTGGGAGTCACCGGTATGGCCTACGCCATGGGCGCCTCCGCCATCTGGGCGGTATCGGGCTACACCCTGGCCGAGCTCATCCTGTTCCTCACCTATGCTCGGAGGCTTCGGCTCTTCAGCGAGCATCATGACTGCATTACCCTGCCGGACTTCTTCGCCGCCCGTTTTGGAGACCAGGACGGCAGACTCCGTCTGACCCTGGCTGTTGTGATCCTCATCTTCATGGTGGTCTACGTGGCATCGCAGTTCGTGGGTGGGGGCAAAGCCATGGCCGCCAGCTTCGGTCTGTCGCAGTGGTCGGGCGTGCTGGTGACCGCTGCCATCGTCCTGGGCTACACCATGATGGGTGGATTCCTGGCGGTGAGTCTTACGGATACCCTGCAAGCCCTCTTCATGATGGTGGGGTTGGTCATCCTGCCCATTGTAGCCATCACCGATGCTGGGGGTTGGGGACCGGTCATGACCGAACTCAGGGCGTATGATCCTGCTTTCGTGGATCCCATATCCCTGGGCTTTGGCGCCTGGGTAGGTTTTGTCGGAATCGGCCTCGGGTCTCCCGGAAACCCCCACATCCTGGTCCGATATATCTCTATCAAAGACCCGGATCAGCTCAGGTGGGCTGCTTGGATCGGGACCAGCTGGAACGTCGTCATGGGAGCGGGAGCGGTTCTGGTGGGGATGGCGGGCAGGGTCTATTTCCCTGCTGTTGACCAGCTCCTGGCCGGGGACACGGAGAACCTCTACCCCACGTTGGCGCAGCTGCATCTCCACCCCGTTCTTTTTGGGATCGTGGTGGCTTCCATCTTCGCTGCCATCATGTCCACGGCCGATTCCCAGCTTCTGGTGGCCGCTTCGGCACTGGTCAGGGATTTCTATCAGAAGGTCGTTCGGAGGGGAGAAGAGATTCCCCGCCGCCTACTCGTAACTTATTCCAGGTTCACCGTCGCCCTTCTGGTGGCGTTGGCTCTGATCTTGGGCTGGTTGGCAGAAACCCTTGTGTTTTGGCTTGTGCTCTTCGCGTGGGCCGGCCTGGGAGCAGCTTTGGGCCCTACCTCGATCCTGGCTCTCTACTGGAGAGGGTTGACCCGGGCTGGTGTGTTCGCGGGGCTCATCACCGGAACGGTAGTGACCTTCATCTGGGCTCTCGTCCCGGCACTCGACGCCTGGTTGTATGAACTGATTCCTGCCTTCACCCTTTCCCTCCTTGCCACTGTGGTCGTGAGCCGATTGACCCTGCCTCCGCCGGAGGTGGACGGTTTGATGGCGTCCATGAAACCTGGGTAGAGCACCAGCCGGTGAGAGGGCTTCTTTCAAGCGGATTCGGAAAGCCGGTGCCTGCCGGCTATCAGTAGCTCGTAGGTGGCGCGCTGGGCCGCTGACGGTGTGGGGGGGAGAGAGACGAGAAGGGCCCGGGCCCCTCTTGCTTCCGGTAGGTGAATGACCAGGGTCTCCATGGGGACTTCGGGGTGGAAGGGACTGGCTCGACCCGTCTCATCGATTGCGACGGTTCTTCCCGGAGCCGTGACCTCGGCGATCAGCCGCCCGTAATCTCGCCAGGCACGGAGGGGCTCCACCTCACCTTTGGTGATGGAAGGCACCAGTACTTCCTGATAGTAGCCCACGGCCTTCTGGTACCCGTGCGGATTCGACTCCTTCAAACCTCGAAGGGCCTTCCGGTAGTAATCCCGAGGGTCACGGGCACCAGTTTCTTCCAGGGCCGACAGGAAACGCCGGTCGGCTTCGGATCGAGTGGCTTCGTCCATGGAGGTCTCCTTCACGTTCGTGAGGATGACGGAATCGTCGGTGGATCGTCAAGGGTGGATTGGAGTTTTTCTGCGGTTTCGGGTAGTTTTCAGGTTCCCCTATCTGGGAGAACCTCATGACGACACCCGATCAGATCTGGAATCGGGCTCAGACCCCTACGCCCGAGTTTCTGGATCTCTCCTGGGAAGTGTTCGGAGAGTTGTGTCGAGCCCTCGCGCTTCGTGTCGCACGAGATTTCGAGCCTGACCTGGTTGTCGGTATTGCTCGAGCCGGAGTTTTTCCAGGTGCCGTGGTGGCTTCCGTCCTTCGAAAGGACTTCTACTCCCTGACCATCTCCAGGCGTGAGGGGGGCGAGTTGGTAAGGGATCGGCCGGCGGTGCTCTCCGCCGCGCCGCTGCAGTGCAGGGGGAAGAGAATTCTGCTGGTGGACGAGATCACGTCCTCGGGAGACACCCTGCGGATGGGTTTGGCGGCAGTGCGGGACCGGAACCCGGCTGAAGTCAGGACTGCCACCAGCTTTTCACGCCACGGCGGGTACCAGCCCGACTACGTCGCCCTGCAGACCGACTCCACCATCATTTTCCCCTGGGACAGAAAGATCTTCGAGGGGGAAGATCTGGTGGTGAACCCGCGCTACGACGGAGTCGTCGACGAGTAAGGACCTAGGCTCCCTCAGCCATACTATCCAGGAACTCCTGATTCGTCTTCACCCTCTTCATCCGCTCCATCAGAAATTCGATGGCTTCGGCTGACGGCATGTCGGAGAGGAAATTCCTGAGGAGGTAGACCCGGTTCAGTTCCTGATCGGAAAGCAGAAGCTCTTCCTTCCGGGTGCTGGACCGGTTGATATCGATGGCCGGGAAGATCCGCTTGTCGGCGATGTGGCGGTCAAGTACCAGCTCCATGTTTCCGGTGCCCTTGAACTCCTCGAAGATCACCTCGTCCATCCGGCTTCCCGTCTCGATGAGGGCGGTGGCGACGATGGAAAGGGATCCGCCTGAGTCGATGTTTCGGGCGGCTCCAAAGAACCTCTTGGGTTTGTGAAGGGCATTGGCGTCCACACCCCCGGAGAGGATCTTGCCAGAGTGGGGTACCGTGACGTTGTAGGCTCGGGCCAGGCGGGTGATGGAGTCCAGGAGGATCACCACATCTTTCCCATGCTCCACCAGCCGTTTCGCCTTCTCCAGAACCATCTCAGCCACCTGTGTGTGGCGGTCCGCGGGTTCATCGAAGGTGGAGGAGATGACTTCGGCGTCCACATGTTCTTCCATGTCCGTCACTTCCTCCGGGCGCTCATCGATGAGGAGGACGATCATGTGGACTTCAGGGTGATTCTCGGTGATGGAGTTGGCGATTTTCTGAAGGAGGATGGTCTTACCGGCCTTTGGAGGGGACGTGATAAGCCCTCGCTGTCCCATTCCCACGGGTGTGACGAGATCCATCACCCGCATGGAGATGTCCCCGGTCTTGTTCTCCAAACGGAGTCGGTTCTCCGGGAATCTCGGCCGAAGGTTGTCGAAGGCGATCCGGTGCTTGGCCTTCTCCGGCTCATCGCCGTTGACGCTCTCGACCTTCAAAAGGGCCAGATACCTCTCCCCCTCCTTGGGGGGTCGGACTTGCCCGAGGATCGTGTCACCGGTCCGCAGGTCGAACCGCTTGATTTGAGAGGGGCTCACATAGATGTCGTCGGGCCCGTAGAGATAATTCCAATCTTGGGATCGAAGGAAGCCGTACCCTTCCGGCAGAATCTCCAGCACCCCCTCGCCTCTCAGCACGACATCGCTGTCCAGTAGGTTCTGCTCGATTCGAAAGATCAGGTCCTGTTTCCTCAGACCCGAGTAGTTGGAGATGTTCAGTTCCTCCGCGAGATCATGGAGGTCCGATACGCTCTTGCTCTTCAGTTCTGCGATGTCCACGAGGGGCTCCAGTGGTTGGCGAACCCTCCAGGTTTCCCTGGATCAGGTGGGATTCAACTCGGCGGCTCGCCGGATGGTTTCTCTTATCTGAATTGCGGGATAGAAAGGGGCGCGATATGGCGAAAGCCCACCGTCGGGCTCAAGCATCCGTTGGTAGTAATGCTATGCTAATGAACCCGCGGATTAAGAGCAAGGCCTTCCGGGGAGGAAATGGATTCCCGCCAAAATGAGCCTCGGTGAATTGGAACGAAAGCCCCTTTCCGCAAGGTTTTTTCCAGGGTAGGCAAGACAGATCTTGACATCGTTTTTCCCAATAAAAACATTCGTTTACGTTGTTTCGGCAGGGTATCATTCGTCCGGAGGTAGGAATGGCGCGGCACAACCGGGATGGGCACGGGGTGGATCAACGGGGATACCAGTATGTTGTGGGGTACCAACCCGATTGGTTTCGCTATGTGAAGGTAACCCGGGACCTCGAGACCGGGCGGCAGTCCACGAAGACTCTCTATAAGAACCCCGCCGACTCCAGGGAGGCCGAACCTGGAGACCGGGTGCGAACCCGGGTGAGCTCGAAGGAGCAGGAGCTTGATTTCGAGGTGACCATCCACGATCCGAACCGGGCCGTGCGCCGGATTCGTGTCATCTACGAGTTGCCGGGGCGTGACGGTCGGCGGGGGGAAGAGGTCGAGTTTAGCCTCGAGGGTCTCCTTCCCTAAGGCCCGTCTGCACTTTCGCGGCGCCTGACGCTGTCCCGCCTCCAACCCTGGGGAAGGGTAGCCACGGCCTTCCCTCCTCGGCTATACTCAACCAAATGAGACTGAGTGTTTTTTGGGACCCGTTCCGGTGGCTAGGCCGGTCGGCGATGGATACGGCCGCTCAGATCGGCCAATGGGGTGGACTGGCTTTTCAGACTATTCGGGCGGTTCAACGGCTCGATATCTGGGGGCGTCTCCTGCTGGGCCAGATGGCCAGAATCGGTGTGGACTCCGTCCCCATCGCCCTTTTCATCGCAACGTTTACCGGTGTGGTGATGGCTCTCCAGGCGTCCTACACCTTCACCGGGGCCGTTCCCCTCTACTTCGTCGGTGCCCTGGTGGGCAAGACCATGATCCTTGAGCTGGGGCCGGTCCTGACGGGGCTCGCACTGTCTGGGCGCGTCGGCGCAAATATCGCAGCCGAGCTGGGTACCATGAGGGTGACCGAGCAGATCGACGCCCTGGAAACCCTGGCGTACGATCCAGTGGCCTACCTGGTGGTGCCACGGGTGATTGCGGGCATCGTCATGGTACCCATCGTGGTGATCCTGGCTACCACCATCGGGATTGTGGCCGGCTGGGCCACGTCCCTCTACCTCCTGGACATGTCCACGCCTGAATTCATGAAGGGCCTCCGCCTCTTCTTCGAGGCCTGGGATATTCAGTTTGCGGTGATCAAGTCCACGAGTTTCGGCCTCACCATTACCTCCATCGGTTGTTTCTTCGGTTTCACGACCCGGGGAGGGGCGGAAGGCGTTGGGCTTTCGACCACGCGGGCCGTGGTGGTGAGCAGCATGGTCATCCTGGTTCTGGACGCCTTCTGGGCCGCTACCCTGCTATGAGCATCCTCATGAAGGGCGTGCACAAGGCGTTCGGAGTGAACAGGGTCCTCAAGGGGTTCTCGCTGGAGGTCCATCAGGGCGAAACGGTGGCCATCGTCGGTCAGTCAGGAACCGGGAAGTCGGTGGCCTTGAAGCATGTGGTGGGCCTCCTCAAGGCCGATGAAGGAGAGGTTTGGGTAGACGGAAAGAACGTGGGTGAGATGGAGTTGGAGGAGCTCTACGATCTCCGAAGGAATGTGGGTTATGTCTTCCAATTCGCTGCACTCTTCGATTCCCTCACCATAGGGGAGAACGTAGGCCTGGGCCTCCAGCGGATCCCGGAGATGACCGAGGACACCATATCCCGACGAGTCCGGGAATGCCTGGCCTTGGTGGAACTGGAGGGGTATGAAGGTAGATACCCGTCCCAGCTCTCCGGCGGACAGAAGAAGAGAGCGGGCCTGGCCAGGGCAATCGCCACCAAGCCCGATTACCTTCTTTACGATGAGCCCACCACCGGCCTGGATCCGGTGACGACAACGGTCATCGACAGGCTCATCATTCGGACTCGGGAAGAGCTTGAGGTCACCTCCGTGGTGATCACCCACGACATGTATAGTGCGTACCGTGTGGCAGACAGAATCGGGATGCTCTACGACGGCGTCATACGGTTCTGGGGTACGCCGGAAGAGATTCAGGCATGCGCCGATCCTGTCGTAAGAGGATTCATTGAAGGAAAACCGGAGCTCCTGGAGGGAGCAGGATGACACGCCGAAGAGAAATCATGGTTGGAGTGGTCATCGTGGCCGGAATATTGGTCGCGGTGGTGGGAACTCTCTGGCTCCAGGACGCCAGCTTCGGGCGGGGAACTCAAGAGATCGTGGCCCAGTTCGAGGAAGTGGGCCAGCTCATGAATGGGAATACCGTCAAGTTCCGGGGCGTGAACATCGGGCAGGTCCAGGAAATCAGCGTGGATTCTGCCGGCGAGACGGTCATGGTGGTGATGAGGATTCGGAATGAGGTGCAGCTTCCCGGCAACGCTGGGGTACTCCTGGCTCCCGAGAACTTCTTTGGCGATTGGCAGGCGGAGATCGTGGATCAGGGTGAGTATACGCAGTTTCACTTCTATCCGCCCAGAGAGCCGGGTGTATTGGGAGGACACGCCCTCCCCGATTTCTCACGCCTGACCGCAGCTGCCAACGACATCTCGGAGAACCTGGGTAATCTGACCGAGCGGGTGGAAGAGGCCTTCACCGAAGAGACCGCTCAGAACCTCAGCCGGGCCATCGACAACGTCCAGGACGTAAGCGAACGTTTGCGGCAGCTCGTCGAAGCCCAGGCCGGGGCGGTTTCGGATTTGGCTTCCGAATTCGAAGAATCGGCCAGAGAGCTGGGCCTCGCCGCCCACCAGGCTCACCTGACATTCGAGCGGGCAGAGGAGCTTCTGGGAGCCCCTGGAACCGATTCGATGTTGGTAGATGCTCGGGCCACACTGGGGAATCTCAAGGTCCTGTCCGGCGACCTTGCCGTGGCTGCGCAGGGGGCACAGGGGATGATCGTCCGGGTCGATTCCACCTTTGCACGGTTGGATCGGTTGACGGCTCAGGTGGAAGCAGGGGAGGGTGCCCTGGGCATCCTGATGCAAGACACTCTCCTCATTACTCGGACCCAGGGCGTTCTGGGTGAGCTGGCCGCCCTGCTCGAGGATCTCCGAGAAAACCCTCAGCGATATGTCCGACTCTCCATCTTCTGACGGAGAGGCCCCGGGGACTACCGGGCACGGATCACCCCTCAAGAGCGCCCGGTCGGGAGCCCAATCCGACCGGGGGGCCCGCCTGGAGCACAGCGCGGGGGGCGTGGTGGTCCGTCGAATCGAAGGACGTATCCACGTACTCTTGATCAAAGATCCCTACGGGCATTGGGGATTGCCGAAAGGGCACCTGGAGGGATCGGAGGCTCCCCACGAAGCCGGTATGAGAGAGGTGTCGGAAGAGACCGGGTTGAAGGATCTGGTACTGGGCCCAGAGCTTCGAAGCATCGATTGGTATTTCCGCATCCGCGGGCGCCTCATCCATAAGTACTGCGCCTTCTTCCTCATGACCTCCAAAGATGGGGAAGCCGTTCCAGAAGAAGCCGAGGGAATCACTGAGTGCCGGTGGGTACCCCTCCTCCAAGCCGTGGACGCGGTGGACTATGAGAATGCCCGTGAAGTAGTCCGGGATGCAGCGCGCCTTGCCCTGGGCAGGGACGGTTCGGTAGCCATGGACATCTGACACCAGTGGGCGAGAATGGAGCGGTCATTTCCCCGGTGGATACAGGGAGATAGAAGAAGAGATGCAGCAGGATATTGCCGACATCACCGTGATCGGTGGGGGCCCCACAGGCCTTTACGCAGCCTTTTACGCCGGTATGCGTGAACGTTCGGTCCGGATCATCGATTCCCTCCCCGCGCTGGGGGGCCAGCTGATGGCCCTCTACCCCGAGAAGTACATCTTCGACGTCGGCGGTTTTCCCAGAATTCTGGCAAGGGATCTGGGTAGGAACCTCATTGCCCAGGCTCTTCAGTTCGACCCGGAGGTGGTCCTCGACCAGGAGGTCGTCGATCTGGGGAAGGAGGGAGACCTGATCCTTCTTCAGGCCGAAGGTGGAGAGTATAGAACTCGGACCCTGGTATTGGCCGGGGGAAAAGGGGCCTTCGAACCCAAGAAGCTGAAGTGCCCTGGTTATGAAGAGTTTTTGGGCAAGGGGGTCTATTACTCCGTGGAGGATCAGGGGCTCTTCCGGGGGAGGAAGATTCTGGTGGTGGGTGGAGGGGATTCGGCCCTGGACTGGACATTGGCGCTGAAGGACATTGCCGCTCAAATCCTGCTCATTCACCGCCGGGGCGCCTTCCGTGCGGTGGAGCGTTCCGTGGCGGAGTTGAGGGTCGCCTCGAAGGCCGGTGAGCTTTCCTTCCGGGATCACCATGAAGTGAAGGAGATTCGAGGGAGGGCCCGAGTGGAATCGGTCGTGATCTTCGACAACCGGACCGGTGAGGAGACCGTGCTGGAGGTCGATGCCGTCCTGACCTTCTTGGGCTTCAAACCAGATCTGGGTCCCATGAAGGGATGGGGGTTGGAGCTGGAGGGGAACAGAGTCCGAGTGGATCGGTTGATGAGGACGAACCTCCCCAATGTTTTCGCCGTGGGGGACATGGTGGCATATGACGGGAAGCTGGACCTCATCGCCACGGGCTTCGCCGAGGCCGCCGTAGCGGTCAACCAGGCTGTGCGAATCCTGGATCCAGATGCCCGGGTGAACCCGGGGCACTCCACGAACCTGAGGATCTTCAGGGAATCCGAGAAGTAATAGCTTCGTGGCCTGATTGGCCTTGTTCCAGCAATCTTCCAACCGCCTGAGGGCGAAACAGACCATGAGTGACGACAGAACCATTGAGAACGTTGTGATCATCGGCTCGGGGCCGGCGGCCTGGACGGCTGCGATTTATGCTGCTCGAGCGAATCTCGCTCCGCTGGTTATCGAAGGGATGGGGAGCACTGAGATGATCCCCGGTGGCCAGCTCATGTTCACCACCGAGGTTGAGAACTTCCCGGGCTTTCCCGATGGCGTGGATGGCCAAGAGTTGATGATGAAGATGCGGGCACAGGCAGAGAGGTTCGAGACCCGGATCATTCAGGATGACGTGGTGAAAGTGGAGTTCGGTGTCGAGCCCAAAGTGCTTCGGACCAGCTACAGCGGAGACGTCCTGGCGAAGGCCGTGATCGTCGCCACGGGCGCCAGGGCCAACTGGTTGGGTCTGGAGAATGAGACGCGTCTGGCTCGTTCGGGGGGCGGAGTATCGGCCTGTGCCGTCTGCGACGGCGCCCTCCCGGCGTTCAGGGATCAACCCCTGGTCGTGGTGGGTGGAGGGGACTCGGCGATGACTGAGGCGGAGCACCTGGCCAAGTATGGTAGCGAGGTCGTCATCGTGCACAGGCGGGAGGAGCTCCGAGCGTCCAAAATGCTCGCGGATCGGGTTCTGGCGAACCCGAAGGTGAGGGTGGAGTGGAACTCTACCGTGGAAGACATCCTTGGGGATGATTTCGTGACGGGGGTCCAGCTGAAAGACACGAAATCGGGAGAGAGCAGGATCCTGGAGTGCAAAGGCGTGTTCATGGCCATCGGGCATACGCCGAACACAGCCTTTCTGGGCGAATCCGTGCCTCTGAAGCCCACGGGGTACATGATTGTCGAACCCGGGACCACCCGAACGGGCGTTTCAGGAGTTTTCGGAGCCGGGGACGTCATGGACGACGTTTATCGCCAGGCAGTTACGGCAGCCGGCACCGGGTGTATGGCCGCCTTGGAGGCTGAGAAATGGCTCATGGAGGGCGAGTGATGACGGACTTCGCGGGTCGCACAGCCCTGGTGACGGGGGGGACCAGAGGGATTGGGAGAGCCATCGTCCGTGACCTGTTGCAGGCAGGTTTCAACGTAGCCTTCACCGCTCGAACCGAGAGCGATGTCGTTGCGACGGATCACGGGCTTTCAGACCTTGGCGGGAACCGGGTCCTTGGCCTGGTCGCCGATGTCAGGGATCCCGATTCATGTACGTCGGTGGTGGAGGCAGTCGCAGAGAGATTCGGGGGGCTGGACCTTCTTGTGAACAACGCCGGGATAGGGATCTTCGCTTCCATCCAGGAGATGTCCGTCGAGGATTGGCACGCCCAGATCGACACCAACTTGAGCGGTGTCTTCTATCTCTCGAAAGCCGCCATTCCGCTGTTGAACGAGTCGGAAGATGCGTGGATCCTGAACATCGGATCCCTGGCGGGCCGGAACACCTTCGCCGGTGGCACTGCCTACAACGCCAGCAAGTTCGGTCTCCTTGGCATGACGGAGGCCATGATGTTGGACCTCCGGTATGAGGGCATCCGGGTGAGCCTCATCATGCCTGGCAGTGTCGACACCAGCTTCGGGCGTCGTCCAGCAGGAGAGAAGGAGGGGTGGGCTCTGACATCGGAGGATGTTTCCCGAGCGGTCCTGGATCTCCTCCGTTACCCGGGCAACGCTTTGCCCAGTCGTATCGAGCTACGACCCAGTCGCCCGCCCAGGAAGTCGTAGGTAGCCGTCGCGGCTTGGCCCACGGCTCCCATCACTTCGAGAGAGTAGGTGGCCAGCCAGGAGTCCGTGCAATGTCCAACACTGAGAGAATCGAAAGGGACTCTCTGGGAGAGGTTCGGGTGCCCGCTCATGCGCTCTTTGGTGCCCAGACCCAGCGAGCCGTGGAGAACTTCCCCATCAGCGGTCAGCGGTTCCCCCGACCCTTCATCCGGGCTTTGGGGCTGGTCAAGGAAGCCGCCGCCCTCACCAACGGGGAGCTGGGACATCTCGACGATGTCCGGGCCTCGGCCATCGCGGATGCCGCGAGGGAAGTGGCCGAGGGCAGGTGGGATGAAGAGTTCGCAGTGGACGTGTACCAGACGGGTTCCGGGACCTCCACCAACATGAATGCCAACGAGGTTATCGCGGCACGAGCCGAGCAAATCCTCGAGGGAAAAGGCCTGGACGTGCACCCCAATGACCACGTCAACTTCGGGCAATCATCCAACGACGTAATCCCGACGGCCATATATCTGGCCGCCCGGGTTGGACTGGAGGAAGATCTGATTCCGGCCCTGGAGATGTTGGGGAAGGTCCTCGGGGAAAAGGCCCGAGAATTCGACCCCATCGTGAAGTCGGGCCGAACGCACCTCATGGATGCTACGCCGGTCCGGTTGGGGCAGGAGTTCGGAGGGTGGGCAAGGCAGATCGATTTGAGCGTTCGGAGAGTGAGAGCTGCCTCCCTGGAGCTGAGTGAGCTGGCCCTTGGGGGAACCGCTACAGGGACGGGCATCAATACCGATCCGGCCTTCGCAGAAAAGGCCATCGCAAGGGTCAGCGATTCCACGGGCCTGACCTTCAAGGAAGCCGAGAACCATTTCGAGGCTCAAGGGGCAAAGGACGGAGCGGTCGCGGCTTCCGGAGCCCTCAACACCCTGGCCGCAAGCCTCATGAAGCTGGCGGACGACATACGGTGGCTCGCCAGCGGCCCCACCTCTGGGCTCAACGAGATCCAGTTGCCGGCCGTGCAGCCCGGAAGTTCCATCATGCCCGGGAAGGTCAATCCGGTCCTCGCCGAAGCCCTCATGATGGTAGCTGCTCGCGTAATGGGGAATCATCACACCATTACCGTGGCAGGAAGCCGAGGCAACCTGGAGCTGAATGTGATGATGCCCGTACTTGCCTCCTCTCTGTTGGAGTCCATCGAGATTCTGGCTGGCGGGTGCCGTGCTTTCACCAACAAGTGCGTCGCGGGGATCCAGGCCAACGCCGAACGATGCCGGGAGCTCCTGGAAAGGAACCCAGCCATGGCCACGGCCCTGAACCTCCGCCTGGGGTACGAAGGCGCTTCCGAGGTTGCGAAGGAGGCTGCTCGAGAGGGCGTGACTGTTCGGGAGGTCGTGCTCCGGCGGGATTTGATGTCCGAAGAGGAGTTGGACGAGCTTCTGGATATCCGAGGGATGACCGAGGGCGGACTGGGCCGCCGGGACTAGACGAGTCCCGAGAGAGGTCCAACGGAAACGCCCCGGGCTCGAGAGAGCGCCGGGGCTTTCCGTCTTCGGCGAGGAGGCACCCTTGTTTCAGCTCGCCTTTTGACCGCTTAGATCCAGGAGTGGCGCGCCCAGCTTCTTTCTCAACTCCGAAAGGAGGACTCCACCCGTGGGCATGACCCGGGTTTCAACCCCAGCAAGGTAAATCGGATAAGCCCATCCTCCTTCAACGCTGACGATCTGAACGAGCTCGGGCTCTTCAGGATCGATAGGAGAGGGGACGGGGGTGGTGATGTCTCGCCACACCCGATCCACGAGATACATCCGTTCGTTCACGGAATCGGCCCAGGAAGCCCTCTTCAGCTTGATCCGCTCCCTCTGCGTCAAGGGGCGAACGATGCGGCGGTGTCCGGGAAAGGAATGGGAGAGAAGGAAGGCCATGGCTTCAGCCTCGGGCATGGGCTCGATTTTGACATCGTGAAGCCCCGGCGTCCGGACTTTGACACTGGTCCGGATGTCAATGAACCCGTCGGTGCTGATCCTCATTCTTCTTTGGCCTCCGGTTGGTCCTATTCGTTGACGATGTCTCGTGCGGCGCAGGCTGCGCTCGCACGGATCGAAACAAGCCTCAAGAGGCATGCCCGCCCTTCGAGCCCATGCGGCCCGGGGATGAGGATGCCGTAAACCTATTTTTCACGGTCGTTTAGAGACGTAACGGTCCGAAGGCGGGTGGCTGTCGGGAGCGAAGAAGGCAGGATCTTTTTTTCCGCGGTGTGGAAGAAAGTACCGGGTTCCGGATCCCTGTTCCCCTGGGGGTTTTCGGGTTGACGCCCCCCGAAAGGGGCGTCACCTTTTCCCTTCCATGACCGGCAGCGACCCTCCTTTTGACGAATTCGGGGCCCACGTTTCTACCGCTGGGGGAGTGGCCAACGCCCCTGCCCGGGCGAGGGCCATCGAGTCCACCTGCCTCCAGCTCTTCACAAAACAGCCGAACCGATGGGCGGAGCCGACGCTCACTGCTGATGAGGAAAAGGCGTTTTCCCAGGAGATGAAGGAGAATCAGATTCGGGTCGCCGGGTCCCACGACTCGTACCTCATCAATCTTGCCTCACCCGATCCTGATCTTTGGGACCGTTCTCTGAACTCGTTCACCCTGGAGTTGGCCAGGTGCGCTGGCCTCAATCTGGAATTCCTGGTGACCCATCCGGGCAATGCTACCGATGGAGATCACTCGAGAGGGTTGGCCAGGAACGCCGAGGGGATTGCCCGTGCCCTGGACGAAGTGTCCGGCCGGACCAGGGTCCTGTTGGAGCTTACGGCGGGAGCGGGCACGACGGTCGGGGCCTCTTTCCAGGACCTGGCCTCCATCATCCGGCAGATTCCGACGCGGCATCACCACCGTCTTGGAGTGTGTTTCGATACCTGCCACGCCTACTCGGCAGGATACGATCTCGTCAGTGACTACGAAGGAGTCTGGGCGGCGTTCGAGGACGTGTTGGGGCTGGATCGATTGGGCCTGATTCACATGAACGATTCGAAGAATCCCTTCGCTTCCAGGAAAGACAGGCATGAGCATATTGGGGAGGGAAGCCTCGGCCTGGAACCCTTTCGCCGGATCGTCGAGGACCACAGGCTCTCCCGGGTACCGAAGATCCTCGAGACACCGAAGGAACCGGATCCGGTGGGAAACGACCTGAAGAATCTTCGTGTTCTCCGGAGTTTCCGCCTTTCTAAGTAGGTGAGTGATGAGCCCGAATCCTCCCCGAGGGCAGGAGGTTAGCCGGATTACGTTGGTCGGAGAACTTTTCTTTCTGAAAGAATCCTAGACGAGAGACCCCGGTCATCCCTATATTGTTTTCAGAGCGTGTCGGAAGGCTTCGTTACTGAGCCAACACAGATGAAGCCGGGACTGACTCCAACGGCGGACGTCCTGCCCTTTCGGGGGACTGCGAAAGCTTAGGGAAGTCACCAGACGTTTTGACCCGGGCTTCAATAACTGCCTTCCGGTGCGTATCTAAGGCCGGCGTCCCTGCGGATGCCGGCCTTCTTTTTGTGGTATGCCCGGCATGGCCCTGGGCGCCTTACCCGATTCGGTGGTTGCTGGCCGCTGGATCGTGGAGGGCGGTGGAGAGGACCCCGGTGGTATCTGAGGGGTAACGGTGACATCTTTTCTCACGTGACCGTAGACCCTGTTTTCGTCATACCACTCCAATGCGAGGTCGATGATGTCAGGCGACGGAAAAGTGGACGGAACGAACCTGTCGGAGGTCCCGTTCGAAGAGCTGGTTCGGGAGATGATCGCTCGCCTGGATCCAGAACCGGATCGGGAAGGCATGGATCGTACTCCAGAGCGGGTGGCCAAGGCCATGAAGTTCTTGACCCGGGGCTACCATCTTACCCCCGAGGAAGCCATCGGCGATGGGATCTTCGAAGAGACGCATCACAACATGGTGCTCGTGAAGGATATTGAACTCTACTCCATGTGTGAGCACCACCTGCTTCCCTTCTTCGGTAAAGCCCACGTGGCCTACATACCGGATGGTCAGATCATGGGCCTGAGCAAAGCGGCCAGACTGGTAGAGGTCTTCTCTCGCCGTTTTCAGGTCCAGGAGCGCCTCACGGAGCAGGTGGCACAGGCGGTCTGGGACACGATCCAACCCATGGGCGTAGGTGTCGTGGTGGAGGCTTATCACCTCTGCATGATGAT
>JASFVN010000269.1:0-6269 GCA_050049805.1 Gemmatimonadota bacterium
TGAAGTTCTCGGTGTGCCATTGCTCGTCGTGGATGGCCATCTCCTGGGGTGAGCCGAGGCCGGCCAGGATGGGCATGACACCGCGGATGGGGTTCTTGTCCCGTTTTTCGATGTACTTCAGCGCCTCGTTGCAGTGCTCGATGAACTCCAGGGGCCGTGCGATCTGGATGTCCTTGGATCCTCGCACCGCGATGGCCTTCAGGTTCTTGTCGCCCATGACCCCACCGCAGCCCAGGCGGCTGGCGCTGGCCCGGCCCTGCTCGATGGAGGCGAACCAAACCCGGTTTTCACCGGCCAGACCGATGGAGGAGACCTGCACATTCGGATCCCCCAGCTCCTGTCGGATGAGCTCGGCGCTCTCCAGTGTGCCCAGGCCCACGAACCGCTTGGCGTCCCGAATCTCCACCGTATCGTTGTTGATATAGAGGTAGACCCACTCGGGGGCCTTTCCCCGGATGACCACCTTGTCGTATCCGGCGTGCTTGAGCTCCGGCCCCCAGAATCCCCCCATCATGGAGAAGGCGAAGAGCTTTGTTTGGGGAGAGACGGTGGATACGATTGTGCGATTACATCCCGGAGCGGGCGTGCCGGCGAGAAGGCCTGTGCCGAAGACCAGGAGGTTCTCCGCGTCGAAGGCGTCCACCTCCGGGCCGACCCGATCCCACATCAACCGGGCATTCGTGCCCAAGCCCCCGAGGTGCAGCTCGCTCACATGCGGATCGGTGGGCACCCTCTCGATGTTTCCCCTGGTGAGATCGACTTCCAGGTTGAAGCCCGTTTCTGCGTACCTCATGAGTCGGCTCCCTGTATGCCGTCGTCGCCCCCGCGGACTCCCCGGGGCCCGGAGTCTCCATCGTCTCCGCTGGAGGTGGAGGCGAAAAACCCGTCCAGGAAAAGGGCGGTCTGTTGGGCGGCCAGGTCGTCCAGGCTCACCTGGCTGCGGCCGGCGTCGTACCACTGATAGAACCAATTGATCATGCCGAAGAGATTGGCGGTGGCGATCCAGGAATCCAGCCCGGACTCGGGCTTCGATTCCGGTTTCAGATCTTTGACCAGTTGGTGGACAGCCTCGAAATAGGTGCGGCGCCGCTCCTGGACTACTCTGTAGGCTTCCCCTTCCAGGGTTTCGAGCTCCCGGGCGCAGACCTTCAGCTCATGCATGTGCTCGCCGAAGTGCCGGACATGATTGCGGACGGCGGTGGCTAGACGTTCCTTGGGATCGACGATGCCTTCGAGGCTGGACCCGAGGTCCTGGAGAAGGGAATTGAAAGTATGGTATTGGATCCAGTAGAGGATCTCTTCCTTGCCGGTGACGTAGTTGTATATCCCGGCGGGGCTGACCTCCGCCTCGGCGGCAATCCGCCTCATGGAGGCTCCGTCGTAACCGACCTCCGAAAACACCCGTGCCGCCGACTCCAGGAGATGGAGCCGCCTGTCGTCGAAGCCAGGGGTCCGGTTTTCCGTCTCTGCGAGCTTCAGCATAAGCTTCCGTACGAACGTTCGTTCGTATGAGTCCTTTGCGTATGATACGCCGGTTGGGGAGGGGTTGGCAAGCAAAAAGAACTGCGTGAGGGGCCGGGGGCCTGGTCGCAGAGCGCTTGTCGAGAAACCCGGCTCATGTACCCCGCAGGAATGAGACACTAGACTTGGAGTGATCTGAGGTTTTGGGGGAGTGGGGCCGCAATCCGTGAAGTGTGACCAGGGAGCGCCATGCCAGACGACGTGCGAATGATGGGGTTTTTCGAAAAGACCGACTTGGAGTCGGGCTTGGAGGCTCTGAGGTCGTGCGTGAGGCCCCTCGGGGAGGAAATGGTGCCTTTACGGGAGGCTCTGGGCCGCACCCTGGCCCAGGACGTCATCTCAACGGAGATCGTCCCTGCCTTCCACAAGAGCGCCATGGACGGCTTCGCCGTTCGGGGAGCCGAGACCTTCGGGGCCACACCCAACGACCCGGTCCCCTTCCGGGTCGTCGGAGAGATCCTACCGGGCGATAGCGGCGACCTGGATGTCAAACCGGGTGAGGCCGTCCGGATCATGACGGGCGGCGCCATGCCGACGGGTGCCGACGCCGTCCTCATGGCGGAGTACGCTACCGACCGAGGCGACGTGGTCCTGGCCAACGCCTCGGTGGTCCCCGGCCGAAACGTGGCTCGGGCCGGGGAAGACATTCAGAGGGGGGACCGGGTCCTGGGGCGGGGTCGGCTCCTTCGACCTGCCGATCTCGGTGTACTGGCTTCCATCAGGGTGTCCAAAGTGGCGGTGATGAAGCGGCCGATAGTCGGAATCCTCTCCACCGGCAATGAGCTGGTGGAGTATGATTCAGAGGACCGGGTCCGGCCGGGGCAGGTGGTCAACTCCTGCGGCCCCATGTTGGAGGGGATGGTTCACCAGACCGGCGGTCAGCCGAGATGGCTGGGGACCGTTCCGGACGAGAGGGAGGCCCTTCGGGAGGCCCTTCTCAGCTTCGACGGTGACATCCTCCTCACCACCGGAGCTACCTCCACCGGCCAGGAGGACTATCTGCCGGGTCTCCTGACGGAGCTCGGGGAGCTCCTCGTCCATGGCGTCAACATTCGGCCCGCCTCTCCTCTGGCTTTTGGCCGTTTGGGCCATACTCTGGCCGTACTCCTCCCTGGCAATCCTGTGGCTGCCATGGTGGGCTTCGACGTCTTCGTTCGGCCGGCCCTCCAGCTTCAGCTGGGCCAGGAAGAGCGCCGGTGGAATCGCAGGGTCCGGGGCAACCTGAAACGGAAGATCGCCTCGTCCCTCAACCGCACGGATTTCGTACGGGTCACGCTTCCTGAGGAAGGGACTGTCGAACCCCTCCGGTCCGGCGGTGCCGGAGTTCTCACCTCAGTGACCAGGGCCGACGGGTTTGTGATTGTGGGGCGAGACGAGGAGGGCCTGGAGGCGGGCACCGAAGTGGAGGTATACCTGTACTGAAGAGGGTATCATGGCGCGCAAGGGCATTCACTTTCTCAAGACTGTACGCAAGTCCGAGGCAGAGCGAATCTGGCACGAGGCTCTCAACCTGGATCCCTTGGGTTCAGAAGAGGTGCCTCTGACCGAAGCTCAGGGGCGGATTCTCAGCGAGGATATCCTGGTTCCCGTGGACGTGCCTCCTTTCGACCGGTCTCTCGTGGATGGATATGCCGTCAACGCTGCTGACACCTTCGAGGCCGAAGAGGACGCGCCGGTGACGCTGGAGCTCCTGCCAGATGAAGCGCCGGCCGGAGCTGTCCCGACCATGGAGGTCGCGAAAGGCACTGCCCTGGAGGTGGCCACGGGTGGTGTGATTCCTCGGGGTGCGTCCGCGGTGCAGATGGTGGAATTGAGCGAAGTGGAGGAGAACACTCTCCGGCTCTACAAGCCTGTGGCACCGGGATCCAATATCCAGGTGGCCGGGGGGGACATGCGGACGGGGGAGACCGTGCTCCGGGCCGGCCAGGAGCTGACGACTCGGGAGCTCGGAGTACTGGCGGCCCTGGGTATCGACCGGGTCAAGGTTCGCAGGCGCCCACGGGTGGCTATCATCTCCACTGGGGACGAGTTGGTCCCTCCGGGAAAGCCTCTGGTACCAGGCAAGATCTACGATTCCAACGCCACCACCGTCACGGCGGCGGTGCAGGATCATGGCGGGGAGCCGGAGTTCCTGGGAGTAATTCCGGACGACGAGAAAGCCCTGAAGGCTGCTTGCCAAAAGGCCCACAGGGACTTCGATGTGGTCATCCTTTCCGGCGGCACTTCGAAAGGAGCCGGCGACCTCACCTTCGGTGTCATCGACGGCCTGTCAGAGCCGGGAATCCTCGTCCACGGCGTGAGCATCAAACCGGGAAAACCCATCGTCCTGGCTGCGTGGGGGCGCCGCCCCGTGGTGGTCCTTCCGGGCTTTCCCACCTCCGCCATCATCACCTTCAACCTCTTCGTTGCCCCTGTCATTCGGAGACTGGCGAACCTTCCGGCCCCCGTCGAAGAAGAGTCATTTGAGGCCCGGCTTGCCGTTCGATATCACTCTGCGGAGGGACGCCATGAGCACGTGCTGGTGAATCTGGTCCCCGGCGCTGGAGGTATGCCCGCCGCTTATCCCATCACGGGAGCTTCCGGTTCCATTCACGCCTTCGCCCAGGCGGACGGGACTATGGAGCTGCCAGCGGATCGGGGGGTGGCCCGTGAAGGGGACCTGGTGCGAGTGAGGCCGTTGGCGAAGAAGATGAGGGTGCCGGACTTGACCATTATCGGGAGCCATTGCAGGGGGGTGGACCTGGCCCTGGAAATCCTGCGGAGGGAAGGGGAACTCACGGCCAAGGTCATCAACGTGGGATCTTCCGCTGGAGTGGAGGCTTGCGCCCGCGGCGAGACCGATCTCGCCGGCTCACACCTACTGGATCCGGCCTCGGGAGAGTATAACCGTGGCGCTCTGGAGCGGGTTGGTGAGGAAGGGGTGCTGATAAGGGGTTATGTCAGGCGCCAGGGCATCTACTTCCGCAGCGACATGTTCCCGGACCGCCCTCCCACCCTCGCGAAGCTGGTGGGGAGGGCTGACCTGAGGATGCTCAACCGCACCAAGGGAGCTGGCACCCGTGTGCTCCTGGACCTCCTGCTCCAGGAGATTGCCGCCTCCAGGGGTCTCACCCTGGAAGAGCTTCGATCCGAGATTGCCGGGTACGAGGTGGAAACCCGCTCTCACAACGCCGTGGCGGCTGCGGTGGCTTCCGGCCGGGCTGACTGGGGTTTGGGAATCGAGGCGGTGGCCCATGCTTACGACCTTGGATTCGAACCCCTTCGGGACGAGGAGTACGACTTCTTCTCGACCCGAGAGCGCTTGGGGCGGGCACCGGTCCAGGCCTTCCTCCAGGTCTTGAAGTCATCCGAATTCAAAGACGCCCTCGGGCTTCTACCGGGGTTCTTCCCTCACCCCGATACGGGGGAATTTCTGAACCTTTGACGCGGGAACGAGGCCTGGGAGAAATGATGAGATCATGCGAGCCCTGAACATCGCTCTGAGGACTGCCCATATCGGGGCCATGGCGTTCCTGTTGGGAGGACACGCGTTCGACGTTTCTCCGGAAAGGCTTCAGGTAAGCCTCTGGGCGACCATCGGGACCGGTGTCGCCCTTGGGGGGGTGGAATCGGGTCTCCGCCTGCTCTGGCTTCATCAGGGACGGGGTCTCATGACCCTGGGGAAGCTGGCACTCCTCTGCCTCGTTCCCCTGGCCTGGGATTACCGGATTCCGATTCTCCTCCTGGTGGTTGTGGTGGCTTCCGTCGGCTCCCATATGTCGGGCCGATTCCGTTACTACTCCATTGTGTACCGCCGCGTCATCCACGACAGCTACGGTCCGGGCGGAAGGAAGGCCCGGGAGGCCGAAGTCGGCCTGAAAGCTGCCGATCCTCAGGAGGTTCGGAGATGAGCGGATCCCCTTTGAGCAAATCCCCCCTTGGCAACTACGGAGCCGCTGCTCTGCTGGCCTTGGTCCCGGTTTTCATCACGGCCTGTAACCCATCTGACTCGGCCGTTTCCGGAACGCCCCGCTCGTCCCGGTCCTACCAGGGTCACGAGAACGACCTGGATGCCGACAACTTCATCCGTGCCTTTCCGTCTCTGGTTGGGACCCGCCTGGACGACTGCCAGACCTGCCACTCAGGGATGATGGAGGACGGTAAACTGGTTGGAAGTGCCTGTGACAACTGCCACAACCTTCTTCTCTACGGAGGAGGAGTCTCGGCGGCGGCCACCTTGAACAGCTTCGGGCGGGACTATGCCGGTGCAGGCAGAAGTGTCGAGGCCCTGGAGGGTATGAAGGAGCGGGACTCCGACGGGGACGGGTTCTCCAACGGCGCGGAGTTGGAGGTGGGTAGATACCCCGGGAGCGGTTTGAGCCAACCCGGCCAGGAGATGGCTCCCATTCTCACCATTCCTCTGGAGGAGATCTATACCATTCCAATCCACAGCCAGTTCATGCTTGCCAACAACACCCAGCAGAAGCACGACGACTATGTCAGCTATGGGGGGGTGACAGTCCAGGATCTGCTGGCCCATCTCCAGCTCGACGTCGAGGGAGCCACGGGGATCACGGTCATCGCTCCGGACGGATATCAGAAATCCCTGCCCTTCGAGATGGTGAACGAGGTGTTTCCCCAGCCGGTCTTCCACGGTGGATTGGGCCCCGAAGTCCTTGGCGAGGAGTGTGGACTGGTCCGCTACCCGGATGTCCTCCCTCCCGGGGTGGCCGACGGCGCTCCGATCCCGGGTGAGCACCGCCTCCTCC
>JASFVN010000446.1:0-3575 GCA_050049805.1 Gemmatimonadota bacterium
CGGAGCTGAAGTACGCCGGCTACGACAAGGTGGTCATCCGGGGGAAGGCTCCGGACCTGGTCTATCTCTGGATCTGCGACGACAAGGTGGAGATCCGGGACGCCCGGCACTTCCGGGGGCTGGGGACGCTGGAGACCGCAGAGCTTATCCGCCAGGAGCTGAACGACCGGAATGTGCAGGTGTCCTCCATCGGCCTCGCCGGGGAGAACCGGGTCTTCTTCGCCTCCATCGAGCAGGGGCGCGCCAGCGCTAGCCGCCTGGGGATGGGCGCTGTCATGGGGGACAAGAACCTGAAGGCCATCGCCGTGCGGGGATCGAAGGACATCAACATCGCCCGGCCCATGGAGTTCCTCCAACACTGCAACGAGGCGCTGAAATACATCCGGATACGGGAAAAGAACCCGGTCAAGGGCGTCATGCCGATTCTGGCGGGGCTTGGCTCGCCCCAGGAGATGGCGGTCCACGACGAGCAGTGGCACACCGAGAACTTCATGTGGGGGAATGCCAGGGAGCGAAAGAAGGGTTTTTGGGCGGAGGAGGTCCAGGAGGAATGGACCGGCACCATGGAGACCATGCGGACCCGGCTCCTGAGTTGCCACAACTGCCCCATGAAATGCGGTGCGTCCATCGCCGTGGACAGCCGGTTCTGCTCCTACATGATGAAGTGCTTTTCGAAGCTCACCTATACCATGGGGGCCTACTCTGACCTGGATTTCGGGCTTCGCATCGCACAGAAGGCAACGGAGCACGGCATCGACGCATTCTCCGGCCCCCAGGTCATGGCCTTCGCCGTGGAGCTATACGAGGCCGGAATCCTCACGGACCAGGACATGCCCGACTTCCCCGCCGACAACGAGGGCCGGTTCTACTGGCTCCTGGACAGGATCGTCCGGAGGGAGGGGATCGGGGATGTGTTGGCCGACGGCACCCACTGGGCTGCCGAGGCCATCGGGAAAGGGGCTGAGGAGTACGCCCACAACAACATCCGAAAGACAGAGCAGCTGCCTCTGAAGCTCGGGATGCTCAATCCCATCTACTTCCTCATGTATTGCACCGGGGAGAAGGCCAACATCACGCAGATCGAGGGGAACTTCCCCCAGTCGGCCTTCCCGACCCGGGAAGAAAACGAGGCCTTCATCGAGGACTGGCCCCACGTTCCCGACGAGAGGTTCAAGGAATGGTTCGTGGAATGGGAGCTTCGGGGGGAGAAGTCCATACCGAACTATCCCCCGGTGGATGCCACCTGCGAAATCGTGCATTGGCAAGAACAGATGCACTACATCGACGACAGCACCGGGATGTGCGCCGGTCTGTCCTCCTTTCCCCTGAAGCCGCCCTTCCACATCCACAACCTTCCCGGTCTGATTTCATCTGGGGCGGGCTTCGACCTGGACGAGGAGGGCCTGGTTCACCTGACCAAAAGGAATCGGAACCTGGTCCGAGCCAACAATCTCCGGCGGGGACTCACCCGGGCCGACGAAAAACCCCCGGAAGACCACTGGCGGAGGCGTTTTCCTGAGCTGGAGCAGAAGCTCCTGGACGAGTATTACAAGTTCAAAGGTTGGAATAGCGACGGGATTCCCACCAGAGAGACCCTCCACGATCTGGATCTGGACTACGTCTACGAAGAGTTCGCCCGGATGGGTCTTCTGAAGGAGGGAGACAAAGAGCCTGCTCTCGCAGCCCAGGCGGAAGGGGGCACACCGTGATCCCCGAAAAGAAGCCCACGAGGATCATCAAGAACATCCGGATCGAGGTGGACAAGTGCAATGGATGTCGGGCCTGTGAGGTGATCTGCGCTGCTCACCATGCTCTGCCTCGATTCAGCAGCACCAACCCGGCCCGGGCCAGGGTCCGGGTGATCCGGGATCCCCTTTCCGACATCTACGTCCCGGTTTTCGCCGGTGAATACACGGCGGCCGAGTGCGCCGGGCGGGACAAGTACGTCATCGACGGAAAAGTGTACGAAGAATGCGCCTTCTGCCGGGCCTCCTGTCCGTCCAGGGACCTCTTCAAGGAGCCGGACTCAGGTCTTCCCCTGAAGTGCGACATGTGCGAGTCGGACCCGACCCTCGATGAGCCCCTTTGCGTGACCTGGTGCCTGGCCGACGCCCTGATCTATGAGGAAAGGGAGGAGGAGGTCGAAGCGGAACCCCAGCCCGAGGAGGTGGATGAGGACCTGGAGGCCCTGGCAAACCGACACGGCTGGGACAAGGTGATGGACGCGGTGAACCGAATGGCGAAGGGTGCCTAGGTGAGAGGCCCGGAGGCGTGAGCGCCATGGAAACCGTCACCCCCTTCGCCGAGATCGTCGAGGAGATCAAGGAGGCCGGTGGCGAAGCCTTCAAGTACTGCTACCAGTGCGGCAAATGCGACGTGGTTTGCCCTTGGAACCGGGTCCGGCCCTTCAGCATCCGGAAGATCGTCTGGCAGGCCGCCCTGGGCCTTCCGGAGATCGAGCTCGACGAGATCTGGCGGTGCACGACCTGCGGCCGCTGCCCTTCCCTTTGCCCCAGGGGAGTGGAGCAGATCGAGGTGGGTGTGGCAATCCGGAGAATCGCCACGGCGTATGACGTGTTCCCGGCCTCTGTCACCGGCATCAGTACGGCTGGAACCAGCCTGGCAAGCGATGGGAATCCTCTGGGTGAGGAGCGAGAGAAGCGGGACGCATGGGCCAGCGACCTCTCCGTGAGACCCTTCCAGGAGGGGATGGAGATCCTCCTCTTCGTGGGATGTTACTACGCCTACGACCCGAGAATGCGAAAGGTAGCGGAAGCCACCGTCGACCTCCTGAAGCGGGCCGGCGTGGATTTCGGCATCCTGGGCAGCAAGGAAAGTTGTTGCGGCGAAAGCATCCGCAAGACCGGCAACGAAGAGGTCTTCAAGAGCCTGGCCCGGGAGAACATCAAGACCTTCATCGACCACGGCGTGAAGCGTGTGCTGGTGGCCTCCCCCCACTGCTACCACACCTTCAAGAATGAGTACCCGGAGTTCATGGTCCACCTGGATGTGGTCCACATCTCCCAGTTCCTCCTGGAGCTGGTGGAGGAGGGTCGGCTGGAGTTGAACGGGAGCCTCGCAAGTCGCCGAGAGGGGGCCGCCGGGACGAAGGTCACCTTCCACGACCCCTGCTACCTGGGCCGGCACAACGGCATCTTCGAGGAACCCCGCCAGCTCTTGAGAAAAATCGAGGGCCTGGAGCTGGTAGAGATGCCCGATTCCCGCCAGGACAGCCTCTGCTGCGGCGGCGGAGGGGGTCGGATCTGGGCCGAAACGCCCAAAGAAGAGCGCTTCTCCGATCTCCGGGTGGAACAGGCCGTGGAGGTCGGCGCCCAGGTCCTGGCCACATCCTGCCCCTACTGCATCAGCAATTTCGAGGAGAGCCGGCTGGCCATGGGTGAGGACGCTCCGGAGGTCAAGGACATCACGGAGGTCCTCCTGGAGGCGATCCAGGGGAACGTGGGAGAGCACGAAGAGAGCCTTGGCGGGCCAGCCACCGATTACCCCGGCGGGCAATCGGAGAACGGAGGCCAGCCATGATCGCCACCGCAGACAATGTCGCGAGGGAATTTGGC
>JASFVN010000059.1:0-18626 GCA_050049805.1 Gemmatimonadota bacterium
TCATGGTTGTTGGCGGCGGCATCAGTGGCATCCAGGCCGCCCTGGACCTGGCGACCTCCGGGTTCAAGGTCTACCTGGTGGAGAAGAACCCCACCATCGGTGGGAAGATGGCTCAGCTGGACAAGACCTTCCCCACCAACGACTGCTCGATGTGCATCGAATCGCCGAAGTTCATCGAGTGTGATCGGCACCCCAACATCGAGATCCTGACCTACACGGAAGTGAACACGGTGGAGGGGCAGGCCGGTGACTTCCAGGTGACTCTTACCCGGAAACCCAGGTACGTCAACGAAGACCTCTGCACCGGGTGCACGGTTTGCACCGAATATTGCCCCCTCAATATCCCCGATCCGTTCAACCAGGAGCTGTCCGACAACAAAGCCACCCACATCTACTTCTCCCAAGCCGTCCCCCTGGTCCCCTACATCGACGAGAGGTGCACCTATCTCCTGGATGGCAAGTGTTCAATCTGCGTGGGCGTTTGCCAGAACAACGCCATCGATCTCCACCAGAAACCCCGCAAGCAGGTGGTGAAAGTGGGGGCCATCGTCCTGGCCCCGGGGTACAGCGTCTTCGACCCCAGGCTTCGAGGGGACTACGGATACGGGAAGATCAAGAACGTGGTGACGAGCCTCGATTTCGAGAGGCTGCTGTGCTCCACCGGCCCTCACGAGGGGGAAATCCTCCGGCCCTCCGACAAGAAGCATCCCCACAAGATCGCCTGGATCCACTGCGTAGGTTCCAGGCAGATCCTGGAGGGAGGCCACAGCTACTGCTCGTCGGTGTGCTGTTCCTATATCCAGAAGCAGGTGATCCTGGCCAAGGATCACGACGCCGACACCGAGGCCGTCATCTTCCACAACGACATCCGCTCCTACGGAAAGGATTTCGAACGGTTCTACAAGCGGGCCGAGAAGCTTCCGGGAGTAAAGTTCGTTCGAAGCTATGTGGAGATAGGGCGTGAGATCCCCGATACCAGGAATGTCACCATCCGATACGCCACCCACTCGGAGGGTGTGAAGGAGGAGGAGTTCGACCTAGTGGTTCTGGGCGTCGGGCTCGGACCACCCGCGCAGGTCCACGGCCTGGCAGACCAGTTTGGGATCGAGCTCAACGAGCACAGGTTCTGCAAGACCAATCCCGTGAATCCCATCGAGACCACTCGGCCGGGGATATTCGTCAGCGGGGCCTTCCAGGGGCCCATGGACATTCCCGAGTCGGTCATGAGCGCCAGCGGAACCAACGCCCTTGCAGGGGCCCTTCTCAAGTCCAGGAGGGGGAAGCTGGACACGGAGAGGGTCTACCCCGAGGAAAGGGATGTCTCCGAAGAGGAGATCAAGGTCGGAGTCTTCACCTGCCACTGCGGGGCGAACATCGGTCGCGTCGTGGATATCCCGGAGGTGACGGAGTACTCGAAGAGCCTACCCCACGTAGCCCATGCCGAAGAGGGACTCTTCATCTGTTCCACCGACGCCGCCGCCCAAATCGCCGAGACCATCCGGGAGAAAGGGCTGAACCGGGTCGTGGTGGCTGCCTGTACGCCCAGGACCCACGAGCCCCTCTTCCGGGACACCCTTCGGGAGGGTGGAATCAACCAGTACTTCTTCGACATGGCCAACATCCGGGAACACTGCTCCTGGGTGCATTCCAAGCAGAAAGAGGAGGCCACGGCAAAAGCCAAAGACATCATCCGGATGTCGGTGGCTCGGACCATCGGCCTGGAACCCCTCCGGGAGTTCGAGCTGCCCATGAACAAGGCGGCTTTGGTGGTAGGTGGGGGGGTGGCAGGCATGACCAGCGCCCTGGGGCTGGCCAACCAGGGATTCGAGGTCCACCTGGTGGAGAAGGACGATGAGCTGGGAGGGATGGCTCGCCGGCTCCAGACCACCCTGGAAGGCGTGGACGTTCAGACATATCTGAAGAGCCTCGTTCGCCAGGTCTATCAGCATCCGCTAATCCACGTATCCCACGGAGCCAGGATCACGGACTCGTCGGGGTACGTAGGGAATTTCGTCACCACAGTGGAAGCCGAAGGGCGAACCAAGGAGATCGAGCACGGGGTCACCATCCTCGCGACAGGAGCAGACGAGCACCGACCCACCGAATACCTGTACGGAGCGGATGAGCGGGTCTGTACCCAACTGGAGTTGGAAGAGCGTCTGGCAGCGGAGGGAGGGGAGGGGCTCCAGCAGGCCCGCCGCGTCGTGATGATCCAGTGTGTCGGCTGCCGGGAGGAGGGCCGTGACTACTGCGCACGCATCTGCTGCAGCCAGGCGGTGAAGAACGCATTGGCTCTCAAGGCCAGAGATCCCGAAACGGACATCTCCATCCTCTACCGGGACATGCGGACCTACGGCTTCAAGGAGGACTACTACCGGAAGGCAGCGGAGCAGGGGGTCCGGTTCGTGCGCTGGGAGCCGGAAGAGCGCCCGGAAGTGGAGCCCGGGAAGGATGAAAACGGGAAGGACGTTCTCCAGGTCACCGTTCCCGATGCCATCCTGGGGCAGCGCCTGGCTCTGGACGCCGACCTGGTCGTCCTCTCCGTGGCAGCCGTCCCGTCCTTGGGGAACCCGGAGATCGCCCGGCTCTTCAAGGTTTCGGTGAACCCCGACGGCTTCTTCCAGGAAGCCCACGTCAAACTCCGCCCCGTGGACTTCGGGGCCGATGGCGTATTCATGTGCGGGGCGAACCACTACCCCAAACACCTATCGGAGACGGTGAGTCAGGCCTACGGTGCCGCCGGCCGGGCCGTGACCCTCCTATCCCAGGAAACGGTCACCGCTTCCGGCTCCGTTTGCGAGGTGAACGAAACGGCTTGTATCGCCTGCGGGGCCTGCCTTGACGCCTGCACGTACGGCGCCATCCACTGGGCCGGGAAAAAGGCCGCTCAGAAGGCGGCGGTGAACCCCGCCCTCTGCAAGGGCGACGGCCTCTGCTGCTCCTTCTGTCCCACCGATGCCATCACCCTGAGACACTTCACCAACGAGGAGGTCCTCAACCAGATCGACGCGGCACTCTCGGAAGCGTGGAGCGGATGAGAATGAGCGCTCCGGGGACGCCCCCAGGCCCGAGCCCTGTCATCTGCCCACCGGCGCCATCGACTGGCACCCATGGGCCCACCCATCCCTTTGGCGAAGAAAGGAGGTAAGGACATGGCCGGACTCGGGCATACGCCGAGGATCGTCGCTTTCCTCTGCAACTGGTGAGCGTATTCCGCTGCGGACCTCTCTGGCGTGACCAGACAAAGCTATGCACCGGAAGTAAGGATCATCCGGCTGATGTGCACCGGGCGCATCGACCTGGCCTTCGTCCTCCGTGCCTTCCAGAAGGGAGCGGACGGAGTGATCATCGGGGGCTGCTGGCTCGGCGAGTGCCACTACGTCACCGAAGGGAACTACTACGCCCTGAGCATGATGCACCTGGCCAAACGGCTCCTGGAGTACGCCGGGGTGGAGCCGGAACGGCTCAGGCTGGAGTGGATCTCCGCTTCCGAAGGGGTCCGATTCGCCGAGGTCATGAACGACTTCACCGAGCAACTGAGGGCCCTCGGGCCCCTCCGAAACTGTGGGGGGAATGGGGACGGTGGAGGAACCGACGGCGACGGCGACGGCGTCGAGGAAGGCCTGGGTAATGCCGCCGGGGACGGCCGCCTGGACTCGAAGCTGGAGGAGATCCGGAAGCTCATCCCCTACATCAAGATCCAGAAGAAGGAGAAGCTGGCTCTCCGCCTGGAGACCGAGGCCGAATACGAGGATCTCTACACCAAGGACGAAGTCGAGAAGCTCTTCAGTGAGGTCGTGTCGTACTGGGTCGACCCGGAGAAGTGCCAGGCCTGCATGATCTGCGCACGGAAATGCCCGGTGGATGGAATCCTGGGAGGGAAGAATCAGATCCACGTCATCGACCAGGAGCTCTGCATCCGCTGCGGTACCTGCTACGACGCCTGCCCCGAGAAGTTCGACGCGATCTGCAAGATCACAGGCCAGGTGGTGCCGGCTTCCATCCCCGAGGAAGAACGGGCCATCGAGAGGAAGGGGAAGGCGGCGGGCTAGGACTCACCCGCCGCGTCGCCGCTCCCGCTCTCCCAGACCTTTCTTTGATCAAGGGAGGGAGAAAGACACCAATCTTCTCACTCCACCTGCAACGCCTTCACCGGGTCCACTCTCACGGCCCGCCAGCCCGGTATGAGGCAGGCCAGGATTGCCACCAGGAGCAACCCCACGCTCACCCCGCCGAAGGTGAGGGAGTCCGTCGTCCCCACCTGGTAAAGCTGCTCCTGGAGATACCGGGTCAAAATGAGGGCGCCAACAAGCCCCAGCACCAGCCCACCTACCACCAGCGTCAGGCCTCGTCGGAGAACCAGCCCCAGGACTCGACCGCCGGTAGCGCCCATGGCCACCCGGATCCCGATCTCGTGCATTCGCCAAACCACGTAGAAGGCCAGAACCGAATAGAGGCCCAGGACCGAGAGGAAGAGAGCCACCAAGGCGAAGGCCGAGAGAGAGGTCATGAGGATCCGTGGCGTGGCCACGGCGTCCTGGAAGACTTCGTCCATGGTGGCGACGTTCCCCAGAGGGATATCCGGATCCCGGTTCCGAAGCACCTGCCGGACCTCATTCACCACTGCCGCCGGGTTCCCGGCGGTCCGGATGGCCAGGCTCATACCGGTGGAGGGTACCTGCCCCAGGGAGTAGTACATTTGCCATTGGGGCTCCCGAGCCAACCCCGTCATCCGGACATCCCCCACCAACCCGACCACCCGGGCCAGGGCCGGCTGTTCCTCACCGGTGTCCACCGCCACCATGCGACCCAGTGGGTTCTGATCTCCGAACAGGCCCCGGGCCATGGTCTCGTTGACGATGAGAACGAACTCGGATTCCGGAGTGCCCAGGTCCAGGAAATCACGACCCGCCAGGATGGGAATGTCCATGACGTCGAAGTAGCCCGGCGCCACCCGGCGGTGCTCTGCCAGAGTCCGGTCCCGGGGTCCCGGAGGCGGGTTCTCCGGGTCCCAGGCTCCCACGTTGCTGTAGCCGTCCTTGATGGGAAGCTGGCTGATGGCCCCGGCACCTCGGACCGACGGGAGATTCCGGATGTCCTCCAGGAGCCCGTCGAAGAAAGCCACACGTTCCTCCGCATCATAGTCCGAGGCAGGAATTCCCACCTGGGCCGTCAAAAGGGCCTCGGTCCGAAAGCCTGGATCCACCCCCTGAAGGCGGATGAAGCTCCTCACCAGGAGCCCGGACCCGATGAGGAGGATCAACGATAGGGCAACCTGGAGGACCACCAGACCGCTTCGCATCCGGGCGCCGCTGCCCGACTCCGTCGTCCGAGTACCACTGGTGAGATTCTCCCCGGGATTGGTCCGGGCACCGGTCCAGGCTGGGATAGCCCCGAAGACCAGGGCTGTGACCAGTGAAAGGAGAAGGGCAAAGCCCAGCATGGGGCCGGAAAGACCGATCTCCGTGATTCCCACGTAGTCCAGGGGAAGAACCCCCACAGCCATGCCCTGGAGCCAGAGGGCCAGGACCGTCCCGATGACTCCGGCAGCCACAGCCAACAGCAGGCTTTCTCCCAGGAGTTGCCGGAGGATGTGGCCTTGGCTGGCCCCCAGGGCCGCCCGGACCGAGAGCTCCCGGGTCCGGCCCAGCCCCCGGGCCAGGAGAAGGCCGGCCACGTTTCCGCAGGCGATGAGGAGAACCAGGCCGATGGCAGCCATGAGGGTCAGGAGCATCTCGTCATACTGATCCACCAGGACATCCTTCAGAGGAAGGACTGCCAGGCCCTTCTCGGCGTTGGATTCCGGATAGGCCTCCTGGAGCTGCGCCGCCACCACGTCGACCTGGGCCTGGGCCTGTTCGATACTCACCCCAGGAGCCAGGCGCCCCACCACCGTCCAGTTGTGGTAGCGGCGTACCCCGGTCCAGGGGCCTCCCGGCCGCATTGGCAGCCAGATGTCCACGTTCTGGAAGAAGAAGAAGTCCGGGGGCATGACCCCGATGACGGTGACGGGAGTCCCGGCAACCGTGATGCTCCGGCCCACGGCTTCCGGCTCGCCGCCGAAGCGCCGTTGCCAGTATCCGTGGCTGATCAGGACGACTCCAGGCGCTGAGAGCTCTCCATCTTCCTGGTTGAAGTCCCTTCCCTCCTGGGGCCCCACTCCCAGAGCCCGGAAGAGGTTCACCGAGACCATGGTACTGGCAACCCGTTCCGGCTCCTCTCCTCCCGTCACCGTCTCTTCCCCGGCAAAGGTCCGGATCACTCCCAGGGTCTCGAAGGCCCGCACCTGGTCCCGGTAGTCGTAGTAGTCCTCCGACGACACGTTCCAGGAAAGCTCTCCTTCATAGGTGGTCCGGCCCAGGATGAGGCGATCCGCCTCCGGGAAGGGAAGGCCCTCCATGAGGACAGCGTTCACGACGCTGAACATGGCCACATTGGCCCCGATGCCCAGGGCCAAGGTAAAGACCACTACAGCAGCGAATCCAGGGCTCTTCTTCAGGGAGCGGAAGGCGTTTCGGAGATCGGTGACGAGGGTACCCATGATTTCTCCTGACTCGGCACCCCTCCCCGTCTCGGATGGGTGGATGGCAAATGAGGATGGGACGCCGCACACCGGTGTTGTCTTTATGATATGAGACGTGATCCTTCGGAGAAATGTTTCGTCAGGTTAAGGAAGGGGTTCCGCCACCCGTCTCCACCTCCGGCTTCCTACCCGAAAACGCTTTCCACTCCCGGCCAAAGCTCCTGAATCTGATTCTGACGAATCCGAGCCTGCTCTTGAAGAGCTGAAAACCCCTCCTGCGCATTCCCGAACGGATCGGTAGCTTCTCCATCGGCTGAAGGCTCGAGGTCGTTGATCGGGTCTCCCACATGAACCTCTGTTCCGGAGGAAGGCCGTGAGCCTGAGGATAGGAGCTGATTCCCTCACGCTGGAAGACGTGGAAGGAGTTGCCCGTGGGAGGGAAAAGGTCGAGTTGACGGACGAGGCCATGGCCCGGATCCGAAGGTGCCGGGCCATGCTGGAAGAGAAGATCGATGCCCGGGAGATCATGTACGGGGTGAACACCGGGATCGGAGAGTTCTCCGAGGTCGTTCTGTCCGACGAACAGGTACGTCGGTTCCAGAAGTATCTCATCTATAACCACTCGGCAGGAATCGGAGACCCGGCTTCAGAGGAGAACGTCCGGGCCGCCATCCTGGGGCGCATTTCCGTGCACAGCCAGGGTCACTCGGGGTGCCGGCCGGAGATCACTGAAACTCTGGTGGCCCTGTTGAACGCCGGGGTGACGCCCGTGGTTTGCCAGAAGGGGAGTGTTGGCGCCTGTGGCGACCTTGCCCCCATGAGCCAGATCGCACTCTGCCTGATGGGGGAGGGTGAGGCGTTCTACCAGGGAGAGCGGCGTCCAGCCGGTGAAGCCATGGCTAGGGCTGGCATTCCCGTTCCAGGTCTTCAGGCCCGGGACGGTCTCGCCACCATCAATGGCTCGAACCTCATCACTGGTATGGGGTGTCTTCAGCTGCTGGATGCCGAGCGTCTCCTGGCACACGCCGAGATCGCCTGCGCCATGACGTTGGAAGCCCTTCAAGCAAACATGAAGCCCTACGACCATAGGCTTCATTCCCTCCGCGGGTTCCCGGGAGCGGTAACCTCGGCCCGGAACATCCGACAAGTGATGGAGGGATCGGACCTGCTTTCAGGAGGTGTCCCTACCCGGGTCCAGGACGCCTACTCCATGAGGTCCTCACCCCAGGTCATTGGCGCGGCCAGGGACCACCTGGCCCATGCCCGAAGGCAATTCGAGATCGAGCTGAACGGGGTGGGAGACAATCCTGTTTTCCTGCCCGAAGACGACGAGGTCCTGACCGGAGCAAACTTCCAGGGCACGCCGGTTTCCATGCCCCTGGACATGGTGGGGGCGGGAATCGCCATGGTCTCGGTCCTCTCCGAACGGCGCCTGAACCGCCTCCTGAATCCGGCCTTGAGCGTCGGCCTGCCGGCGTTCCTGACCAAGGGTGCGGGGATGTTCTCCGGCCTGATGCTCAGCCAGTACACGGCGGGGAGCCTCATCGTAGAGCAGAGGATCCTCTCCACACCCTCCTGTATCCAGTCCATCCCCGCCGCTGCGGACCAGGAGGACTTCGTGAGCATGGGTATGAATGCCGCCCTCAAGACCCGGCAGATTCTGGACAACGCCTGCGGCGTGTTGGGGATCGAGCTCCTGGCCGGGGCTCAGGCCCTGGATTTCCGGGATTACCGGTTCGGAGAGGGAACGCGTGCCGCCCACGACGCCGTCCGGCAAATCGCCGAGTTCCTGGACGAGGACCGGCCTCTCTACCCCGATCACAACGCCATGGCCGACGCGGTCAGGCGGGGGGTGGTGCTGGAAGCGGTGGAAAGGGTGACCGGGCCATTTCAGAGCTCGTGGACTTGAGCCGAGGTCGCACCGACCAAAGGACAATGCGAGGATACCGCCCATGAGATTCGAGAAGCTACCTGCCGCGCCGCGCCCCTCTCTTGCCCTTCTGGTCCGCTTCCGGTCCTCGGTCCTCCTTCCCGCTTTGATTCTCCTTATTTCATGGGCGGGCGGAGCGGAGGCCCAAGCACAGACGAGGCCGATTCCCCCTCCGGAATCGGTGTTGGGTTACCAGCCGGGAGACGACTTCAAGCTCGCCACCTACGAGGAGTCCATCGAGTACTTCCGGCGCCTGGATGCGGCCTCGGACCAGCTCCAGCTGGTGGAGGTGGGGCGGACATCCATGGGCAGGCCTTTCTTCATGGCCCTCGTATCTTCCGCCGAAAACCTGGAGAACGTGGACCGGTATCGGGAGATATCCCGGCGCCTTGCCCACCCGGCCGGATTGTCGGAGCAGGAGGCCAGGGCCCTGGCCGCGGAGGGGAAGGCCATCGTACATATCGATGGAGCGGTTCACGCTTCGGAGGTCGCCGCTCACCAGCATACGATCCAGCTGGCCTATGATCTCCTCACCGGGCAGGACGACCCGGAGATCCGGGCCATCCTGGACAGCGTGATCTTCATGCTCTGGCCCACTCTCAATCCCGATGGTCAGACCATGGTGGCGGAGTGGTATCTCTCCAACGTCGGAACCCCCTTCGAAACTTCATCCCTTCCCGAGCTCTATCAGATGTACGTGGGGCACGACAATAACCGGGACGCTTACATGCTCAGCATGGTGGAGTCCCGGGTCATCGGCCGGACCTGGCGAGAGTGGGAGCCCCAGATCGTATACGTCCAGCATCAATCCGCTCCGTTCCCCACTCGCATCTGGCTCCCTCCCTTCGATGAGCCCGTGGGCGAACGAGTCCATCCCCTCATGGCCCGGACGGTGAATACCCTGGGCATGCTCATGGCCCAGGCCCTGGAGGAGCGGGGCCAGGTCGGGGCCACGCACATGGGAACATTCGACGCCTGGTATCCCGGGTACATCGACTATCTGCCCATGCTGCAGAATACGGCTGCTTTCTGGACCGAGACGGCACTCTACCGGTACGCGACCCCTCGGTTCTATCCCCCCTCCGAGGTGATGGCGGGAGGGCAGGATCTCCGACCTCGGTCCCTCTATTCGAGCCCCTGGCCCGGGGGATGGTGGCGTCTTCGGGATGCCGTGGAGTACATGGAGACGGCCTCCATCGCTGTCCTGGACTTCGCGGCAAAGTACAAGACCGATCTCCTGTTCAACCGCTACCAAGCGGGGCGGGACGCCATCCTTCGCTACTCCGAGGGCCCTCCCTACGCCTACTTCATCTCGCAGGACCAGCGGGATCCAGTGGCCCCGGTGGAGCTCCTCCGGCGCCTGGCCTTCAACGGGATCCGGGTTTCCCAGCTCACCCGGCCAGTGACCCACCAGGGGATCACCCATGGGGCTGGAACCTGGGTAATCCCTATGGATCAGGAGTTCGGGGAGCTGGCCCACACCCTTCTGGAAGTCCAGGACTACCCGGATCTTCGGGAATACGAGGGAGGCCCCCCGAAGCGGCCCTATGACGTGGCGGGGTGGACGCTCCCCTATCAGTTCGGCGTCAGGGTGATCGAGGCCCAGGAGCCCATCACCCAGGATATCCGGAGCGCCATGGCGCCCGTCCGGGGCACGGCCCTGGATTGGAGGGCCACCGACGAGATGGCGGAAGATTCCGATGCGGCGCCCTTCGACAGCCCTCCCGGACTGGGGTTCGATAGCGACTCGGTGGCCGCCGGCATCGTTCCCCCCGCAGGATCCATCGCCGGCGGAGGCGCCACCTTCGCGGTGAGCCCGGCTCAGAACAACGCCTTCCGAGCCGTAAACCGGGCATGGGAGGCTGGGGGGTGGGTCCGCTTCCAGCCCGGCACCCCCGTGGAGGGTGATCCCGATTCCGGGGGCCGCTTCGTGATCGGCGGCATGGGCCGATCTGCCGCCGAGGGCCTTGCGAGAGAGCTCTCCCTCCGGGCTCAGGGGGCCGGGGAGAGTGGCCAAAGAGTGGCCCGGCCCAGGGTCGGTCTCTTCCGGCCCTGGCAGGCCAGCATGGATGAAGGGTGGACCCGATGGCTCCTGGAGCGATACGGCTTCGGCCTGGTGAGCGTGAGGAACGCCGACATCAAGGCCGGTTCCCTGGCGGGTCGTTTCGACGTGCTGATCCTGGCCGACTACGGGGCCCGGACGATTCTCGAAGGGTACGGAGTTGGGTCCGTGCCGCCGCAGTTCGCAGGAGGTATCGGGGCCGAAGGAGTCCGGGCCCTGGATGAGTTCGTCTCAGCAGGCGGCACCCTGGTCTGCCTGAACGGGAGCAGTCAGTTCGCCATCGATGAGCTTCAGCTCCCGGTTCGAAACGTGGTGGCCGGACTTCGAGGAGAAGACTACTCCATCAGCGGCTCCATCCTGGAGATCCGGACCGACCCGGCCCATCCGGTCATGGCGGGGATGCCCTCCCGTTCGGCCGTGTTCTTTTCCCGTAGCCCCGTGTTCACTGTAACCGAGGAGTTCGAGGGTGCGGTTTTGGCCAAGTACGCCGACACAGGGTCCCCTCTCCTCTCCGGGTTTCTCCTGGGGGAAGAGTACCTCCACGGCTACGCCGCAGCTCTGGACGTACGACACGGGGAGGGCCACGTGATCCTGGTCGGGTTCAAACCCCAGTGGCGAGGGCAGCCCTTCGGGACGTTCAGGGTCCTGTTCAACGCTGCTCTGTTCCACGGCCCCCACGCCGCCGCAGCCCAGGGGACCCCGGGGTTTTGGCAGCCGCCGGCAGGTGACGAGGGAATGTAGCCCCTCGATGCCCAGGGGTACCCGGGCGCCGGATGGCCAACGGTGCCCGTGAGCCGGATGGCCCGGGGGAAAGGGAAAAGAGCCCTTTCTCGGATCCCTTCAGCCCGGAGGCTGGTACCTCATCCGCGCCAACTCCACGGGATCGTCCGACGGCCGGAGGGGCCGCAAAATGAACCGGTATCCAAAGTCTTCGTAGGGAAGGGAGTACTTCGGCAGGGCGGTTGGCCCCCATGAAGTGATCCCTCCCACACCCATCTGTCGGAAATCCACGTTCACGGCCACCAGATCTCGCGGCTCCAACTCCCCGGAGTGGCGTTGGTCCTTTCGGGGGCCATCGTCCAGGTCTTCCTGGGTAAAGTGGAGGGCGCTCATGCTCAGATACGGATACTCGCCCATGGTCTCGCCTTCCCCTCCTCCAGCCAACACCATGAGTCCCGGTCCGTCACCCCCGCGCCGGAATGTCATCCATCGCACATCTGTCTTGTTCCCGGATTCCTGTGGCCGCACGTAAGGGTGGTATTGGTCAGCCACCAGCCCCTCGAAGTTCATGACCGGGGTCCCGGCCTTCCGATCCCAGTGGGACTCGTGAGGTCCCCGGCCGAACCACTGAAGGTGGTCAAGGGCCCGAGGAAGCTCCATCCGCATTCCGAATCTCGGCATCCGTGGAAGCTCCTCCGATCCGGCGGTCAATGAGCTCTCCACGATGACATCGCCGTTTCCGAAGACCGTATAGGTCAGGCCGTATCGGGCACCCTCATCGGCGGCCAAAGCCCCCTGGGCATCGATCCTGACAGCGTAGGATGCAAGCCGGGTCACTTCCACGGGACCCATAACGATTCCGGGCCCGGCATCCTTCCATACGCCGAGACGTTCCTGCCACCGGCCACCGTAGTCGTTGTCTGTCGGAGCCCGCCAGAAATTCGGTCTGGGCCCGGTGAGAATCAGCTCTTCGCCATGATGGGAGTATGCCTGGATCTCTCCGGTGGTCCCGCTGATCTCCAGCCCGAATTCGGGGCTGGCCAACAGGATTCGGTCCCCTCTGGTCTCCACCTCTACGTGGGGAAGAGAGGAGGGATCCAAGGCTGCGACGGGCTCGGCCGGGCCCAGGGAAAACTGGTGTGTAGCCACCTGGGTTCCGGCAGGAAGCACGCCTTCCTCCTGGTCCCGGAGTACGGTCAGGCTCAGGTGATATTCGGCTCCCGGCGCCCTCTCGAAGGGGGTGAGGGGAACGGTGAGGTCGCCGGATTCCTGCGCCCCCAACTCCGGAACGGGGAGAAGGCCACTCTGTATCGGAATGCCGTCTTCCAGGAGCCGCCAATCCATCACCAGGTCCCGGAGGGTTTTGAACTCGTAGTCATTGATGAGCCTCACCAGGCCTGACGCCGGATCCACCAGCTCGGCATCGATCCACTGGTAGACTCGCTGGACCTCGTAGTAGTGAGGGTTCGGATACCGATCGGGCTGAACCAGCCCGTTGATGAGGAAGTTTCCATCGGACGGAGTACCGGGAGGCCCGAAATCCCCGCCGTAGCCCCAGATACTGTCCCCGGCCTCCGTCACCTTGAAGAGGCCCTGGTCCACCCAATCCCAGATGAATCCACCCTGAAGGGAGGGATAGCTGTCGATGATCTCCCAGTAGTCGGTGAAGTTCCCCACGCTGTTTCCCATGGCGTGGGCGTACTCACACATGACCAGGGGCCGCTCAGGGTTGGACTGGGCATACCCTTCCAGGCGCTCGAATCCAGCATACATAGGCACGAATAGATCGGTATTCCAATCCTGCAGGGCCCGCTCGTACTGGACCGGACGAGTATCGTCTCTGGCCTTGGCCCATTCGTACGCGGCATAGAAATTCACGCCGTTCCCAGCCTCGTTCCCCATGGACCAGATAATGATGGAGGGGTGGTTCTTGTCACGCTCCACCATCCGCCTCATCCGGTCCACGTGGGCCAACTCCCAGTCGGGGTTGTTCCCCAGGGTGATCTCGGGCTGATACCCCATGCCGTGGGACTCGATGTTGGCCTCCCCCACGATGTACAGACCGAATTCGTCGGCCAACTCGTACCATCTCGGATCGCTGGGGTAGTGGGAGGTTCTGACGGCATTCATGTTGGCCGCTTTGATGAGCCGAAGATCCTCCACCATCCTCTCTTCCGAGATCACATGCCCGGTGAAGGGATCGTGTTCGTGTCGATTCACCCCTTTGATCGTGATGGGGATTCCATTCACCTGGAGAAGTCCGTCTTTGATCTCTACGGTCCGGAACCCGATCCGCTGCCGGAGAACCTCCAGGGTGTCACCCGACTCGGCGACCAGCGCCAGGTAGAGGTCGTAGAGGTTGGGCGTCTCGGCAGTCCATGGTCTCACAGAGCCCACACCAAGCCTCACGGTGGCTTCGGAAGGGGCACCCGTTGCCGGGGGCTCCATAAGAATGCGGGGCGATGCAATGGTGGAACGGGTCTCCGGGTCCACTACATCCATGGCCACGGTTACCGGCGGTACCGCTTCCTCTCCATAGTTGGAGAGCTCCACCGACACCTCCAGGCGACCCGCTTCATAGCTTTCGTCCAATCCGGCCTTCACGAAGTAGTCCCGGATGTGAACCTGGGGTGCAGCCCAGAGATACACGTCTCGTTCGATGCCTGAGATGCGCCAGAAATCCTGACATTCCAGGTAGCTTCCATCGCTCCAACGATAAACCTCTACGGCAAGGAGATTCTCCCCGGGCCGCACGAACTCTGTGATGTTGAACTCGGCTGGAAGCTTGCTACCCTGGCTGTACCCCACCCTCTCCCCATTCACCCAGAGGTACAGGGCCGACTTCACAGCACCGAAATGTAGAAACACCTCCCGCCCGGCCCATCCTGCCGGGATGGTGAAGGTTTTTCGATACGATCCTACCGGGTTGTAGTGGTGGTGAATGAAGGGAGGGTTCTTCTCGAACTCGTAGGGTTGATTCAAGTAGATAGGGACCCCGTATCCCTGGACCTCCCAGTTCGATGGAACAGGAATCCATCCCCAGCTCGAATCATCGTAGTCTTCCCGAAAAAACTCTCTCGGCCGCTCATCCGGGTTCCTGACCCAGTTGAAGCGCCAATCTCCGTTCAGGGATCGAAAGAACGCCGACGTACTCTGGTCACCCCTCTGAGCCACCTCCCGGTTTTCGAAGGGAAAAGCGGTGGCTCTGCCCGGTTCCTTGTTGATGCTGACGACGGACGGATTCTCCCAGTCGGGAACGGCCTGAGCCTCGGCTCTCACCGGTGAGAAGGCATTGGCACCGCCGAGGAGAAGGAGAACCGGGGTGAAGCTCAGAACCGTGGGCGCTCTCATGATAGCCATCTCTCGTTTGATGCTGGTTTAATGCTGGGGACCGACCCTACTTTCGCCCCGTCGGACGCAGCAGCCAGCTCGTGGGGGTTCGGTAATTCACGCCCAGGAAGTCGAGCCGCCTCAGCTGACTCCCCAACCGCCATGTGAACGACGACCAATCCCGAACTTCCGCGGGAGACCACACGACCTCAGACATCGCCAGCATCCTGGGGAAGGCCATGTACTCCACGTGGTCTGCAGTCTTTATGTACTCGGTCCATACGTTCCCCTGGGCCCCCAGGATATGCAACGCCTCCGCGGAGCTCAGCTCCGCCGGGACGGGCTCCAGGGAGTAGACCTTCTCCAGGGGCAGGAAGCCGCCGATGGCCAGGGGCTCCAGAGCCCGCTCTCCCTGGTAGTAATCGAAGTAGGCGTGGCTCGTGGGCGTCATGATCACGTCGTGCCCCTGTCTGGCCGCCTCAATGCCACCGTCCATGCCCCTCCACGACATCACCGTGGCCTGGGGTGCCAGCCCTCCTTCCAGGATCTCGTCCCACCCGACGAGGCGTCGGCCATGTTCATTCAGAAAGCCTTCGATCCGTCGAACGAAGTAGCTCTGCAGCTCGTGTTCGTCCGCCAGCCCTTCCCGCCGGATCACCTCCTGCGCCAGGGCACTCTCCTCCCACGCGGTCTTCGGAGCTTCGTCCCCTCCGATGTGGATGTAGGGTCCGGGAAAAAGCTCCATCACCTCGGTGAGAACATCCTCCAGAAAGGCGAAAGTCTCTTCGCTGGGGCAATAGATATCATCCTTCACCCCCCAGACGGTGGAGACTTCGAAGGGACCGGGGGTGCACCCCAGCTCGGGATAGGCTGCCAGGGCCGCCACCGAATGTCCCGGCATCTCGATCTCGGGGATCACGGTGATGTGCCGCTCAGCGGCGTAGGCCACTACTTCCCGGACCTCCTCCTGGGTGTAGAAGCCGCCGTAGGGGACCCCGTCTCCGATGTACGGATCGAAGTTCCGTTCCAGGATGGTCTCCTGCCGGTAGGCACCCACCTCCGTCAGCTTGGGATACTTCAGGATCTCGATTCGCCAGCCCTGGTCCTCCGTGAGGTGCCAGTGGAACACGTTCATCTTGTAGAGTGCGAGAAGGTCGATGTAGCGTTTGACGAACTCCACGGGAAAGAGGTGACGCCCCACGTCCAGGTGCATGCCCCGATAGGCGAAGCGGGGCTCGTCCTGGATGGAGACGTTGGGGAGGGTGAGGGGTGCCTCACCCCAGGCCCGCTCCACCTCCGGCGGAAGCAGCTGGCGAAGGGTCTGAAGGCCGTAGAAGATTCCAACGGGCGCCCCGGCGTCCAAGGTGACCCGATCGCTCTCGATCCGGAGACGATAGGCCTCCCGGCTCCGCCGCTCTGGTGTGAAGTCGCCGGTAAGGGCGGCCGTCTGCCATTCTCCCGGAGTGCCCTGGGCGGTCCCGCCCCTAGCCGTTCCCGGTTCTTCAGGGGGCTCCAGGCGGATCACGACGGCGTTCGGACCGGCCCGGCCGGCCTCCTCCCCCGAGATCGATAGCGGAAACCCCGTGGCTGTCCGAAGGGGATCCGCCCAGAAGTCAGCGAGGCGGCGAAGCTCGGAGCTCGCGGGATCCGAAAGGTAGATCCTCGTCGCGGCGTCCACCACGAAGTCCCCCTCCCTGGCCTCGAGTCGACGGGGCACCGGAACCAGGGGGTACCGATCGGCCACCTCCATCATGGAGGGTCCGCAAGCACTCAGTAGAAGGAAGAACGTGCAGAACGTGAGTCGGAACGATTTCATAACAGGCTCGAGCTGATAGGTACTTGCCCCCCCTGCGAGCCGACGGGTTCGAGGGGGAAGAGGGTCGCCTCGATGCGAACCTGGCTCACTTTCTGAAAAGGGTCAAATTCTTGCCCACATCGGAGCTAAACAATTTGGCTTGCCAAGGAGTCATTTTAATTGGCCGGTCGTGATGTTGGGCCCGACCGCCTCGCTACCGATTCGGGAGGCCCCTATGAGCGCGTACTCGGCATCAGCCGGGCTTCTTCTCCTCGTGCTTGGAGCTGCGGCCCCGGTGGCTGGTCAGAACCGGGCGGGCCCTGCCCCGCCTGTAGAGTCCGGGGCGTTCGAGGTGGTGGAAGCCACCATCGGAGAGATCCACCATGCCATGCTCGAAGGCCAGCTGACGGCTCGTCAACTCGTCCTCTCCTACATCGACCGAATCACATGGTACGACGCCCAGGGTCCCAGTCTCAACGCCATCCAGGCGGGACACCCTGGGGCCCTGGCGCGGGCAGACTCCCTCGACGTCACCCTGGCCCGGGAGGGGCGCCTATCGGGGCCTTTGCACGGCATTGTCTTCATCGTGAAGGACAATTTCGATGTTGTAGGAGTCCCGACCACCGACGGCTCCGCGCTGCTCGCCAGGGCCTTCCCCTTGGACGATGCCTTCGTGATCCGGCGGATCCTGGAAGCTGGGGGCATCGTGTTGGCCAAGGGCACCATGGCAGAGTTCGCCTTCAACGCCGACGAGACGATCGGCTCGGCATGGACCGCTTACACGTTCAACCCCTACTCCCTCAACCGTGTCCCAGCGGGGTCGAGCGGAGGAACCGCCGTAGCCGTCGCTGCCAGCTTCGGATCGGTGGGGCTCGGCACCGATACGGGCGCCTCGATTCGAGGACCTGCATCACATACGGCCCTGGTGGGGATTCGGCCGACCATGGGGCTCACCAGCCGGGACGGGATCGTGCCCCTCTACCATGATCGTGATATCGGTGGCCCAATGACCCGCACGGTGGAGGATGCCGCACGGGTCCTCGACGTGATTGCCGGCACCGACCCCGCTGACATGGTAACCGGCGAGGCCGACGCCCGACGGCCGGCGTCGTACCTCGAGTTCCTGGATCCTGGCGCCCTCGAAGGGGCCCGACTCGGCGTCGTGTCGGAGTTGGTTTCAGACACCCTCGCCGATCCCCGTGTCATGAACGAGTTTCGGAGGGCCGTGCTGGACCTGCGGGCCGCCGGCGCTACCGTCGTCGATGTCTCCGTCCCCGAGATCGACACGATCTCGGGCGAGCGGACATGCCCCAGCTTCGCATGGGACATTCAGGCTTGGCTGGCAAGTCTGCGGGACCCGCCAGCCCGGGACATCGATGGGATCCTGGCAACCGGGGAGTTCCATCCTTCGGTGGCGGAGTGGCTGGCGTCCTACGAGCCGTTCGTAGGACCGCCCGAGAGAAACGAGACATGCATTGAGGCCGCCAGGAATGCGGATGTGCTTAGGACCGGCGTTTTACGGGCCCTGGCGGCCCTCGACCTGGACGCAATGATCTACCCGAGCTGGCTCAATCCGCCCCGGCTGGTAGGGGACCTTACGAGCCCCAGCGGCAATAACTCGGCCCAACTCGCGCCGCCAACGGGCTTTCCCGCCATCACGGTACCGATGGGCTTCGTGGCTGAGAAGACGTTGGTGGGTCCAGGCCTCCCCGTCGGGCTTCAGTTCCTCGGCGATGCATGGTCCGAACCCCGGCTCATCGGGCTGGCCTACGCTTATGAGCAAGCGACGCGGCACCGAAAGCCGCCGCCCACCACGCCACCCCTTGGGAACTGGCCAGGGCTCCTACTCCAAACGCCAACGCCCCCTACATAACAGGAATCCCTTGGGTTGACTCCGTTTCTCAAGCAGTTCCGTTCGGGTGACAACTCAGGCAGGCAGGGCTCGAGTACTCGTACCCACTCACCTCTGAGTGGTCATTGTCCATGTTGGTCTGATTGTGCTTATGGCAGGCGAAGCAGGTGAAAGATGAAAAATTGTCAGGATTCGTATGGCAGGTACTGCAACCGGATACGGACCACTTCCCCCGGTGTTTTCCTGAGAAGATAGGGAAGTAGTCCCGGTCATGATCGAAATTCGCCGGGATCCACACGGTCGGCGTATGGCAGGCGGCGCAGTTCGTGGGATACCCACTCCCGGCATGCTCCCCGTCGTAGTCCGCCTGGTGACACGCCACACAATCGTTGCCGTCCACCGGGTCGAACAACG
>JASFVN010000270.1:0-6257 GCA_050049805.1 Gemmatimonadota bacterium
GAAGCGGCACGAAAGCGTCTGGAGCCCTACGCGGATCGACTACGCATTCTCGAAATGAGATTCGACCAAGCCTTGAACGATGCCCTGGTGAGGAAGGAGGGGTTGAACGGAGCCCTCCTGGACCTGGGTGTGTCTTCCCGGCAGCTCGACTCGGATCGCCGCGGCTTCGCCTTTCGAAGGGGATTGCCGCTGGACATGAGAATGGGCGGCCCGGGGGAAGGCCAATCCGCAGCGGAGATCCTGAATTCCCGGCCCGAAGAGGAGTTGGCCCGGGTTTTTCGGGAGTACGGGGAAGAGCCCAGGGCCAGGCGTCTTGCCAGGGAGATCGTGAAGCGGCGTGGTCACCGACGGTTCGAAACCAGCGACCACCTGGTGGCAGCCCTATCAGCAGTTTTGGGTCGAAGCCCCCGACCCCGGGAAATGGCCAGGGTCTTCCAGGCCCTTCGGATCGTTGTGAATCAGGAGCTCCCCGTTTTGATGCAGACGCTGCCGGAGATCCGGGATGTCCTCCTGCCGGAAGGTGTCCTGGCCGTCATCTCCTACCACTCCCTGGAGGACCGCATCGTGAAAGGGTCCTTCCGGGAGTGGAGTGCCGATTGCGTTTGTCCTCCGGGTCTGCCTGTCTGCGTATGCGGGCACGAGCCTCGAGGGGAGCCGGTTTTCAAGAAGCCCCGGCGCCCGTCGAAGAAGGAGACTGACCAGAACCCTCGGGCCCGAAGCGCCATGCTCCGGGCGTGGAGGAAGGCAGCGTGAACCGCCTGGCCGGCACCAGCATGGTGGCCCTGGCATTGGCTGCTCTTCTGGCTTCACTGGGCCTGGTCTCCCTCAGGCAGCGGGAGGCCCTGGATACCCTCGAGTATCTCGATTCCCTCCAGGAAGAGACCGCCGTAGAGGTGGGAACCCGGGAAGAACTGGAAAACCGGATCCGGGTCCTGGAGAGCCGGTCACGTGTGATGGGGATCGCTGAAGAGCGACTGGGGATGAGAGTAGCGCTGGACTCGGAGGTCATCCGTCTGACGGGAGAGGGTACGTGAACGCCGGCGCGCCGATCCGCTACCGATGGCGTCGCCGACTTCTCCTTGCGGGATGGATGGCCGCCGGCCTGGTCATCCTCGCCCGCTCCGCCAGCGTTCAGCTGGTTCAGGGCTCCTACTGGGCGACCCAGGCCCTGGCTCAGCATGAAAAGACCGTGGAGGTGAAGGCCCGACGGGGCTCCATACTGGACCGATATGAGAATCCCCTGGTGGAGAGCACCGGGACCATTCATGTCGAGGTGGCGCCCAGGGAACTCCGGCCCGATACCCGTGACGAGGTGGTGGCAGTCCTGACCTCGGAGTTGGATCTCAACCGCGAGACCCGGCAAAGAATCTCCGACCCCGAGCGGGCCTGGGTGGAGATTCACGAAGGCTTTCCGCCCCGGGTCAGAGAGGTCCTCGATACGCTGCGAGGAGTCTATCTCACCCAGGATTGGACGCGTCGGCTCCAATACGGCGACCTGGCCCGGGACCTCCTGGGTGGGATCCAGGACGGAAAGGGCAGGGGGGGCATCGAGGGCCGCTTCGACGGCCACCTGCGGGGTACCGCCGGGGCAAAGATCCAGGCCCGAGACAATCTCCAGCACCCCATCCCCGGGCAGACGATTCAGATCACTCCTCCCGTGTCCGGCGGAGACGTGATCCTGACCCTGGATCGTGACCTGCAGGAAATCGGCCACCAGGAACTCTCCTCGGCCATCGAGGAGACCGGAGCCCGGGGTGGGAACCTCATCGTCCTGGTTCCGGAGACGGGGGAGATTCTCTCCCTGGTTTCGATTCAGAACAATGGGCCGGGAAACCTCTCGGCCATCACCTCGCCCTACGAGCCGGGGTCCACCCTGAAACCATTCACGGTAGCCTCGATCCTCGCTCACTCGGTGGCCTCCCTGGCAGACAGCGTCGACGGTGAGAACGGCCGCTGGATCGCTGGAGGAAAGCCCCTCACCGACGTGCATCCCTACGGGATGATGACCTTGGCCGACGCCCTTCGTGTTTCCTCGAACATTGGCGTGGCGAAAATGGCCGAGGGGCTCTCCCCCGATCAGCAATACCAGATCTTGCGGGATTTCGGATTCGGGTCTCCCACCGGCATCGATCTTCCGGCGGAAGAGGCCGGGATCCTTCCCCGGCCCGATGGGTGGTCCCGAAGCACAGCGTCCCGCCTGGCCATCGGCTATGGCGTTTCTGTCACTCCTCTCCAGATGGCCATGGCGTACGGAGCGCTGGCCAACGGAGGAAAACTCATGGAACCCCGGATCATCAAGGAACTCCGGGACCATGAGGGCCGAACCGTGTTCAAGTCCAAGCCCCAGGTGGTCCGCGAAGTGATTCCCGCCCGGTTGGCAAGCCAGATCTCCGAGGTGCTGGTGGATGTGGTGGAGGACGGAACCGGCTCCCAAGCTCAGCTGGCGACAATCCGGGTCGCGGGAAAAAGCGGCACGAGCAGAGCGAACGAAGGGGGCGTCTACGTAGACGGCCACTATGCCACCTTCGCCTGTTTCTTCCCCGTGGAGGACCCGCAGCTCGTCATCTTCGTGAAGTTGGATCGGCCCCAGGGCGCCTACTACGGCGGCGCGACGGCCGCTCCAGTGACCCGGGCGACGATGGAGGCGGTGCTTGCCGCCCACCATGCGCCCATTGACTGGGAAGCCATGGCTTCCCTCGACCGGCGGCAGCCGAGGAAACAACCTCTTCCGGGGGCTCCTTTCGCCTCAAGTACTCTTTCCCCTTCTCCCTCCGTCCGTACGCCCCGGACTATCACGCAACCCGAGACGGGCGCTGTTGTCCCCGACGTCTCTGGTTTATCTCCTCGGCTGGCCGTCCGCCGGCTTCATGCACGCGGTTTTCGAGTTCTTTTGGATGCTTCGGGGCCTGTCATCGGAACCGATCCTCCGCCTTCCACCTCCCTCTCTCCGGGGGACACGGTGCGGATTCTGGTCGGAAGGATAGGGGATGGCTAGCCCGAATCTGCTCTTGAGCGACGTGGCCCGGCGCCTCGAGAGCGCAGGTCTCCTCGAGGAGGCCCGAGGCTTGGAGGACACACCTATCAACGGCGTGTCTCAGGATTCCCGGTCGGTCTTACCGGGAAACCTCTTCCTGGCCTGGAAGGGCGTGGATCACGATGCCCACGACTACGTGGGCCAGGCCGTGGAGGCCGGCGCGGTAGCGGTGGTTCTGGAAGAGTTTGTTCCGACCCTGGACGTTCCGCAGCTCCGGGTAAACAACGGTCGAAGAGCCGGGGCTCTGGCCTCGGACGAGGTATACGGCTCCCCATGGACCGACCTCTTCGTCGGCGCAGTCACTGGGACCAACGGGAAGACCACGGTGGCCTATCTCGCTAGGCACCTCCTTCAGGCCCGAGGTCCCTCTCGGGCCTTCGGTACCCTGGGGTTGGTGGGGGAGGACGGACGTGTACGGGCAGGAACGGAAGGTCTGACTACCCCGGGACCTGTCCAGATCTCAGGGTGGCTAAGGGCCATGGTGGACGACGGGGTGAACCATGTGGCCTTTGAGGCCTCTTCCCATGCCCTGGCCCAACATCGTCTGGATGGGGTCAGGTTGGATGTGGCGTCTCTCACGAATCTGAGCCAGGACCATCTGGATTATCATGCCGACCTCGCCGAATACCGGGAAGCGAAGGCCAAGATCCTGAGCCTTCTCAAGCCCGAAGGTTGGGCCGTGGTGAATCGGGACGAATCGGCCTGGGACATGTTGGCTACCCCAGAGGGTCGGACGCTCTCCTTCGGTATCGGTGAAAAGCCGGATAATGCAGGGGGCGAGGGGGGCTCGACCGGAAACCGAATCTCCTCCTCGGAGCCGGAGCTGGGGCCTGAGGGAGCCCGTTTCACCCTCCGATCCGGGACGGATCAGACAGCCGTGAACCTTCCCCTCCTGGGCCGCTTCAACGTGGAGAACGCCCTGGCTGCCGCAGGGATTGCCAAAGTCGCCGGAATGACGCTGAAGGAGATCGCACAGGGTCTCTCACGCGTGCCCCAGATTCCTGGGAGACTGGAGCGGATCTGCACTGAGCCGGTGGCGGTCTACATCGACTTTGCCCATACCCCGGACGCTCTGGAACGGGTTCTCGGGACCCTCCGACCTCTGGTCGTGGGCCGGCTCCTGGTCCTCTTCGGTGCAGGGGGAGATCGAGATGCGGGGAAGCGGCCCCTCATGGGTGCGGCGGCTGCCCGCCTTGCAGACCTGGCCTTCGTCACTTCCGACAATCCCCGGACGGAGGACCCGGAGGTCATCATCGATGACGTGGTGGCTGGTATGGGCGATGGCCCGTATCGGCGCATCGCCGATCGTCGAGCGGCTATAGGAGCCGCCTTGGAGGAAGCTCGTCCCGGGGATCTTCTCCTCCTGGCAGGGAAGGGGCATGAGAGCTACCAAGTGGTGGGATTGGAGGCCAGCCCCTTCGATGAGGGCGCGATCGTCAGGGATCTCCTGGGTCTGGACCGGGAGGCTGCCTCATGACCTTCCGGTGGACCGACGCTGAGGTCCGTTCCGCGTTGCGCCTTTCCCAGCCATCGGAGGGGGCCGGGAAGATGTACGGCCGCGTAACTACCGACAGCCGCACGGTGGAGCCCGGCGACCTCTTCGTCGCCCTGGAGGGGGACCGCTTCGACGGCCATGACTTCCTCTCCCAAGCCGCGGAGAGAGGGGCCACAGGAGCCGTGGTGAGCAGGGCCGAGGCGGGGCTCGGTGTCGAGCTCTACCCGGTGGCCGACACGCTGGAAGCTCTGGGGAACCTGGCTCGCCATCGCGGAGCGGGCCTCACCGCAAAGGTGGTGGGGATCACCGGCTCCTCCGGAAAGACGACGATCAAGGACCTCCTGACCGAAACCCTGGCGGGGGCCTTCCGTGTCCACGCGACAAGAGGGAACTACAACAACCGCATTGGCTTACCTCTCACCCTCCTGGCGGCACCGGACGACACGGAAGTGCTGGTGCTGGAGATGGGAACCAACGAACCCGGAGAGATTCGGGCCCTTACCGGCATTGCCCTGCCCCAGGTCGGGGTCGTTTCTACGGTCAGTGAAACACACCTGGAAAAGCTGGGCTCCCTGGAGGGGGTTCTGGACGAGAAGCTGGATCTTCTCAGGGGCCTTCCCGAGGACGGTACCGCTGTCGTCGGGGACGATCCGCCTGAGCTGGCGGAGCGGGCCGGTGAGATCGTGTCGAGGCTCATAGTAGCCGGCTGGAGTGAACGGGTGGGGCCGGAGAACCGGCCTGAGTCCCCCTCCATGTCGGGGGATGGCTGCTTCCGGTTCCGATGGAGGGGAGAAGCCGTGGATCTGAGCCTGCCAGGGCGGCACAGTGTGCAGAATGCTCTTCTGGCCCTGGCGGTGGCGGACGTGCTGGGGGTGCCGGCTCCCGACGCCGCTCGGCGGATCGGTGGTGTGACACCGAAGGCGATGCGAAGCGAGCTCAGGTCGGTGGGCGGCCTGACCCTTCTCGTGGATTGCTACAACGCCAACCCCCAGAGCCTTCGAGCTGCCCTGGAGCTCCTGGAATCCATCGAGGGGCCAGGCCCTCGTGTAGCTGTCCTGGGAAGCATGCTGGAGCTGGGTCCCGGGACCCACTCCCTTCACAAGAAAGCCCTGGAAGACACGCTCACCTTCCCTCTGGACCTGGTGGTGGTCACGGGTCTCTTCGCCGAGGCCGCCGAGGGGCTCGGCCAACGCCATGGCGGCCCGGAGTTGATCGTAGCCCCGGATCTGGACGAGGCCCGGGAGATTCTCCTGGAGGCCCTGCGGGGGTCCGAGGTGGTCCTCCTGAAGGCGTCCCGGGGCGTGGCCATGGAGACACTGATTCCGAGCTTGGAAGAACACTTCGGATCGGGGAGGGCGGCCTGAGATGCTCTACCACCTCCTTCCCCAGTTCTCGGATGTTCACATCATTTTCAACCTGTTCATCTACCTCACCTTCAGAGCGGCAGGGGCTGTGGTGACGTCCCTCCTGCTGGCTTTCGTCCTGGGTCCCATGACGATTCGCTGGCTGAAACGCATGGAAGTGGGGCAGGTGGTCAGGGATGACGGCCCGGAGACGCACTTCGGGAAGGCGGGCACGCCCACCATGGGGGGCGTCCTGATCATCATGTCGGCGGCCCTCTCCACCCTCCTCTGGGCTGATCTCACCAACGGATTCACCCTGGTGGCCTTGTCCGCCCTCCTCTGGATGGGGCTCCTGGGCTTCCTCGACGACTACCTGAAGGTGGTT
>JASFVN010000271.1:0-6228 GCA_050049805.1 Gemmatimonadota bacterium
TGGGGACCGGGACCACCATGGAATACGAAGTCATCCACGGCCTCTACAACCTCTTGCCGAACGAGGCTCTTCAGAGGGTCATGTGGGAGAATCTCAGCCAGGTAGGCGGAGTCACCTACAACGAAGGAGAGCGGAAGTTTGCGGAGCTCCTCCATGCCAGCCTTCCAGAGGGGTCCCCACCTCTTTCCTCAGCGACGGAGATCAAGCCATACGACTGGGTACGAAGTGGCACGGGATCCACCGACGTGGCCGATGTGAGCTGGGCGGTGCCTACTGCCGGGCTCCGGACTGCTACCTGGGTTCCCGGTACCGCGTCCCACTCCTGGCAGGCCGTGGCCGCCGGGGGCATGAGCATCGGGACCAAGGGAATGATCGTAGCGGCGAAGACCCTGGCCCTGACGGCAGCGGAGCTCTTCTCGAACCCGGAGATCCTGGAGGCGGCTGCCGCTGAACAGGCCGAACGGGTCGGCCCCGACTTCGTGTACAAGCCCTTACTGGGAGATCGGGCTCCGCCGTTGGACTATCGAAAGGTCGGGGGGTAGGGCTCCACTAGTCGCCCGAGTCGAACTCGAAGACCTCTTCCACGCCGAGGCCGAAGGCTCTCGCCACCCGGAAGGCCAGGGCCAGAGAGGGCACATACCCACCCTGCTCCAGAGCGATAATGGTCTGACGCGTGCACCCGGCGGCCTCAGCCAGCTGTTGTTGGGTCATCTCGCCGTGCTCGAAGCGGAGGCGGCGGATCCTGTTCCTGACGGTTTCGTCACCCACGGCCGATGCTGCTCCTGTCCAGAACGAGAACCATCAGGGCGTTGGTGACCAGGGCCACCACCATGCAGCCATAAGCCAGGAACCACATCCACCCCACGTCCAGAACGCCAGCGGACTCGTGCACCAGCCAGAGTACGGTGCAAAAGAGGAACATCAGCACGAGGACGATAATGAGGGTGATCTGGCTCGCTCGGGCCACCACCTGAAAGTCCCTTTCGTCCGCCACGACCTGGGTCCCCTTCCGGCGAGTCACCCAGAGACCCGTCCAATAGGCAAGGAACCCAAAACCGATGGCCACTGCCGCCAGCATGTGGCGTCGTGAATCGGTGTCGAAGTCCGCTGCTCCCCCGCCGGAGAAAAACGCCAGGAAGAACCCTATTCCCGCAACGCTCCAAACCACTGTCGCCAGCCAAGCCCGGAGGCGCGTCTGACTCATCTGAATATCCATGGTTTCCTGCCCCCTTCCATTGGATGCTCATTTCAATCACAATGTAAAGGCTATTTTACATGATGTCAAGCATGCATGACATCCGAATTGTCCCCCCATGGTTGCCCAAGGGCGGAAAGGGAGACGGAGGAAGGGGAGCCTCACTTCCCTTCCGGCCATCCCCGGCCCACTTTGCCCCTCTCGGCACCGGCGGGCCGGACCGGTCCCAACGGACCGGGACAAGCTTGGAAGGGTTCCGACGGAACGGATCGTCCCGGCGCCGAGATGTCGAGACGCGAGGCCCAGAGGTCTGGAGGAGGTGAGGCCATGAAAATCGCTTTCATGGGGAGCCACGGCGTGGGGAAAACCACGCTTTGCTTCGACGTGGCTTCTCGCCTGAAGCGGCTCGACCTCGGCGTAGACCTGGTGAAGGAGGTGGCCCGATCCTGTCCTCTGCCCATCAACCGGGAAACCACTCTCGAGGCCCAAGCGTGGATCCTCCACACCCAGATCGCCGAAGAGCTGGCGGCTACGGCCCGCTACGACGTGGTGATCTGCGATCGTTCGGTCCTGGACAACTACGCCTATCTGGTGCAGCAAGTGGGGCGACTCCCGGAATACGACGCGGTGGTAGAAAAGTGGATGGAAAGCTACGACGGGCTATTCAAGGTACCCATCCTCAATCCGCCATCCTTCGACGGCACCCGGGACACCTCCGGAATTTTCCAATCCGCCGTGGACAGGGTCATCGATCAGCTTCTGGCGGAGCTGAACGTCTCGTACTACCGGCTCGACCCGGAAGACCGGGACGGCTGGGTGGAGGACGTGATTCGAGGGGTCGGCCTTCCACTGGAGCCGCCACAAATCGATTTCTTTGGATAGGGAGACGCATTCCGCATGAGAAAGATCATCGTCACCGCAGCTCTCGCCCTTCTGGCCTGCTCGCCGCAAACCACACCCAGCGACGATGTGGCGAGGTGGGAAGCCCGGGCTGAGGGCGTAACCATCATCCGGGATGATTGGGGCATCCCCCACATCCACGGGGCCACCGATGCCGATGCCATTTTCGGCATGATGTACGCTCAGGCCGAAGACGACTTCAACCGCATCGAAGTGAACTTCCTCAACTCCCAGGGCCGGCTGGCCGAGGCAGAGGGGGAGGAGGAGATCTGGCGGGATCTGCGAATGAAGCTCTTCATCGATCCGGACGAGATGAAGGCCATGTACGACGAATCTCCCCAATGGCTGAAGGACCTGATGGATGCGTGGGCCGACGGATTGAACTACTTCCTCCACACCCACCCGGAGGTAACCCCCCGGGTACTCACCCATTTCGAGCCTTGGATGGCTCTCACCTTCAGCGAGGGAAGCATCGGTGGTGACATCGAGCGGGTGAATCTGAGGCAATTGGAAGCCTTCTACGAATCCGATCCTGTGGAGCGATTGGCCGCCGCAAGCAGTGACGGGGCTCGGGCCGCCGCAAGCGGTGATGGGGCTCGGACCGCCGCAAGCCTGAACCGCACGCCGGCGATGGTGTCAGCGAACAGCACTCTGGAACCCCTGGCAGTGGTTGCCGAAACCGCCGGCGAGTCCTTCGAGCCTACCGGCTCCAACGGAATCGCCATCGGTCCTTCCATTACGACCACCGGCAACGCCATGCTCCTCATCAACCCCCACACGTCCTTCTTCTTCCGACACGAAGCCCACGTCACCAGCGATGAGGGATTGAACGCCTACGGCGCCTCTACCTGGGGCCAGTTCTTCATCTATCAGGGGTTCAATGAGACCGCCGGCTGGATGCACACTTCCAGCAGCGTGGACAACATTGACGAGTTTCTGGAAACCATCGTGGAAGGGGAGGACGGACTCTACTACGTCTACGGCGACGAAGAACGGCCCGTCGAGTCCAGGCAAGTGACGGTGCCCTATAGAACGGACACGGGCATGGCCCAGCGTGAGTTCACCGTCTACCGGACCCACCATGGACCCATCGTGGGGGAGGTGGAGGGGAAATGGGTCGCCATGGCTCTCATGGAAGAGCCCATGAGCGCCCTCATCCAATCCTACTCCCGTACCAAGGCGACGAACCTGGAAGAGTACGTGGAGGTCATGGAGCTCCACACCAATTCCTCCAACAACACGCTTTTCGCCGATGCGGACGGGAACTTCGCCTACTTCCATTCCAATTTTGTTCCCAAGCGGGACCCGAGCCTGGACTACCGGCGCCCCGTGGACGGAAGCGATCCAGCCACGGACTGGCAGGGGATCCACTCCTTCGAAGAGAGCCCCAACGTCATCAATCCCTCGGTAGGTTGGACCTTCTGCACGAACAACTGGCCCTACACCGCGTCGGGACCGGACAGCCCGGACCAGGACGATTACCCTCCCTACATGGACGGAGGCAGTGAGAACGCCAGAGGAATCCATGCCACCATGCTCCTGGAAGACAGGACCGACTTCACCTTGGACGGCCTCATGGAGGCCGCCTTCGACAGTTACCTGCCGGGATTCGAAAGCTCCATTCCAGCCATGGTCGCGGCATACGATGGAACGCCCGACGGGGACCCATTGAAGGATCAACTTTCTGAGCAGATAGAAACGCTGCGGGCGTGGGACCTCAGGTGGGGCGTGGAGTCGGTCCCGACCTCCTTGGCCATCTTCGCCACCGAGGCCCTGAATCCGCTGGCTCGTGAGGCGGCCCAGGCCGCCGGGGTGTCCACGAACGACTTCCTGGCCAGCGACGCCGCCAGCGGCATACTCCTGGAGGCCCTGGCTGCAGGATCCGCCCGCCTCCAAGAGGACTTTGGTAGCTGGCAGACGCCATGGGGTGAAATCAACCGCTTCCAACGCCTGACCGGGGATATCCAGCAACCGTTCAACGACGACGAACCCAGCATTCCCGTCGGGTTTACTTCATCCCGGTTCGGATCCCTGGCATCGTTCGGAGCCCGGCGGTATCCCGACACGAAGCGTTTTTATGGTACCAGCGGAAACAGCTTCGTGGCCGTTGTGGAGTTCGGGGACAGCGTCCGAGCCAAAGCCGTAACGGCAGGGGGCCTCAGCAACGACCCGAATTCCCCCCACTTCAACGACCAGGCCGAACGCTACGCCACGGGAGACCTCAGGGAGGTGTACTTCTACCCGAACCAACTGGAAGGACACATCGAGCGGGAATACCACCCGGGCGGGTAACGACCCGGTTCCATTCCAGGGGCGGAGCCCAGCCCCCCCCACCGCGGCGCGCGGCCGGTCCACCCGGCCCGTGCCGCTTCCTTTTGGCGGACCGGGCCGCAGCCGTCGTTCCACCTACCCGAGTTCGCTGAACAGCGGAAGAAAATGCCTGAAGGAGGAAAAACGTTTGTTTCTTCCTTGGACGGTGTGTTCTAAACCCTTGTAAATAATTGTTTTACCAAAAGGCAAACCAGGCATGCTCATTGCGTTCCCTTCTGAAAGGAGAGATGCATCCAGTCGATGGGGGCCTCCCCGGGCCGCCACGGGAAGGGAACCGAGATGACCAGATCGAGGATGAGAGGACGAGTAGCCGGCGCTGCAGTGGTCGCTCTCCTTGCTGTCTCCTGCGACAACGGCGATGGCATCGTCAAGCCCGAAGACCAATGGGACGGGCGGGTTCAGATCATCAACGACGAAGGAGTTCTCCAGAGCCGAGTGACTCGGCCCGGAACGTCCATTCCCATCGATCCCCCGTCGCCGGGGCTTTTCCCTCCACAGGCCGTCTCGGGATGGCTGAAAGGATCGGAGAAGGGTCTCGCCCTCAGCCTCGAAGCCGAAGTAAGCCCCCCAACCGTCGATGGCCAGGTCGTCCAGGCCACCTCAGTGGTACTGCAGGGCACCTCGAAGGCCCTGGTCAGCTACAACATGCGGGGAGCTCCGCGGCTGGGAGGAGTGGACTGGCTGACGAACCTCACGACAAAACCACGGATCGGAGCCTCGGCCACCTTCAGCGACTCTGACGTAAGCGCTGTCTCCTTCGACGGATCCTTCGCCTACGCCGCAGAGGCGACCGGCGCAAGCGAGTTCCCCTATCCCGCCGTTCTGGAACGGCTGAGGGTGGTGGGGAACGGATTCAGTCTGGAAGACAACCTCCGAGTGCCTCTGACCAGTTATGTGGCGACCAGTACCACGGTGACGGACAATGAGGTCTACACCACGTCAGGAAACACTGGCCACGTTTCCGCCTTCGACAAGTCCACCTTCTCCCTCCTGGGGCAATACTCGTTGGAGGACGCCCGCTGGGTGGCATGGGACGAAGAGGGAGGTCGTGTCGTCGTGGCGCAGGGAACACCGGGCAGACTCTCGGTCTTCGCCCAGGGAGAGTTCCCCGGCGGGTCGCTTAACCTCCTGAATACCTTCACCTTCCCGGGGGCGGATGTGGCGGAATCCAAGTCCACGGTGGAGATCCTGGGCGGAAAGGCGTTCGTGGCTGCTGGTCCTGAAGGAGTCCAGATCGTGTGCCTGGACAATGGCCAGGTGGTGGGGTCCGTACCCCGTCCGGATCCGGGAGACCTGGGCCTGGATCCTTCCGTCGTGGTCACCAACGCCGTGAGCGTAGATGGAGACATCATGTTCATATCCAACGGGGAAGCCGGGGTTTACGTCGCACGGGGCGCCGAAGACTTCGCAACCTCCGGATGCGCAAAACAGGACGTCACTGTCCTCGGCCACCTGCGCTTCGACGATCTCCAGTCCGCCAACCACGTGGATTTCAAGACCAAATGGTTGGTCGTTGCGGCTGGGCTAGGAGGCGTGAAGCTGGTGGAGGTGGGCGGGGTTTAGCCAACGAGAGCCGCAGTTTGTGACCCCTTGCCGGCCCAAAGAGAATCCGGTCATCCCCCGATTGCCTCCACAATCAACTCCGCCACCACGGAATCGGCATCCACCACGTATCCTGAATCCACCAGGATTTCTCTGATGCTTTCAGGGCTCCGTTGGGACTCGAGTATGGCCGTGACGGTTTGAGAGAGGGTTCCTGCATCGGCTCTGGAGGCAGCTCCCTGGTCCACGAGATAGGTGTC
>JASFVN010000272.1:0-6209 GCA_050049805.1 Gemmatimonadota bacterium
ACGGTCCCCCGTTCCAGGAGATAGACGATCTCCTTCTTGGTCTTGAACTCCATGAGGGCCGTGCCGTCATACTCGCCCAGCTCGCTCAGGGTTGGACGCATGTGCCTCAAGACTTCAGCATCGACCTTGGTGACCCGCCGGCCCGCCGGGCACCGGCAGAAGAGCTTGGACCTGGTGTCGAGCTGTTGGTGAACCTCCAGGCCGGCCATGAAGCCCAGGACGGAATAGTCGTCCGGCGTCATCTCCTGGAAGGGTTTGTCCGGAAAATCCAGGGCTGGATCGGACCGTGGGTTGAGGTCACCGGGGGGACGGATTCCCCCGTTTTCTGGTGGGATGTTCTGTTCTTCCATCTATGGCAGATCTCCGGGTGGTGCCCGAGAGGCGTATCGAGAAAGAAGAAAGAAGATAAGGTAGGAGGGGACTGAGGATAGAGAGGGTCGAAAACGAACCGGCCCTCCCGAGGTGGGAGGGCCGGGACGCGGCCGCTGAGGCCAGGAACGCTGCCCAATCGGTTTACGGAGGCCGGAAGAGGGATGGTAGTCCCTAGAAATCTCCTCCCCCGCCCACCTTCTTTCGGTATTCCTCGCTTGCGAAGATGGCCACCTCCACCCGCCGGTTGAGCTGCATCCCATCTTCGGTGTCATTCGAAGCCACCGGCTCGGTCTCACCCAGACCCATCATCTTCACCCGGCTCGGTGTCACGCCGGCCCGGATGACGTGATTACCCGCTGCGTTGGCCCGGTTCTCCGAGAGCCTCTGATTGTACTCGTCTGCACCAGACGAGTCGGTGTGCCCCACGATAAGCACTTCGGAGTCAGGGTACTCGTTGAGGCTCGCGGCCAGATTCGTCAAGTGTTCTCGGGCCTCCGGACGGAGGGCATAGGAGTCGAAATCGAAAAGGATTCCGGAGTCGAAGGTGACCTGAATCCCCTCCCCTACCCGCTCGACCTCAGCGCCGGGAAGCTCCTCCTCCAGGGCCTCGGCCTGTTCATCCATGCGCCTGCCGATCACCGCGCCGGCGGCGCCGCCAATGGCCGCCCCGAGGATGGCACCTCGGGCGGTTGACCCCGTCTGGTTCCCGATGATTCCCCCCAAGACCGCCCCCGCAGCTCCACCGACGGCGGCACCCTCCTGGGTTTTCGACATGGAAGCGCAACCGGAGAGGAGAAAGGCGGCCGCAACGGCCAGGCTGGAAATCGCTGAGTAGGAGAGTGAACGTTTCATCGCTGGTCTTCCCGAGATGGTGGATCCAAGAGCCGACCGAGGGGGCGGACGGAGCAAAGACTTATTTCAAATATACAATACACACGAAGGCGGGCCGACGTTCACGAAGGGGCCCATCCTGCGGAGGATTGGCGGCGGAGTCGTCCCCACGGATCCGCCGACGATCCGAAGAACGGAACTGCCGGATCAACCTTCGATTCGGAAGATGGCGTCTCGCTCGAGCCAATCCTGGCCCGGCCAGCGAACACGGAGAACCAGCCTGAATTCCCCATGCCCCAGGCCAGCCGGGTCCAAAACCAGACTCTGTCTCAGATCTCCACCATCGGCCGCCATCGACCAACGACCACGCCCTTGGAACTCCTCGAAACTTCCGGGCGGAATCATTCGCCAGCCCCCTGCGGGGGAACCCGGCTCCTTTTCCACCGCCAGATCGAATTCGATCGGCGATCCCTTCAGAGCTCCGTAGACCTCGAAATACAACCCGAGCTGCGCGTCCTCTTCCAGCTCCACCGACGGCAACATCGCCGTTGCCGCGGCTTCTGGAGACGATGGCTCCTCCCCGAGATCCGGGTCGAAGAGGAGAAGGTCCGAGACTCCAGGGCCTCGGGCTGGAAGTGCCGACAACCACTGTCGATGCCATCCGACACCCAGCCGCGTGACCACCTCCAACGCGAGGACATGGTCCTGTTCCGGGGCAGCAACGGAGAACGAAGGGTTGGTCCGCCCAAGCTCTTCCTCGCGACGGACGGGAAAGCTGCCTGGCCCGTCGGAAAGAACGAGGAATGCACTCGCCTGGGTACTTCGTCCCAGCGGAGTTGAACGCACATCTCCGGAAACGAGAACCAAGGTCGATCCGGCCGATCGAAAGCGGGCTACCTGAACCTGGACGGGATAGTAGAGCCCCTGGTTGGGTGTGAAGCCCTCCCTTTGTCGGTTGCCTGCGAGATTCCAGTCGGGGGGAATCGCCTCGTCCACCCCCCCAATGGGGAGAAAGGGGTAGAGGGCAACCTCGTCGCTGGTCCAGTACTCCATTGGGCCTCGGCCCAATGGCACTTCGAAGGAGTCCCAGACTCCTCGCCTGACGTACATAGCCCAGTGGGCATCGGCGTCTCTCCGGGGTAGATCCGAGCCTCGAACCGCCTCCCGGATCTCTCTCGAGAACTCGGCGGTCATAGCCCGAAACAGGTGCTCCACCCAGCGATCGTTCACGTCGTCGCTGAAAAGAGCATCCCCCAACCAGAAGAGGGTGTCGGAAACGGCGATCCGCCGCTCACAGCCCCACTGTGACGTTTCCTCCCAGGCCGTGGGAACTCGGTCCACATGCGCCCGTCTCTGGTCCCATTCCCCCAGAAGCCATGACGCATCCAGAAAGGAGCACCTCACCTCCTCGGGTGCCGCCTGCATGGCTTCCCGAAAAAGCGGCTCCGCTTCCGAGGTTCTTCCCCTGGCGTGGAGCACATACCCCCTCATTGCCAGGCACCACCACTCCTCTGCCTGGCAGGTCTGAACGAGATCCCATGCGTCGGCCACGAACCCGAACTTGGTGAAGGCAAAAATGGCCTGGCCCATGGGATACCCCGCTTCAGGAGTCGCAATCGCCGCTTCCCACAACCCTTCCAGGAATGATTCCTCGGCAGGATGGCATAGGACGTTCTTCGGACAGAAACCCCGCTCCGGATCCCCCCCATGGCACAGGTACCCGGAGCCGCCGTCACAGAGCTGATCCAGGCTGGCCAAGGACCGTGGGCTCAACCGAATGCCCGATCGGAGGCTGGTGTCGTATCGGTACCTGAGAAGGCGATCCACCCTGCTGACGGCCGAGAGGGTATCCGATTGAGCACAGGTCGGGAAAGGGAAAGCACCCAGCAGGAGGAGGTAGAAGAAGATTGCCCTCATCCTACCGCCTCGGACTCTCGGAAAGATGTGGCGGAACGCGCCCGGAAACAGCCTGCTCCAGATCGTAGGCGTAGGCAAGAAGTTCGGGTTCGGTCCAGATGTCACCGATGAACGCAAGTACAAATGGGGTCCCATCTTCATAGTATCCGAAGGGGAGCGTCACCACGGGCAGGCCCATGTCGTTGACGATATTGCTTGGAAGTTCCGGGTGGTTATTGGGGTTGTAGTCGGGACGAGAGGGGTCCTCGACCAGGTCCGGAATGGGGGCACCGGCCTGCGGGAAAAAGAGGCCATCCAGGTCGTTTTCCTCGAGTACGCTCCTGAAGAGCTCCTGGATCCCCCGTCTCCACTCCGGAAACGTGAGGGTGGAATCGGGAGGTGTGGGCTCCTCGGAGCCCCCCCGTGGAAGAGACCTGGCTGAATCGGATCGCTGCGGGCGCCCCTGCCGGTTTCCACTACCCCGCCTGAAGGCCTCTCCCGTCAACTCCTCCCACTCCCGGATGCTGTGGAAGGAAGCGTCCTCTCCGAGCCCCTCCAGATAACCGGACATCTCATCTTCACCAGCAGAACGAGTCCCTCGGCGCTCCTGGTATTTCTGGATGAAATCCGTACCTGCGAAGGGGTCCTCCACCACCGACGCCCCCTGCGCTTCGAGAGCGGCTATGGCTTCCCCATAGAACTCCTCCGTTTCTGGGGCCAGGGGAAGAAACGACGTCCTCCACCCCGGCCCAACCAGGCCGAACCGCTTTCCGACCAGGGCCGTCTCTGAGAGCCCGGCCGCATAGCCTGCCGGAGGCAGGTGGCCGACAGCCTCAGCAGTCCGCGGATCCTCCTCCGTCGGTCCGGCAATGACATCGAGGATTGTGGCCGCGTCCCAGACGTTTCGGGCAATGGGGCCCACGACGTCAACGTACGTGGCGCTCATCGGCACCACGCCCTCCAGGGGGACCAGTCCGAACGTGGGCTTTACCCCCACGAGGGCCTGGGCCGAGGAGGGGTTTTGAATCGATCCTCCCGTCTCGGTGCCAAGTCCAGCCACGGCAAAACTGGCATTCACGGCAGTGGCCGTTCCCCCACTGGACCCGCCCGGGGCCTTCTCCACGTTGTAGGGGTTGAGGGTGACGCCCGCCACACTGCTCTCGGTCCGGGTCCCGTGGCCTGCGAAATCCGGCATGTTGGTCTTGGCCAGAATGATGGCCCCGGCTCCCCTCAGCCGTTCCACGACGGACGCGTCGTCGTCGGGAACCATGTCGATCCCGCCCGCCGCGGTCGAAAAACCGGAATACCCGGCCGTGGTCACCAAACCGCCGTAGTCGATGTTGTCTTTGATGACCAGCGGTACACCGTGTAGAGGCCCTCGGGGCCCTTTCAGACGGTACTCCTCGTCGAGGGCTCTTGCTTCCTCCAGGGCGGCCGGGTTCATGGAGATGATGGCGTTGTAGGCGGGTTCGAACCTTCGGATACGGTCCAGGAACTCGAGGGTGATCCCTTCCGCGGTGAACCGGCCGGAACGGAGTCCTCGCTGGACTTCCTCTACCGTCAGCTCCACCACGCCCCCAGGCTCTTCCTGATCGACGGGTAGCCGAGGCACAGCAGCCCTCGCGCTGCAAGCCAAGGCCAAGCAGAGGCAGAGGAGCCCGGCCCAGAGGGGGAGCTTGCCGGAATCTCTCCGTCCTGGGGATCCGTCTAAGGAAGACATCACCAAGCCCTCTCCCGGCCTAATAGACAATTCGTCGAGCAGCCATGAAATGCTGCATCCAGTAGGGCTCCCACAAGGTCGTTATCCTGACGCCACTCGAGCTACTGTGAATGAACCGGCCATCCCCAACATAGAGCCCCACATGCGTTACCTCCCCTCCCAGGACGGCTGAGAACCCGAGAACATCACCGGGCTCGAGAGCCTCGATCCTCGTGCCAACGGCCCTGCCCCGGCGAAGCTGATCTGCACTGATCCGGGGCAAATCGACCCCATGTTGACCGTAGGCGTATCGGATGAGACCGGAGCAGTCGAACCCATTCGCCCCGGTGCCACCCCACACATAGGGAGTACCGATTACCTCGAGGGCTGTTTCCACCACCGAAGATGTGATGTCTCTGCCTGATTCGGTGGCGGCGGTGGCCGATGCTGGCTCACCCCCCTCGACAGTCCCCGGCCGCCGCAATCCCTCGTCGGTATCCGCGCCCGAACCCCACCCTGGGGTAGGCTCCGGAGGACGGGGAGACCCTGCGAGGCTACAGCCCATCATCACGAATAGCAGGCCGAGGAGAGTAACAGACTTCACCTTCCGGCCTCCTGCAATGCCTCCACGAACCCCGTCCGCTCCCGGTCACCTTCTGCCAGGATCTCCCTGGCCCTCGCCTCGGCGGCGGCGGCTTCGTCGGTACGCCCGGTCTCTCGATAGAGAACCGAAAGATTCATATAAGTATTCGGGTTTTCGGGGTTGGCCACCTGGGCATGAAGAAGGGCCGTCTCGGCCTCGTCGACACGCCCCAGGACCCGCAGCACCCCACCGGCTTTGTTCCAGTCGTTTGAAGGGTCTGAGCTGAGCAGCGGGAGTTTGGCGAGCCCGAATCCAGCCAGGGCCAGGATCACCGAAAGAAACAGGGAGTTCCAACGCCGTGATCCTGCCAGATCCGCGACCCGCGACACTGTCACTCCGGCCATGAGGGCCAGGGTGGGAATCATGACCACTCTGAGCCGGGCGATGTAGAAAAACCCGAGAACGGAGATGACCGCCACCAGGAGGGGAATCCAGATGTGAAATCGCCTTCGGTCCCAGAGCAGGAACACTCCCGGCAACGCCATGGCCAACAGCCAGGCAAAGGTTGGAGTCCACCGGAGTATCGGGGAGTACCAACGCTGATATTCGATGCTGGCGTAGGTGGTGGCTTCGAAGTCATTGAAGAGGAGAAGGGCACGCCTGGCCGTCAATGCCGCTTCCCGACCCGGATTTGAAAGGACATGAGATACGGCCCGGGCGGTGTAGTATCCCGAGACCTCTTCAGGTCCGAACGCCCTTCCCTCAACATCTTCCGCCAACGCTTTCATGGTCCCGAAGATGTCCCCGTCAAACGCTGCGGGAAGGAAG
>JASFVN010000273.1:0-6145 GCA_050049805.1 Gemmatimonadota bacterium
GACCGATACGCCGGCCAGGTCACCGACGACCTCAACGCCGGCCGGGCCCTGGGCATCACCGGCACTCCCATGACGTTCATCAACGGAAGGGCCGTCTCCGGCGCCAAGCCCTTCGAGGAGTTCGCCGAGATCATCGACGACGAGCTGAGACGGGCCGGAAACTGAGGAAACCTTTCAGAGTAAGCTCCGCGTTTCCTCAACCTTGAAATGTTGCGAAGGTGCCGAGGCCGCCCCCAGCTTCGGTGCGAACGAAGAGACTGCTCCCGGGGCCACCTCCTGCGGTCGCCCCGGATCGGACGAGACTGGACCCCACTGGTACACAGAACCGGCTGGAGGGTTTTTTGGCGCATCGGCTCCGTGTCCTTGGCCCGCCTGAGGTCCTCGATGACTCCGGCGAACCGGTTTCCCTCTCCCTCGGGAAACCGCTGGCGCTTCTCGTCTATGTAGCCTGTATCGACTCCCCGGTCTCCCGGGACGACTTGGCCGATCTCCTCTGGCCGGAGGCGGACCGTCAGCGTGGACGCCACTCTGTCCGGCAGGCCGTATGGGTCCTGAGGAACGCCTTCGGCGAGGATCTCTTCGAGAAGGAAGACCCTCTCTCCCTGAAACCGGGCGCACTGGAGGTCGATCTCCATCGGTTCGAGGACGCCCTCAAGGAGGAACGGATCGAGGAGGCGAGGGAATATTGGCGGGCGCCCTTCGTCGAACACTTCGTACTGGCCGGTGTGCGGCACTGGAACCACTGGTGCGAAGAAGTGCGATCGGCCCTGGAAGCAAGGTTCTCCAAGACTCTCTTTCATCACGCCCAGTCCCTGGCCGAAGCCGGAGAAGCGGAGAGAGCCGTAGCCGTTATGGACCAGGCCGTAAAGGTTCGGCCCGCATCCGGAGCGACCCACCTGGCAAGAATCGAGCTTCTCCTGGACCTCCTTCGGATCGACGCGGCCAGAGAAGCCGTAGCCGACGCCCACAGGGATCTGGGCGAAGACTGGGAATCCCGGGATCAGCTTGCAACTCTGGAAGGAAGACTCGAGGAGATCGTCCTCGAGCAGAGATCGAGGGTCGCGGAGGGGGAATCCTTCCCCATGGAGTTCGTCGGGCGGAGCAGAGAGCTCGCGGAACTCCACGGGTTGTGGAGGGATGCGGAGCGGGGCCTGACCCGGGTCGCCGTCATCACCGGGGCCTCCGGAATCGGAAAGACCCGGCTTGCCCAGGAGCTCCTGTCCTACGTCTCCGGTCCGGACGTTCTGGGGCTCTCCCTGAAGGGCACCCGTGCCGAAACCAAACTTCGCTGGGGTGCGGTATCGGATCTCGTCCGGCAACTCCTTCGTCTTCCCGGCTCCGCTGGGATCTCGTCGGCCTCCGACTCTCTGCTCCGGGCCATGCTTCCGAGCCTCGGCAGGGACGCCATCGACCTGCAAACGATGAACGGGGTCAGCCCGGCGGCCATCCTCGACGCGGTGGTAGACCTTCTGGAATCCGTCGCATTCGAGAGCCCGATCCTCCTGCTGGTGGACGACTTTCAGTGGATGGACGCGGACAGCAGAACGCTCTTCCTCGGACTGGCCAATCGATGCCGGGAGCTGAGGATGCTCCTCCTGATCCTGGGCCGGTCGGACCTCTCCAGCCGCCACTGGGAACATCTTGAGACCTCTTTGGTGTCGGAGTCGGGGGCCCGCCGCTTTCTGCTGAAACCCCTCATCGAGGAGGAGGTCGGCGAGCTCCTGGCCCTCGGAGCCGCCTTCCCGGATCCTGCGGACGCGGCCGCTGTGGTGGCTGGAATCCACAAGGCCAGTGCCGGGAACCCCCTCTTCATCCGGGAGGTCCTCGAAGAACTTCACGAACAGGGAGTCCTGGCCCGGGAGGGGCCCGGATGGGTTTTTCGCACCTCCAACATCCCGGAAGGGTTCGAGCTTCCGGAGAACATCCAGCAGCTCCTCCGGGAGCGGATGGATCGGCTCTCGGAGCCGGGGGCCAGTCTCGCCGCTGCCCTGGCCCGGGAGAACAGAAAGAGCTCCTCCGAGACCCTTCAGCGCCTCACTCAGCTCCCCCCTGCGGTCTTCACCCAGGCGGTTGCCGAGCTCCTGGAAAGAGGCGTTGTGGAGTGGGTGAACGGGTCGTCCCTGGACTTCGTCCACGATCTTCTTCGGGAGACGGCGGTGTCCCACCTGGCCGGGTCCCTCCCGGAGCCACCCCCCAGGCCGGGGTGGCTGAAGAAGAACCGCGTGTTCCTGGCAATGGCTGCGGGAGTGGTCCTCGCCCTGCCCGTGGGAGTCCTCTGGGGAAGCGGAGCTCTTGGAAACGGCGGCACACCCGAGCCGGGACTCTTCGGCGGCGGCAGAATCATCTTCCAGAGCCAGGTCTCAGACCCCCTGGCTCTGGAGGTCTCGTCGGCCTCACCGGAGGAATGGCTCGTTCGAGCCCTGGACCCGTCCCCGCCCCCAGGGGCACGATCCATCTTCCCGGCTCCCGGTGGAGGTTATTTCTGGTTCGGCATCAGAGACGATCCTTCGGGACCCGACATGACTCGAATCATTCGAGACGGGTCGGTGATCCCAATCTTCCCGGAAGAGGGCGATCAAACCTTGAAGGACCTTACGCCCGATGGGTCCCGGATCCTCTTCGTGTCGGAAAACCTGGGTGTCGAGCCCTTCAGCCACAGCCTTTTTCAGGGTTGGCTGGATTCCGGCCGAACGGAACGGATCTACGAAGGCCACGGCCACGTGTCAGGCGTCCAGTATTCTCCGGACGGTGACCTGGTGGCCTTCTCCGCCTCTGCGATCCGCGACACGCTGATCGTCTCCTCGCTTCACGGGGAAAGGGTGGGATCCGCCATCCTGGGAACGACCTTCAGCACGACCTGGTGCGGCAGCTCCCTCCTGGCCACATCGGCCATGGAGGACCGAAGCTACCTGTTCAGGTTCGACATCCCGACCATGGCCGTGGACACACTGGCCCAGGTGGAATACGGGACCCAGGCATCCTGTTCACCCGATGGGACGGCGGTCGCCTTCATGGGGGTCGAGGATTGGAGGATGATCCCCATGATCCTGGAACTGGAGAGCCGCCGGATTCATAGGCTTCCTCAAATTGACCTACCGGTGTTGCGCCTGGAGTGGCTCCCGGCACATCCCCCGCCCATCCCCGTCCAGATTCGGGCTGGAACAGACACCATCCGGATCGCCAGAGGAGACGAGAGGACGCTGGAGGCGGCGGTTTCATACACCGACGGATCCGAGTCACAGGCCGGAGTCCGGTGGGAATCGCTGAATCCGGCTGTGGCCACGGTAGGCCCTTACCAGGAGCTCACGGCAAACGGGGCGGGACGGACCATGATGCTGGCCCGGTGGGGATACTCGTTGGCGGACACGGTGGTGGTGGAAGTGGAGGATATCGGCACCCAGTGGGAGACGGTGACGGAGAATTTCGACGACCCGGTCCTTCCCCAGTGGCAAAGGGTGGGAACCAGCCCTCCCGAAGCCCGGGGACTCGATGGTGAGCCCGTCCTGCGGTTTTTCGGGGACGAGAAGTATGCCGATGGACTCCTGTTGTCCTCACCCCTTTCATTGGACCAGGGAATCACCATCGAGATGGAGTTCCGGATTTCCCTCACCCGGGACGTGCACCAGAATTTCGGCTTTTGTCTTCAGGACATCGACCGCCGCCGGTCGGACCTCGAAACCGGGGCGTTGGTTTTCGAGAACGGCTCCTGTGTACACTACCCGGCCCTGGAGTTCCAGAAGCTGGATCCCACCGAACTGGCGTTGGGGACCCATCCGGGACCCTTGCAGATGGTGAGGGTGCCGGAAGACCTTCCTTCCGACGACTGGGTCCACATAGCTCTTCAGGTCAGGGCCGACGGATATACCTCCCTCGTCATCAACAGGCGACGTGTCGGCTCCGCACCTGTCTTGCTCAAGTCCCACGAGGGCAAAGACTGGTTCCTCCTGCTCCAGGGTGATGCTGTGGGAACGGAGCTCTATGTGCGTAACCTCAGCGTCTGGCGTGGCGAACGATACTGAGCTGGTATCTCTGCTTGACGCTTCTTTGACGCCTAGCGGTTATCCTGCCCGTACGCCTTACACAATTTCCACGAGCGTCGGCGCGTGGTGGAAAGTCGGCGGGGCTATCCACCCCGCTGCAGGACCGGTTTCCTCAGGAGGCCCACCATGGACCCTCAGCCACTGGACTTCTTTGGTGACATGCCCCGGGAGCATTCAGGCGAGCCGGGCGTCAACCCGGTGGAGACGCTGAACCGCTTCCTGGGGGCCGCAGTGCGCGAGAGCTGGGATGACCTGGATCGGGCCCTCAAGATCACCCAGAGCTTCCCGGACTTCTCCGGAATCCTCCCGCTGGGAGACCCGGCCCTTAGACCCTACCTGAACAAACCCGGGGTCTTCTTCATCTTCGGGCCGCAGCCGCATCTTCCGCTCCTTCACGTCGGCGCATCCCGAGGCCCCATCGGATTCGTGCTCCGATCCCGGATCGAAGTGCAGCCCGAAGGCGGGTACGGTTGGCGGTGGGAGAGCCGGTCGGACCACCCCCCGACCTTTGCCGCCGTCGCCACCATGGAGGAATACTGGGCCTATGCCCCGCCCCTGAGAGATCTGCTGGCGAAGCGACTCGGCGAAGGCCCTTCGGACAGCGGCGGCGGGGAGGGCGACGAGCCTATCGTCTGAGAGTCTCTTCCCACGGGGGAGACCCGGGAGCCATCCCAAACCCGCCTCAGAACACCTTCGCGTCCAGGATCATTCGAACGAGGGCATTCACGTCGGTCCACCCTCCACGCCAGGCATTGTCCACCTTGTGGGTGATGACCAGGTCCATGTCATCCACCACGTAGACGGCCTGGCCGCTCCCTCCCCTTGCGGCATAGATCGTATGCCCTTCCCAGGCCTCGGGCTTTCCGATCCACCACATGTAGGAGTAGTCCCACGTGCTCCCGGCATCGGAGTAGGGTACCAGCATCCGCTCGACCCAGGAGGCGGGTATGAGCTGCTGCCCCCGCCATCGGCCGTCTCGAAGAATGAGGAGGCCGAAACGAGCCATGTCCCGGGGCGACATGGAGAAGTGGTACGCCGGATGCACCGACATCTCCTCGTAGTAGTACTGCCCGTTGGAGGGCTGGAACTCCTGCATCTGCAGCGGAACGGCGAAGTCGTCGAAGAGGGCCTGGAAAACGTCCCTGCCCGTGAGCTGTATGAAGAGGGTACCCAGGACATTGAAGTCCCAGTTGTTGTAGTACCAGAAGGTGCCGGGGGCATGGCTGCCACGGGGCGGGCGAGCGTCCTTCATGCTCTGGCTCTCGGCAGCCGCCTCATGATAGACCCCGGACCGGGCCATGAGGAGCTGTTCGACGGTGGCCAGCTTTTCCTGGTCGGTGAGGGATGGGGGAAGATCGTCGATACCCAGGTCACCCATGGTCGCATCCAGGGGAATCAGTCCCTGGGCGTGGTAGATGCCGTAGAGTGAGGCCAGGTAGCTCTTTCTGCAGGACTGAACGATCAGGTTCCGGTCCACATTTCCGTGCTGCCACACCACCACCCCCCGATCCACCACCATGAACCCGTCGGACTCCAGGTCGTCGGCGTAGTCGGTGAGGCTCCTGAGCCTCTTCTCCGACCACCCCAGGAGCTTTGGGTCCCGCACCACGGTCCAGCTGGCCCCGGGGTACCCTGAGCCGTCTCCCAGGGTGATGGGATCGACGAGACGGTCCGGGTCTACCCCCTCGATGCAGGTGAGACAGCTGTTGGAGGAGCAGCCAAGCAGGAGTAGGGCTACCACCATCGCCTGCATGCCCCGGGGGACCACGAAACGTCCGGACGTCCACCGAACCAGACTGTGCCTTCCAGAAATTGTCATAGCGCAAGCCCTCAAACGGCCTCACAGCCGAAAATACGTACCCGGATTCCTTCAATTACGTCGAAGTTCGTACTGCGACGGTTCTTCGAACGCACTACCATGGTTCAATCTCGGCGAACTGCACCGGGCCTCCCCTGAACCCTGAGCAATCGGGAGACGGATACGGAACCATGAACAACCATCGGCGACAACATCCATCTGGATTCCGCGGCGCGAGCCCAGGGGCCCTCGTCACCTTCCTTCTCCTTCTTTCCATTCCACTCCTCACATCCGCTTGTGGTCCCGG
>JASFVN010000045.1:0-21814 GCA_050049805.1 Gemmatimonadota bacterium
CGGACCGATTCCCGGAGCGGCCGTCGGGCGGTCAGGGGCCGAACGGACCCGCCGCCCGTAGCGAAGCGGGGCCGCGAGGGAACGGACCGGGGCCGGCGGGCCCGGCCGCGACTACCCTCCCGATTTGTAGCTTACTGAAAGCCCCCCACCCCGCATCACGAACTCGGTATCCATGTTCGGGGTGGCCTTCAGCAACTCGACGAACTCGTCGGTTCCACTCATCCCCCTTCCCCGACCCCGCCTTCCGCTGGTGCGATCCGATACGTTGTGGGCCGTGAAACAACCGCCGACCTCGAGCTTCGGAAGGGCGTCCCGGAAGTACTGGGAGTACCAGTCCTTGTCCGCGTCCATGAAGATGAAGTCGTAAGGACCGGGAAGTGCGGGAACCAATTCATGGGCATCCGCCAGCCTCGCATTGATGAACTCGGAGAGCCCGGCCTCCTCGAAATTCCTCACGGCCTGCCGATGCCGCCCCTCGTCGACCTCGATGGTGATGAGCTTCCCCCCAGTCTTGCTCAGGGCCCAGGCAATCCAGATGGCCGAATGCCCGGTGGAGGTCCCGATCTCCAGGGCCCGAGTATACCCGTGCTCCACCACGATGTCGTAAAGAGCTTGCCCGTCCGACATGGGTACGTTCGCGTCCCGCCAGGACCTTTCGTGTTCGTCGAGGAACCTTCGGACCCGGGCGTCCAGCTCCGTTGGCTCCTGGGCCGCCAGAGCCCCCTGGGCACATATCAGCGCCGTCAGAAGAAGTGCATGGGCCTTCATGGTTCGACCTCCTGTTCTTCGATTTGGCTCGCCACGAACGAGGCTCGACGCCTGGATCTGGCAAACAGAAAATAAAACGGCACCCCGACGCCCACCGTGGCCAGAGCCACGGTCGACTCGAGAGGTCGCTCCGAAAACGCCAGGACGAGAATGGCAAGGCTTAGGACGGCAAACAGAGGAGCGGCCATGAGGTGAAGGATTGACGGGGAGATGTCGTGGTGGCTGCGCCGCAGTTTGAACACACCCAATACGGCCAGGATCGGGAAAATACCCAGGCCAAAGCCCATGTAGGTGAGGATTTGTTCGAAAGTCCCGGAGATGATCATCACTCCGGCTATCCCGCACTGGACCAAGATCGCCGTCGTCGGGACCCGATGCACCGGGTGCACCCGGGCCACGGCTCGAAAGAAATGGCCGTCCCTGGCCATGGCGTAGTAAACCCTGGGCCCGATCACGATCAGGGAGGAGATGGCCGACACCAGGGCGAAAGCAATCAGGAGGGAGATCATGCGCTCCGCGGCGGGTCCGAAAAGGTGGGATGCCGCGAGCCCGCCCACGGCGATCACACCCTCCATCTGATCCGGCGGCACCCCATAGACGAACACGGCGTTGAGGCCGAGGTAGAGGAGGAGCACCACTCCGGTGCCCAGCAGGAGGGAAAGTGGGAGATTCCTTCGGGGGGATCGAATCTCGGACCCGATGTAACCGGACGCATTCCACCCGCTGTAGGCGAACATGATCCACATGAGGGCCAATCCCATGACCTGCCAGCTTGGCCCGGAATCGGCCTGGACAGCCTCCGGCTGGAAGTGCTGGAAGCTCCCTTCCCCCAGGGCGAAGCCGGCGACCACCAGGGCGAGGATCAGCCCCACCTTCCCCACCGTCAGCCAGTTCTGGACCGTGGAGCCGAGCTTCAACCCCCTCATGTGGACCGCCGCCAAACCGGCAACCACCCCCAGGGCCAAGGCCTTCTTCAAGAACTCCAGGTTGTCGGCCAGACCGAGGGCGGGAATACCGCTGGCCAGGTACTCGCTGAAACCCAGGGAGGACGCCGCCAATGGTGCTGAGAACCCAACGAAGAAGGAGACCCATCCGGTGAGGAACCCCAGGAGGGGGTGGAACAACTCTGAGAGGTAGGCGTACTCCCCGCCGGCCCGGGGCATGGCAGCGCCCAGAGCACCGTAACAGAGGGCACCACACAACGCCAGAACTCCCCCTGCGCCCCAGAGACCGAGCATGAGGACGGGATCCCGGAGCTCCAGCAGGAGAAGGCCGGAAGTGGTGAAGATCCCGGCCCCGATCATGTCGGCGACGACGATGTTCGTGGCCGGGAAGAAGCCGAGCCGTCGCTGGAGCTCGGTGTGGGAGTCACTCACCACGAATCCTCCAAGGGGATGTACCTGGACAGATCATTTCATCCATGAAAGGGCCCTAGTGCCAGCGCCCGCCTCCCCTTCCACCGGTGGACATCCGCGGGTTCACGATGGTGTTGAAGACCGAACCGAAGGTGTAGCTGAAACCGAGTTCCACCGACACCTCGTAGTCCGTGCCCAATTCGCGACGCCGTAAGAGCACATCCTCGTCCGGAATGTCTTCCTTGGGTTCATAGATCTGGTCCTTCACCCGGGCGGCGCTGCCCATGAGCTCTAGGCTGAACCCCCGGAAGAGCCTGATCTCCATACGGGAAAAGAACTCGATTCGGTGCTGCTTGAAGTTGTCCAGGTAATTGGTACCCTCCAGACTGAAATCAAGCTCCCCCCAGGGTTGCTGGACAGCCGTAGCGATCTCGAGGCTGTGCGTGAGACGGGTCTCCGAGGTCTTGTCGAAGAGGGTGACCTCTTCGTAGTCGAAGTTCACGGCCTCCACTTTGTACATGAAGGTCATTTGTCGTTCCGTGGACTCGGCGTAGGGAAAGATGTTGTATTCCAAGGCCGGCCCGGCCCGGAGGGCCAGGTCCTGGTTCTGCCGGGTGGAGCCGGTAACCGACGCCGTCGCCCCCGCCGACCATTGCGGGCCCAGGCTCCACACCACCGTTCCTTCCACGTCGTAGTTCCTGGATGAGAACGACGACTCCTCACCGTCACTGAACTCGAAGTGGTCTTCGCTCCATTCCCCCGACGCGCTGAAATCCAGCTTGATGTCCTCTGTTGTCCGGCTGGCGGACACGGAACCGTCGAAAGACCTCGAGCTTTCACGGCTTTCGGCCTCGTACTCCCCGCTGACCCGGACGCGGAATACCCAGAGGTCCCAGGGATCCTCAACGGGTTCTGGCCCCCGCTCCTCTCCCGGCCCCCGGTAGGATATCCCGAGGCGGGGGCCGACCGGGGTAGGCGCTACGTACCGGACCAATCCCAGCTTGAAGGTCTGAACCAGCCCGGAGCGGGTTTCTTCATCCGTTTCGTCGGGGAGTGAGACGTAGCGGAGGGTGTCCCGGGCCCCTTCCCACTCCCTGAGTCCGATGAAGAAGAAGGAGTACTCTTCTCCTCCGGCCCCCGTGCCCTGGGATGTGACCAGCACGTGCAGTTCGGCATCTTCCCGGTCTCGAACGTAGCTGATGAAGCTGACCTCTCTCCTGAAGTGGTCGAAATCGCAGATGAACTCCTCGCAGTCGAGAAAGACCTTGAGCGGTTCCTGACTGTTAGGAGGTGGGGCACGTTCTTCCTGAGAGGCTGCTGGGGAGATGAGGGCGATCAGAGGGAACGCCACCAGGAACAAGAGGGAAGCTGCCTTGTTCATGCGGTACCAGCCGGATGTAGGAAGAGAGTCCGCCGTAGACCATGGAGCTAATGGAAATAGCATACGACCCAGCGCCCGGCAGCACCGGAAAAAACGGTGAGAGACCCGTAAGAACTACCCTAAGAACAGGTAAGAATGGACTGCGCCGTGGCCTGCCGGCTTGGCGAGACCCCGTGAGGCCCCCGGAACCGGGGCGCTTCCCGGAGCCGCCGTCGGGCGGTCAGGGGCTGAACGGACCGGGACCGGGGCCGTTACCCTCCGGCCGCCGTCGTACCCGAACCGGGAGGTGACCTCTCGGAGCAACCGTCCACCGGGTGGCACGCCTCGATCTCGTAGAAGTAGACCGTGCTCGGAGTCAGCCCCGTGTCTACGAAGGTGGTGTCACGGTATGCCTGGTCCACACCGGATCCCGTGGACCCGACCTGCGAATAGGTCCCCCCAGCCGACATGGAGCGATAGACCCGGTACCCGGCCGCCGATCCAGAAACCGCTCCCCAGGCCAAAGCCAAGGAAGTGGAGGAGACCGGGTTCACCGTTGGGGCCACTGGTGGGAGCGGCTCAGAGATCACGAAGAGGTCCGTGGACTCGGTCCTACCGCTCACGGTGAGCCTCAACCGGGTCTGGCCCACCCGCCTGCCTCGAATACTGGCGTAGAGAATCGAATTCAGCTGATTCGGGATATAGGCCAGGGTGGTGTCAGCGACGGCCCAGGAGAAGCGAAACCCAGAATGGTCCATGGGGACGCCTGCGGTATCGAAGAGACGGGCGTAAGCACGGACCCAACCGGACACAAGACTCACTGTGACGGGGGATGGATCGATCTCGAAATGGCCGAGGCCCGCCGGCGAGATGTACACGGATGCGTCTTCCCGGCCTCTCCCCAGCTCCGCTCTCACTGCGGCGATGCCAACGCTCAAGGCAGTGACCGACACGCCTTCTTCCACCCTTTCAAAGGTGGCAGCGGTCGGATTCAACGTGGTCCACTTCACTCGCGGGATCCACTCGTCGGAAAGCTCATTTCCGTCCTGGTCCCGCACCCGAAAAACTCTGAACACACCCGATTCGCCAGGAACCAAGTGGAGGGAATCCGGCCCGATATCGATGGTCTGGACCCAGCGTGGCCCCACGGCGTCCTGGCACCCGGCCCACCACAGGACCCCCGCCAACACGAAGCCCAGCAGACCACCCCGAACGGCAAGTCTCTGCCTCGTCATCATGGTTCCCTCCCACCAAAAGTGACTCTGGCCCCCAGCTGCATCTGCCACTGGGAGTCGGGGGTGATGACCGTCCAAGGATCCGACGGGCGCAGGCGGCCCTCCTCGTCAAGCTCCGGTAGCACGGCGCCCCCCCAGGAGGCCAGGGGCCGCCCGCTGCAGTTGTATCGGCAAAGATCCAGGAGAGGGAGAATGGGCTGGGTTTTCTGGACCTTTCCCCACTCGCTGTTGACCATGCTCAGGACGTTGATGAGATCCCCTTCCAGGCGAATGTCGGCGTTGCCGGCCCTGATGGTGTGGGCCAGCCGTATGTCCAGCCGGTGCTCCCAGGGAGCCCGGCAGGCGTTCCTGCCGAGGGTCCGGCCCGTATGGCCCTTAAGGCAATCGTCCTGCTCCATGGCCATGCCGAAAAGGCCCTGAGTCACGAATGACAGTGGGGCTTCCGAGAGGTCTTCAGGGAGATGGACCAGGTCGTTGTAGAGGTCGAAGGAACCCCCGAGGCCAGGGTAGCCGTCGCCGTTCACGTCACCCCGGTACACGTAGGAGAAAGGGAGGCCCGACTGGCCGGTGTAGAGGATCGATAGCTCCGTGTCCGGCAACCCAGGGAACGGAGAGCCGTAGACCGATGCGACCAGCTTGTGGGGGCGGTCGAAGTCGGACGTGGTCAACGAGGGCTTGTTGATGTCGGCATCCACGGGATTCGAACCGAAATTCGAGAGCATATCCGAATTGACCAGGCTGGACCGATCCCAGGCCCGGGCCAAGGTATAGCCGAGCTGGAATGCCAGGTTCTCGGTCACCGACCCTCTCAACTCCGCCGTCAACGACGCTGCCCAATCCTCCCCTTCGTTGGTCACCAGCAGGACGTTCTGGAAGTCGTCGGTCATCGGCTCGTAGTACCTCCGCTCATCCCCCGCCAGAGCCACCAGGTCGGCGTACGGCCCGCCAGACTCGACGTTCAATTCCTTCAACCCCACCTGGTTGAGGGCTTTGTTGAACAGGAAACCCAACGAGCCGGTAATACGGTCCGTCAACTCCCGGTCCACCACCGCCGAGAACTTGAGGTCCTGTGGATATTTGAAGCCTGGATCGAAGACCACCACGTTGCTGATTTCCTGGAAAGGCGGAAAGCCCGGCCGCGGCTCGAAACAGGAGGTCGGCAAGCTCGAGGGATCGAAAGACGGAACGGCCCAGATTGGCCTCGGCTCCACATACCAGCGCCCCGAACAGGACTGGGTCACGGATCTGAGGCCGTTGTTGTGAAAGGCGTTGGACAGCCACACATAGGGAAGCTGACCTGAGAAAAAGCCCATTCCTCCCCGCACCTGGGTGTTTCGGCGGCCTCCACTCTGCCAGTTCCATCCCCACCTGGGCGAAATCAGCACGTTCCCCGACGGGAGGTGGGAGGTGTTGTACCCGAAGAAAGCCTCGAGGTCGTAGTTCCGGCCCGGGCTCCCGAACACGTGGGGCACGTCGGCACGGAGGCCGAAATGCATGGTGAGGCCCTTGCCTGCATGGAGCTGGTGCTGTGCGAACACCCCCCACTCGAGGACGTCGAAGTTGATGGCCTCATCCTCCCCCTCGGCCAGCACCGTCCGCTGGTAACGCTGGGGGGCGTTGGCTTCCATCTCAAGGTCCTGGAACCTCGCGAAGAAATACTCGCCCTGGGCACCCGGCAGGTACGCGTGAGTGATGTCGTACCAGGAGGCGGTAGCGCCCAGGGTGAGGACGTCATCGCCGATCTTCACGTCCAGGCTGTTGGTCAACCTCAGACTGGTCTGCTCCAGGTCGTTCAGCTGAGCGAAGAACTGCCCCCCGAGACGAACCGGCCGCACGTAGCTGACATCGTTGATGGAACTCACGACGTCCAGCTCAATCTGAGGGAGGTCGCTGGCGGGCTCTGTTTGGTCTGTGGTTCGCTGTAGCGTCACGTCCAGCTCGTTGGCGAAGCGGTCTCCGAACTCCGAGAAGATCTGAAGCGACGTGATGTGATTCGTCGATTTGCGGAACACCGCGTTCGACGACAGCTCATAGGGCAGAAACGCAGAGCGGTTGGGGGCCTGGTCGTTCCCGGCATGAGCGAAAACGTGGCGCACCGTCAGGCGGTCCCCCCCGGGAAGGTTCCAGTCGGCCCGGGCGAACACGTTCGCCAGGTCCTGATCGAGAGCATAGGGGCCCGCTTCGCCGGTGTCGATGTCGAAGCGGTTTTCGAAGAGAGACCCAACGGCTTCCACGGTCTCCTCCGAGATCCGAATGAGAGACGGATCATCCCGGAAGAGGTTGAATCCATTGGGCGGTTGGCTCCTTCGCTCGAACTCCCCGGCCACGAAGAAGTGGAGGGCGTCCCGGATGACCGGCCCACCCAGGGAGAAGCTCAGCAGGGACCGGTCTACCCCGGAAGCTTCCACAGGGCCCGTGGGAAGAGACAGATCTCCGATGAGGCTTTCGTTCCTGTGGACGGCCCCCAGACGAACCCGCCAATCGTTGGTGCCGGACCGAGTCACCGCGTTCATGACCCCACCCGTGAACCCGGAGAGCCGCACGTCGAAGGGCGCCACAAGGACCTCGAACTGGGAGACGGCGTCCATGGGAATCAGCTTCGCCCCGGCCTGGCCTCCAGGGATTCCGCCTGAGGTGAGGCCGAACATGTCCTTGCTCAGGAGGCCATCGACCAGTAGAGCGTTGTAACGGTCGTTCTGCCCCGCCACCGAGAACCCTCCGCTCTCGGTGGTTTTCACCAGGGAAGAGAGGACCGCCAGCTCCATGACGTCCCGGGACACGATGGGCATGGCTTCCACCGTCCGTTCCGTGAGGCGGGTCACGGGCCCCACCTGGCTGGGATCGAAGACAGGGGCCCTCTCCACCTCCACCTCGATCCCCGCCAATTCGATGGCCTCCTCCCGGAGCTCCATATCGACACGGAAGGCATCGCCCACCTGCAAGATGAGCCCCTCGCGACGCTCCTCGGCGAAGCCCAGGTAGTTGACCGTAAGGTTATAGGGCCCCCCGGGTGGCAAGAGGAGAATCAGATACTGCCCTCGATCATTGGTGAGGGCCGTTTTCGTGACCCCGGTCTCCTCGTGGCGGATCTCCACGGCTGCCCCCATAACCGGGGTGCCGTCGGGCCGAATTACGGTCCCGAGGACCGTGGCCGTCGTCCTGGATTGGGCCGATACGGAGAAAGGCAAAGAGGCGAGAAGGATCAGGAGGAGGGCTGAGCGGAACCAGATCTTGCCCGTCACCGATCCGGCTCGGCAGGCGTCTCGAATCATCGTTTTTCTTATCCCTTTTCTGGCCACAGCCGCGTCACCTGAGAAGACGTCGGGAGCCAGGGATTAGCACCATCGGCACAGGAAAAAAAACCATGGAACCGATATTCTCCGACAACTTACGGGGTACCGCAGGGAAGCGCACTCATGCAAGAGCCCCGGCTCCTGAGGGTTGGCGAGCCCTGGAACCGGGGCGCTTCCCGCAGCGGCCATCGGGCGGTCAGGGGCCGAACGGACCCGCCGCCCGTAGCGGAGCGGGCCGCGAGGGAACGCACCGGATCCGGGGCCCTCACCCACCCAACCGAACCACCAACGGCCTCAATCCACCCGCGTAATCTCCGCTCCCAAAGCCCGAAGTCTGGTGTCGATGTGCTGGTAACCCCGCTCGATCTGGCCGATGTTTTTGATCTGGCTGGTGCCCTCGGCCCCCAGGGCGGCGATGAGCATGGCCATCCCCGCCCGGATGTCAGGGCTCTCCAGGGGGCTCCCCCGGAGCCGGGACGGCCCCACCACCACGGCCCGGTGAGGATCGCAGAGGATGATCTGGGCACCCATCCCCACCAACTTGTCGGTGAAATACATCCGGGACTCGAACATCTTCTCGTGGATGAGAATGGTCCCCCGGCACTGGGTGGCCGTCACCAGGGCGATGGAGGTCAAATCCGCCGGGAAAGCCGGCCACGGCCCGTCGTCGATCTTGGGCACGTGGCCGAAGGCGTCCTGGCGGATCTGCAGGGAGCCGTCACCGTGAACCACCAGATCCCGGCCCCGGGTCGTGCACTCCACCCCCAGGCGCTCGAATCCAAGGAGGGTGGAATCCAGATGCTCGAGGGGAGCATCCTCGATGGTGATCTCGCTTCCCGTGACGGCTGCCAGCCCCATGAAGGACCCGGTCTCGATGTGATCGGGTGAGAGTCGGAAGGTGGTTCCATGTAGCTCGGTGACACCCTCGATCTCCAGAATGTGGGTCCCGATACCCGAGATTCGGGCTCCCATCTGGTTCAAAAGATTGCAGAGGTCCTGGACATGGGGTTCGGCTGCAGCGTTTCGTATCACCGTCCTGCCACGGGCCGAGGCCGCCGCCATGACAGCGTTCTCCGTTCCCGTGACGGAGGGCTCGTCCAGGAACAAGTCCGCTCCCCTCAGGCCGCCGGTCTCCATGGAGAATCCCGCCCCGGGCCTGCGAACGGCCCCCAGGCCCTCGAGAGCCAGGAAATGCGTGTCCAGCCGGCGTCGGCCGATGACGTCGCCTCCGGGAGGCCCCAGCTCCACCGATCCAAACCGGGCCAGGAGCGGGCCCGCCAGGAGGATGGAGGCCCTGATTTTCTCTGCCAGGTCAGGGTCGGGCCTGGGGCCGGCCAGATCCTCGGCCCGGATGCCCACAACGTTCTCACCCCTCCATTCCACTCGAGCACCCAGGGACGTCAGAAGCTCCAAGAGGGTTTCCACGTCCAGGATTCGGGGAACGTTCTGGAGGATGACCTCCTGGGATGTGAGGAGGGTGGCCGCGATAGCCGGAAGGGCTGCGTTTTTGTTTCCGGCAGGTCGAATCGTACCCTGAAGGGTCTTTCCACCGTCGACGACGAAGCTGGGCATGGGCGTTTTCCGGTCCCTCGGAGTGCTCGAAACGGGTCTCCGGCGTTGAGCCGGTGGGCTTGGCTGTGGCCGGCGGGAACATATCCGTCCCGCCACCGTCCCAGCAAACCAAGGGCAGGATATGTGCCGCCCTGAGGGGTGAAACGGATCAATGGGACCGGTGCCGGGGTTCTTCAGCTTGACACTTTTCTTTTCCCTCGTCTACAATCGCCAGGACTCTTTCGTCCAAGACCATAGCGAAGGCCAAAGATGCGGCTCAGCGAATACCTTCGTGAGGACCTGGTCCTCCACCGGCTGGAGGCTCGGGATGTCATGGGTGCCCTGGAGGCTTTCGGGAAACTCTTCGAGAGCGGTGGACACGTTCCGTCCCGCTCCGACGTCGTCCAAGCCTTGAAGGACCGGGAGGCCTCCCACACGACCTGCCTGGGGCGGGGTGTGGCCGTCCCCCACGCCACTGTCCACGGGCTTCCCGAGCCCCTTCTCCTGGTGGCCTCGGCGGACCCGCCGGTTCCGTTCGGCCCGCCGGAATCCGACCCCGTGGATCTCTTCTTCGTCCTCCTCTCGCCGCCGGGTCGATCGGGAGAGCATATCAAGCTCCTGGCGCGGATCTGCCGCCTTGCCCAACACCCGGAGGATCTGGAGGAGGTTCGAGGAGCCCCGGATCAGAAATCCTTGTTCGACACCGTTCTGCGGCTGGATTCCCGACATGTGTGAGGGGTCCCCATGCACCTGCTGATCTGCGTCATCAACGATCCGGAAAAGATCGACGAGATCCTCTCGGGTTATCTCGAGCTGGGAATCACGGGTGCCACCATCCTCAACAGCGAAGGGATGGGCCGGGTTCTGAGCCATGACATCCCCATCTTCGCGGGACTTCAAACGCTGATCTCCCGGTCCCGACCTCAAAACCGGACCATCTTCAGCGTCATCGAGGACGAGAAGATCGACCCGGCCCTGGAGCTGCTCCAGGAGGTCTGTGGGGACCTGACCGCCCCCGCCACCGGCATCGCCTTCACCCTTCCGCTGGACCGGGTGGTGGGTTTGGCGCCGGAATTGGGTGGGGACACCGACGGGCTCTAGGGACCTCCCGTGCAACTCGACCCGTTTCTCTCGACCTTGATCCTCATTCTCCTGGCCCTCCTCGGGGCCAGGTTCTCCTTCTCGACACTCAGCGTGCCTCCGGGTCCGCGTCTCGTATTTCGAACCGGGACCCACTTCCTGTTTCTCGGCCTGGTCCTGGGCCCACACCTCCTGGGCCTTCTGACCCACCAGGCCGTCCAGCAGCTCTTTCCACTGCTGGGGCTGGGACTGGGTTGGATAGGATTCCTCTTCGGACTCCAGCTGGACCGCCGAAACCTCAGTCATTTCCCCCTGGCCTTCCACATTCTCGCCGTAGGCCAGGCCATTTTGGTCTTCTTCCTGTTCCTGGGCGTGGGATGGTTGGCGCTGAGCCTCCCGGGTCCGTTGGAACGAACCCAGGTTCTGCTCCTAGTGGGGGCAGCGGCCACCGCCTGCATTTCCACACCGGCCGGCATCGCCCTCATCTCCGCCAACTACCGTGTAAAGGGAAAGGTCCGGGACCTTCTCTTCTTTGTGGCATCGCTGGATGCCCTGGTGGGAATCACGGCCCTGCAGGTCGTCTACTGCCTTTTCCCTCCTGGAGACCTCGGCGTGGGCGCGCCCCTCCTGACCCGGTTGGCCTGGATTCCGGCAGCCGGAGGGCTGGGAGTGATCTGCGGGATCCTCTTCATCTGGCTCACTCGGCCCCGGCCCGGCGTCGAAGAGATGGTTCTTTTTCTTCTGGGGATCGCGGCCTTTGCCAGTGGTGCCGCCCTGGAGCTCCAGCTTTCCCCTCTCTTCGTATCGGTCACCATGGGCGCCCTCGTGGCCAATATCTCGCCGGATCCGCAGCGGGTCTTCCGCGTACTCCAGGACTGGGAGAAGCCGATTTACGTGGTGTTCCTCATGTTGGCAGGAGCCCTCCTGGGGTTCTCCACCCTCTGGGTCCTGGCCCTGGCTGTCGGCTACGCGCTGGTGAGAGGTGGAGGGAAGGTCCTGGCCAATTTCATCCTGATCCGGGCCCTTCCGGTGCCAAGGGAGACACCTCGGCGATTCGGGCTTGGCCTGATCCCCCAGGGGGGAATCTCCCTTGCCATGGCCATCTCCTTCGTTCTGACCTACAGGAACCAGATGATGGGCCAGCGGGACGCAGCCGACCTTCTCTTTGCAGTGGTGGTCGTGGGAGTCATCCTATCGGAGCTCTCCGGTCCCTTTTTCACCAAGGCAATCTTGCGGCGAGCCGGCGAGATCTCTCCGAGAATGGAAGAGGCCATTCAACGCCGGGGGTCCGCTGCCGGGCTGTGATCCGGGCCTCGGGGGCTTATCTTGAGGTGGACCTGGATCCCTGAGGCGACATCCGGTTAAACAAGACTATGACGACTCTAGCTCCGTTCATTGTCCCGGCCCTGCAGAGCAGTCCCGCCGACCTGGAGGCTGCAGCGGCCTCCACCGGGTTCCTGGCTACGGCAGAGGCAATCTCTTCCATCGTGCTGGGCGTGGCGGTCCTGGGAGTCCTGGTGGCTCTCCTTGCCGTCCTCCTTCAACTCCGGAAGCTGGCCCGCTCCGTGAACGACGTGGCCAAGCGGATGGAGAAGGGAGCGGCCCCGGTGATGGACCGGGCCCGGAGCGTGGCAGAGAACGTCGACTTCATCACCATGGCAATACGAACCGACGTCCAGAAGATCAACGCGTCGGTATCAAGCCTGAACGACAGGCTGAAAGAGGCCTCCGCTCGCATGGAAGAGCGTATTCAGGACTTCACGGCTCTCGTGGAAGTGCTTCAGAACGAGGCGGAGGACCTGGCACTGGACACCGCCGCAGCGGTTCGGGGGGTCCGGGCCGGTACCAGGAGCCTGGCCAGCGAGTCCGCTCCTGGAAAGGTTCGAACCGCCCCGGAAGCCCTGGCCGCCCACGATCTCGATACTGGACCCGATACCCCCTTACCCTATGAATTTCCTTCGTCGTCGGAGGCCGATGACGCGGAGGAGTAGTACCTGACCTCCATGCGAGGACTCTGCATTTCCGTTGTCTGGCTGCCTCTGGCCTGGCTCCTCCTGGTTCCCGAGCCGTTGGGAGCCTGGGGGCCGGCCACACACGTCGCCCTGGGAGAGGTGGTGCTGAACTCTCTCTTCCTTCTCCCGCCAGCCATCCGGCTCCTTCTGGAGGCCCACCCCATCGCCTTCCTCTACGGTTCCGTGGCGGCAGACATCTCCTTCGGGAAGAAATATGTGCCGGAGGGTCGTCACAGCCATTTTTGGAAGGTCGGCGAGGAGATTCTCAGCGCAGCCCCCACCGACCCCCTTCGGGCCGCCGGCTACGGCTACCTGGCCCACCTGGCGGCGGATACCCTGGCCCACAACACTTTCATCCCCCGGAAGCTCTTCCTGACCCGGACCGGCAAACCCCACGGTCACACCTATTGGGAGCATCGGATGGACCTTCACGTGGGGGAAGAGTACCTGGGGAAAGCCAGACGTCTGGTCATGGACTACGACCACACCCAGGCCGATGAGCTGTTCGACACGGTCTTGAGCCGGACCATATTCAGCTTTCGCACCAACCGCCGGATCTTCCGGGGGATGATACAGGCTCAGGACAACGATCGCTGGAAACAGGTCTTCGATATGGTGCTTCGGAGCTCCCGCTACGACCTGCCCGACTCAAGAGTCCAACTGTACCTGGGGTACTCTTTCGATTTTATCGTGGAGTATCTCAGGACAGGTCATGAGTCACGACCGAGGGCCCTCGATCCGGTGGGAGCCCTGAACCTTCGCATAGCAAAGAAGCTTCGGCGAGCCGGAAAGGCCGAGGGCGGGAACCAGGATCCAAGGATCCTCGAAGAGCTGGCGGACCGCTTCTTTCCTCTTCCCTCGGGACCGCTCCTCTACTGGCCCAAGGCCAACACACGGGGAGAAACCCACCGATTGACGGCGGGAGACCGGAAGGCGGAGGATCAGAAGTAGTCCTTCTCCAGGTCGGCGTACCGCGCCAAGAGCTTCTTGACGCCTACCGAATCGAACTTCACCGACACTTTCAGGTCGGGTCCGAACCCCGAAACCTCCAGGACGGTGCCGGATCCGAAGGTGGGATGAGCCACCCGCTCCCCCTTCACGAAGCGGGGGAGATCCTGATTCATCTCCTCCTCCACGAACGCGTCGCTCCAGTCTTCCCGAGGCTTCTCAGCCTTGCGTTTCTTCCCAGGCCGCCGGCCGAAACCGATGCCGAGACCCGTCTCGAAGCTCCTGGTTGCTCGCCTGGAGCTGCGTTCCTCGACCAGGCTTTCGTCGATGGCTTCGACGAAGGGCGAGAGACGGCCGAACATGTACTCCCCTGCCCGCCTTCGTTGCCGGGCGTGTGTGAGATAGAGTCTGTCCTGGGCCCGGGTGATTCCCACGTAGAAAAGCCTTCTCTCCTCCTCCAGAGCACCCGGATCGTCATAGGCCCGTGACAGCGGAAAGAGGCCGTCCTCCAAGCCCGATATGAACACTACCGGGAACTCCAGGCCCTTTGCGTTGTGAAGAGTCATGAGGGTGACGCTGTCGGCTGTCGGATCGTGAAGGTCGACGTCGGCCACCAGGGATACCCGCTGGAGAAAGAGGTCCAACTCCGAGAAGCGATCTCGGGAGAGCTCTTCTTCCTCCAGCAGCTCGGCGTCGAAGTCCAGGGCGCCTGCAATGAGCTCCTTCACGTTCTCGGCCCGGTCGTCCCCCTCGGGGCCCTCCTCCCGTAGGAGGCGGAGGAGCTCCAGCTCTTCCACGAGTTCCTCCAGGAGGGTTCCCACCTGGACACGGGAAGCTCGAGCGGAGAAGCGCTGAATCAGATCGGCGAAGTCCAGGAGGCCTTTTGTGCCGCCCTTCGGGAGGTTGGGAATCTCGGACGCTCGTGAAGCCCCCTCCAGAAGGGTAAAGCCCTTCTCTGTCGTCCACTCCCGGAGCCGTGCCACGGTGGTGGACCCGACACCCCTCCTGGGATAGCCGACGATGCGATCGAAGGCGCCGCCATCCCTGGGATTGGAGATCAGACGCAGATAGGCCAGGACATCCTGAATCTCTCGCCTCTCGTAAAACCCCACGCCACCAACGACCTGATATGGAAGGCCTCTCCCGAGGAAGGCGTCCTCCAGGGCCCTGGCCTGGGCGTTGGTCCGATAGAGAACCGCGTGGGAGCGGTAGTCACGCCCGGGTTCCTGACTCATGCCGGCCTGGATCTCGGCGACGATCCATCGGGCTTCGTCGGTCTCGTCCAGGGTTTCTGTCACCGAAATGGAATCGCCGCCCCTGCGCTGGGTCCTGAGGTTCTTTCCCTTCCGGTCAACGTTGTGACGGATGACCTGGTTCGCTGCCTCCAGGATCTTCTCCGTGGACCGGTAGTTCTCCTCCAGCCGGACCACTTTCGCCGCCGGGAAAGAAGCCTCGAAATCGAGGATGTTCCGGATGTCGGCTCCTCTCCAGGCGTAGATGCTCTGGTCGTCGTCTCCCACCACCATGAGGTTCGCCGCTTCCCCGGCCAGCAGCTCCAAAAAGCGAAACTGGGCCCGGTTGGTGTCCTGGTACTCGTCCACCAGGAGGAAAGAGAAGCGATTCCGGTACTCTTCCAGAATCTCCGGATGGGACTCCAGGAGCTCCACAGGCTTCACCAGAAGGTCGTCGAAATCGAAGGCATCGTGGTTCTTCAGGGCTTCCTGATAGACAGGATAGACCCGGGCCACATGCCGCTGGATGATGTCGAAACTGTCGCCGTTCTCTTCGATGAACCTCTGGGGAGAGATAAGCTGGTTCTTCGCTCCGCTGACATGGGCCCGGAGGACCTTGGGGTTCCATCGTTTGGGATCGATTCCCACCTCCTCCTGAGCCCGTTTGATCTGCCGGAGACTCTGGTCCTGGTCGTAGATGGTGAAGGTGGGAGACCAGCCGAGACGGGGGGCAAAGCGCCGCAGGATACGAGCCCCCGTCGAGTGGAATGTCCCGGCCCAGAGACCGGCGGGCTCCTGCCCGAGCTGCTTCCGGATCCGCTCTTTCATCTCCCCCGCCGCCTTGTTGGTGAAGGTGACGGAGAGAATCCGGTAGGGTGGGACTCCATAGTGGCGAATCAGGTGGCAGATGCGGGCCGTGAGGACCCGGGTCTTGCCGGAGCCGGCCCCCGCCAGGACCAGGAGAGGCCCCTGGAAGTGCTCAACCGCCTCCCGTTGTTGTGGGTTCAGCTCGGGGAGGTGGGAGAGGCTGGCAGCGTCGAGGGAGGGGTCGCCGGTCACCCTAGGCACCTGGCGGGGGCTGCTGAATCGGGATTCGGATATGGAAGGTGGCGCCCTCGGAACCGTCGCCACCCAGGGCAATTCGGCCGCCGTGCACGCCCTCCACGATGCGTCTGGTCAGGGCCAACCCGACGCCCCAGCCTCGCTCCTTGGTGGTGACCCCGGGCTCGAACAGCTCCTTTCGGACTTCCGGGGGTACACCTGGGCCGGTGTCGGAAACCGAGACCAGGACCATCCTCCGCTCCTCCGCCGACGCTCTGATCCTGATGACTCCTCCGGTTCCCCCCAGGGCGTCCAGGGAGTTCTTGAGGACGTTCTCGAACGCCCAAGTGAGGAGGACCGCGTTGCCGCGGACCGGCGGAAGGTCCCGGGGCAACTCCATCTCCAGCGTCACCCCTGCAGCAAGACGGGGAATCCGGACTTTCAAGTATCGTTCCAGACCCTCGAGTATACCCTGGAGACTGACTTCTTCCAGCTTCGGATCCATCCCGATGAGCTCGAACCGGTGGCTGATCTTCTCCAGTCGTCCAAGGTCCGCACCGATTTCGGTGGCGATCTCGGCCTGGCCCATGTCTCGCGGCCGCTCGCCCGGAGGCAACCGAAGGAGCTCGAGCCAACCCGAAAGGGAGGAGATGGGCGTACCGAGCTGATGGGCCAGCTCCCGTGCCATGGAGGTCCACGCTCTCTCCGCTTCCGCCTTCCGCTGCACCCTGATGGAGAGGATGCCGAGAAAGGCGGTGAGGAGAAGGCCGCCCGCCTGGAAGAAGGGAATCCAGCGAAGGCTCCTCACTTCCGGGGGATCACCGATGTGGATCAGCTGGGAGTCCGGGGAACCAGCCGGAGGGTGCCTGAGATCCAGCCTGCGAGCGTACTCCTGCACCCTCTCCTGATCCCTCGGGTTGCTGAGATCCACCGAAAAGGGGAGGTTCACCGCCGCTTGGATGGTGTCTCCGGGCCCAGACAGGATCAGAGGCACTTCCGACTCGACCAGGATGTTCTGGAGCTCGGCGAGGATCTCGGCAGCGGAGCGGCTCTGGCGACCCAGTATGCCTTCCTGGACGTAGGCGTAGACCTCCGACAGGCCTTCGGCGTTGGCCCTGAGGGCCTGGACAAGGCGTTGCGTGTAGACGAGGTACCAGGCCAGTTGGGCGACAAAGAGAATCGCCAGAGCGATGGGCCAGTTTCGGCGCCTCAAGGGTCGAGCCGGGAAAACCCGGTGTAATCCTGGAGGGCCTCAGGAACCGCCACCCCACCCGATTCGTCCTGGTAGGTCTCCAGGAGCGCGACCAGGAGCCTCGGGAGGGCGAGGCCCGAGCCGTTCAGCGTGTGGACGAAGGCGGGCTTCTGCCCGGGCGCCGGGCGGAACCGGAGGTTGGCCCGCCGGGCCTGGTAGTCCGTGAAGACAGAGCAGCTGGATACTTCCAACCACTTCTCCACCCCGGGAGCCCAGACTTCCAGGTCATAGGTCATGGCGCTGGAGAACCCCAGGTCGCCGGCGGCGAGGATCACCACCCGATAGGCCAGCCCCAGCCGTTGGAGGACCACTTCGGCCTCCTGCGTGAGCTCCTCCAGGGCTTCCCGACTCCTCTCAGGCGTCTCGTACCGAACCAGCTCGACCTTGTCGAACTGGTGGACCCGGAGGAGGCCCCGGGTGTCCTTCCCTGCCGCCCCCGCCTCCCGCCTGAAACACGGGGAATAGGCCGTGAAACGCTTGGGGAGATCGTCGGCCGTCAGGAGCTCGTCCCGATAAAGGTTCGTCACCGGAACTTCCGCCGTCGGCACCAGCCAGAGGTCGTCCCGATTGCTGAGATAGGACTCCTCGGCAAACTTTGGGAGCTGGCCGGTACCCACCATGCTCTCCTCCGTCACCAGATAGGGGACCCTCAGCTCCTCGTAGCCGTGTTCCCGGGTATGGATGTCGATCATGTAGTCGATGAGACCCCGCTGGAGCCGGGCGCCCATCCCCCGCAGAACCGGGAAACCGGACCCGGAGACCTTGGCCCCTCGGGGTAGGTCCAGGATTCCAAGGGATTCCCCCAGCTCCCAGTGGGGCTTCGGCTCGAACGGGAAAACGGCTCGCTCCCCCCACTCCCTCACCAGGACGTTCTCCTCCTCACCGCCTGGAGGCACCTCCGAGAGGGGGAGATTGGGGAGGTTCAGGAGGAGATCCTTCAGGCGAGCATCCGACGATGAGACCACCTCGTCCAGCTCGCCGACCCTCTCCCCAACCGATCTCATTTCCAGGATCAGCCCTTCGGCGGTCTCCCCCTTTCGCTTCAGCTCGCCGATCTCCTTGGAAACCTGGTTCCTCCGGCTCTTCAGCTCCTCCACCTCGGCGATTGCATCACGCCGCTCCTCATCGATGCGGAGAATTTCGTCCACGACGGCGCCATAGCCCTCATCCGCCCGTTTTGCAAGGGCGGCTTTAGCCGATTCCGGATCATGCCGCAAAGATTGAAGGGCGAGCATGGGCTCAGTCTTTCGGGGGATAGAGCTTTCGGGAGTTGCAGACGGGGCTGACGTCGAACATGAACGTCAGTCTCCCCTCCACCGGGTCCTCCTCCAGGGGCTCGAACTTCCCGTAGTAGACGCACTGACGGCCGTAGAAACCGGCCTGCTGACGCGTCCGCACCACGTATACGTGGCCGACCTCCACGGGAACCGGCTCGTCTCCGATATAGGTGGTGGTATCCGACGGCGCACGGCGTACCTCGTCGAAATCGACGGGCCCCATGGGAATGATCCGGGCCTTGGTCCCTTCGATTCCGAGGGCTCCCGGCGGCAGGAGTACGAGACCGCCTTCATGAGTGTCCAGGACCATATCCCACTTTCCCGTGGCCTCCGGCGACTCGATGCGGATGGGCGTTCTGGATAGGAAATCGAAACCCGAGCGAAGGTTCAGCTCCGGCCTCGCCAGCGAGAAGAGGATGACCGTGTCAGGGTTCTCCACCCAGTTCACCCGAAAGAGATCGTCGTCACAGGCGGTGGTGAGGAGAAAGAACGGGAGGAGGATCGCCCATGCCCGGGCCGGCCCTTTGGGTCCGGTACGGACCGGCGTGGTGCTCGCCGACGAATGAGATCGCATAGTGGTTTTCATGCCAATTCCAAGGCTCGTTAGACCGAACAGACTACCGGAAAGCCGGCGCGGGTGTCAACCCTGAGAAGACCCTCAGTTTCTTGACTTTACACCGCCCGCCGGGTAGGTTCCGCCCCGCAGATTACCCAGGAATAGAGGAGGCCGTGGGATGTCGGACCAGGATCGATCTGCTTCCCCGAAAAAGAGAATCCTGGTTGCCGACGACGAACCCCACATCCGACGCATTCTGGCCACCTTCCTGGAGGGATCGGGATTCGACGTCAAAGAGGTGATGGACGGAGCCGAGGCTCTGGAAGAGTTGAGGGGTCCGACCCACTACGACCTGGCCCTTCTCGACATCATGATGCCGGAGCACACCGGTCTCGAGGTCCTGGCGTTGGCCCGGGGCATGACGCATCGTGAGGGGTTGTCCATGGTGATTCTCACCGCCAAGGGTCAGGACGCGGACCGGGAGGCGGCCTTCCGCCTCGGAGCCGACGACTTCCTGACCAAACCCTTCAGCCCGAAGAAGCTCCTTGCCCGAATCCACCACCTCATCGACAACCCCTGACCCGGCCCTCTGGGTCACCATTCTGGCAGGGGGGTCCGGGACCCGTTTCTGGCCCGCAAGCACCCGAAGACGACCGAAACAACTGCTCCCCCTTGCGGGGGAGGAGCCCTTGATCCGCGAGACGTTGGCGAGGGCAAGGCGGCTGGTGCCGGACGAGCGGATCAGGATTCTGACCGGATCCCATCTTCTGGAGCCCTTTGCGGAGGCATTGGGTGAGGTAGACCGGTCCACCTTTCTGGTGGAACCCCAAGCACGGGGCACCGGGCCGGTCCTCGTATGGGCAGCCTTCGAGATCTGGCGGCAGGATCCGGAAGCTGTCCTGGTCTCCCTTCATGCAGACCATACCATCGAACCTCTGAACACCTTCCTCGACCTGATCCGCCTGGGGGCTGGAGCGGCCAGGTCCGAAGACGCCCTGTTCACCATTGCAATTCCTCCCACGCGCCCTGAGACCGGCTATGGGTACATTCAGCCGGGGGAGGCCCTGGACCTTCCCGGCGGGGTGGAGGGGTTCCGGGTCCGATCCTTCGTGGAGAAGCCCGATTCGGATACGGCTCGAGAATACGTTGGGGCCGGCTACCTCTGGAACAGCGGGATCTTTCTCTGGCGAGCGGCCTTCTTCCTGGATCAGGTTAGAGCCGTGGCTCCGGAACTGGGTGACCTGATCTCTCTCCTGGAAGCCGGAAACGCGGAGGAGTTCTTTCGGGCTGCACCGAACATCTCCGTGGATGAAGCCATTCTGGAGCGAAGTCGGCATGTGGCCAGCCTTCGGGCCACCTTCCGGTGGGACGATGTGGGGGCCTGGGAGGCCCTGGGTAGAACCCGCCGTTCCGACCAGAACGGAAACGTGCTCCTGGGATCGGCGGAAGCCGTGGATTCAACGGACAACATCGCCATGATCGAGGAGGGCACTGCGGTTCTCTTCGGCGTCCAGGACCTGGCCGTGATTCGTAGCGGTGATGTGGTTCTGGTGGCCCATCGATCCAGAACCCCCGATCTGAAGAAGCTCCTCGAGGCCCTTCCACCTCATCTTCGGAATCCGGAATGAGCTTGTCCCTCTACTTCTTCGACGATGGAACGGCTCGGTCATGGGAACCCTTCTCCCTGACCCGGCCAGCCGGCGAGCTCCTCTTCGGGGCCTTCCTCCTTCGGGAGCGTGGGGAGCGATACTGGGGCGTCCGATGCCGTGGCCACCTGACCTCCGCTTCCTTGGTAGGCTTCGGTGAGCCCGGCTCACCTCCAGTGGTGACGATGGCAGAAATCCCTACGGATCGGCCCCGGGTGTTTCAGAAATCACGGGCGGTGGTCCTGGAGGTGTCCCCCTCCCGGACCACCAGGTCCGATAGCGGGGATCTGGACCTGGAGAAGACCTCCACTCTTCTCGTCGACGAGGAGGTGGCGGGATGGATTTTTCCGGCCGGCTCCCCGAACCCGGATCCGGGAGCCATCCTGGAGCCCACCGTACTGCCGGGGTCCACGGAAATCCTCCTGGACGGAAAGATCCTGGGAGATCCCTGGGACCTCATGGCCGGAACCCCCCCACAGCTGGAAGCGGACATCCCTCGGTTCTTCCCGGGCTACGCGGCAGACGAGCTTCCGGGCTGCCACGTTCTCGGCAACGAGTTGGTGTCCCTGGGTTCCGGAGTGGTGGTGGAACCCGGCTCCGTCTTCGACGCGACGGAGGGTCCCATTCGCCTCTCCGACGGCGTGGTGGTCCGGGCTCATACTCGCCTGGCGGGCCCTGCCTTCATCGGTTCAAACAGCACCGTCCTGGGAGGATCCCTGGGAGAGGTTTCGGTGGGCCCGGTATGCAAGATCCGAGGCGAGGTCGAGTCGTCCGTCATCCTTGGCTACACCAACAAAGCCCATGACGGTTTCCTGGGCCATGCCTACCTGGGACGTTGGGTGAATCTGGGGGCGTTCACAACCAACTCGGACCTCAAGAACAACTACGGTCCTGTGCGCGTCGGGGGTGCGGGGGGACCCCGGGACACGGGACTGATGAAGGTAGGGTGCTTTCTCGGCGACCACGTCAAGACGGGAATCGGGACCCTCCTCAACACCGGGACCATGGTGGGGGCCGGGAGCAGTATCTTCGGAGGCCGGATGCCCCCGAGCTACGTGCCTCCTTTTTCCTGGGGAGCGGGGGCGGATCTCACCGAATTCCGGCTGGACAAGTTCCTCGAGGTGGCTGAGCGGGCCATGGGGCGCCGGCGGATGCCGTTGGAGGAAGGCATGGCCGGAGTCTTCCGGCGAGCCTGGGAAGAGACCCGT
>JASFVN010000274.1:0-6129 GCA_050049805.1 Gemmatimonadota bacterium
GGACGGAGATCAAACCTTCAACGGGGCCGTGGACAATGCCACAGGGATCGCAACCCTCATCGAATTGGCCGAGGCCTACACCCTCCTGAATCCCGCACCCGAGCGAACCGTGGTATTCTGGGGCACGACTGCCGAAGAGCAAGGATTGCTGGGATCGGCCTACTACGCAGAGAATCCGGTGTACCCGCTCAACAAAACGGCCGGCGCCATCAACATCGACGCACTGCACATCTTCGGTGCGACCCGGGACTACACCGTCGTCGGGTACGGAAATTCCGAACTGGACGACTATGCTGCCCGGGCCAACGCCCTCCTGGACCGTGTCGTAAAGCCCAACCCCGAACCGGAGAAGGGGTCTTTCTACCGGTCGGACCATTTTCCTTTGGCCAAGCAGGGTGTTCCGGCCCACTACGGAAAATCAGGACACGACAACATCGAGCACGGAGTGGAGTGGAGCCAGGCCCAATCCGATGCCTGGACCGCCCACAACTACCACCAGGTCACCGATGAATACTCGGAAGACTGGGACCTGGGTGGGGCCATGCAGGATATCGCAGTCTGGTTCCGGATGGGACTGGAGTTGGCCTATTCCGACGCCTTCCCAGGCTGGAACGAAGGGACCGAATTCAAAGCCGTGCGTGATGCCATGATGGGCGGATGAAAACCGACCCGAAGAAGACCCTGTGGAGCAGGGTCAGACGGCCGCTGGAGTTCCTCCTATGGGTTGGGGTCCTGGGGCTCCTCTTCTTCCGCCTGGGTCCTCAGGTTACGGCTGCTTTCGGCATCGGGGGGGGCCGGGAGGAGCTGGCTGTTGCCGCCGTTCGGACCCTGGACGGTGCCATTCTCACCCAGGAGGATCTTCGAGGTAAGGTTCTCCTGGTGAACGTCTGGGCCACCTGGTGCGCCCCTTGCGTCATCGAAATGCCGGGATTCCAGCGGGTCTACGACGACTACAAGGATCAAGGGTTCCTGGTCCTGGGGGTTTCGAGAGACCAGGAGCCACCCAGTGTGGTAGCCGAATTCCTGCGAAAAAAGGAGATCACCTACCCTGTTGCCATGGCGAAGGACGTGGACCTGGGCGGGATCACCGAGGTGAGCACACTTCCCACATCGTATCTCATCGCCCGGGACGGCACGATACGCCACAAGGTAGAGGGCCTGTACGCCGGACCAGTCCTTCGGTTGGCGGTGAAACGACTACTCTCCGGGAAATAACCGGCGGTTCAACCATCCCATGGGAGTATACAGAAGGAGGAAAAAGAGGAGCCCGAACACCTCGAACCAGAAGATGTACCACGGCCAGTCCCCCAGAAGGAAGGGGCTGACTCCCCCCGGCTTCCAACAGATGAAGAAATAGTTGGATCCCAGGCTCGCATTGATGAGAGAGATGGGCACCACCATGAGATTGGTGATGAGGAAGACCCTCCACCACGATCCTTCCCTGCATCGCATCTTATCCACAAAGATCAGCCAGAGAACGTTCAGGATGATGACGCCGTGGGAGAGGAAGTTCCAGAAGGCGTCCAATTCCCCCAGACGCCATCGGGTGTTGTCGGGGGTCAGGATGGCCTGGGTCGCAGCGGCCAGAACCCAGTAGTACGCCACCTCGAAAACCAACTGCCGGCGGGTGAGGAGCGCCCAGACGCTCACCAGCATCCCAAGGGAGCAGAGGTGCAGCGGCAAATCCGTCTGAAGGGCCCACACCCCATAATAGACCTTCAGAAGGTCGTCAACCAACTCCTGGAATAGGCTGAAGATGGCCAGGGCAAGGGCAACATGCCGGCGCTGTCGGGGAGCCAGATGGCGAAGGCCGACATGGAGGACGACGATCCAGGCCACGACCACGCCGGCCATATAAAGGAGGTGCTTCGTTCCGAACGCCTCGAAGGGGTATTCCGGCATGTCGGCCCTGGTTTCAGATCTGGATCGAGAGGGCCGGAGAATTTGGCACCCCAACCGGCCCAGGCAAAGGCGGGTCGTGTAAAACTTGCGGACCCGCGGCCGAGAGCGGCGTCCGGCTTCAACCTTGACTCATTCCCCTTCGCCAGATCTATTCAGAAAATACTGAACAACCAGAATACTCAGAATCCGCGGGAGGCATCATGGATTCGAAGACCCGGACTGAATTTGTCGAGTCGTGGGGCTCCATGGGGGTCATGTGGGGCATCAACCGCTCCATGGCCAGAATCCACGCCCTCCTCCTGGCAACGAAAGAACCCCTGGGGCTGGAGGAGATTACCAACGACCTGGGCATGAGCCGCGGGAATGCCAGCATGTGCCTGAAGGACCTTCGCCATTGGGGGGTCGTACGAAAGGTCAACCTCACCGGCGAACGAAGGGACTTCTACATCGCCGAGGACGACCCCTGGTCCATGCTCTTCCGCATCGCTTCCCAGCGGAAGAAGAGGGAGTTCGATCCAGCCCTGGCGGCGCTTCAGAAAGTGCTGGCAACCGCGGGGGAGGAGGACGACCTTGTCCGGGACCGCCTGGAGGACCTGGAAGAGATGCTCAGAGCCATGGACCGCTTGCTGCAACGGTTTCTCGCAAATGAGGGCGCCAGCAGGGGAATGCTGAAGTTCCTGTCAGCGCAGATCCCCTATCGGTCGAAAAAGGGTGAATGAGCCAGAGCACGTTGGGCCGCCTGGTACCCGGCCTTCACCAGACCGGGCACGTCTTTCAGTTCCGTTGAGCTGAACTCCTGGAGGTCCGGCGTAATCAGGAGGTCCACATCGGCCATGACCCTCCTGGACCCCTCGACCAGAACGATGTCCACGGCGTTCTTCATCAGATGAAGAAACTTGGCGGGTCGGTGGAAGGTCATCCCCAGGAATACATCCACGCCGATGATCCTATCCACCTCCCAGGCCTGGAGGGGAGAGACCGGAAGCTGTTCCACCAGGCCCCCATCCACGAGTAGGCGCCCCTCTCTCTCCACCGGAACGAAAATTCCGGGGAAACAAGCACTCGCGCTGGCTGCCACAGCCAGGTTCCCCTCTTCCATCACCACCTTCTCGCCAGTGCTGATATCGGTAGCCACCATGGCCAGGGGGATGGGAGCATCCTCGAGAAGGACATCCCCGATTCTGGCTCGCAGGGTCCTCCTCAATCCCTCCTGCGAAAGGAGGCCGAGCCTGGAAGCGGTGGGGCGAGTCAGATCGGACCAGGTGATGCTCCGGGCGATGTTCTCGATTTCTCGAGGCGTGAGTCCGAAAGAATAGAAGGCGGCCACCAGGGCACCGATGCTGGTGCCTGCCAGGTGGGTCACCCGGATTCCGGCCTCACCCAGGGCCTGCAGTACCCCGATCTGGCTGCATCCCAGGACGGCGCCTCCTGAAAGGGCCAGACCGAGGGTGCTGCCCTGCCCCGAATACCCTATCTGCTTCTCTGCAAACGCACCCATCCGACCTCTTCCAGCATCTCCAGATATCGAGCCACCTGCGTCACTTCCAGGGAGGATCCAGTGCGGGCCATGACCCGATTCCGGATTGTCAGGACCGACCTTTTTCCGTTGACATAGCTTATGATCTGTGAGGTCTCGGCGTTGCTGAGACCAAGCTCCTCCAGGATGCCAGGATGGTCCCGGAAGTAGTCCTGGGCCGGCTGGTACCCCCCCAGGTTGAACTCCCGGCCGCGGATAGCGTCAGAAAGGTGCGGAACGATCCCGTCGAATGCGAGCTCGTCGCCGGTCGGTTCCGGAAGATCCAACCCCTGGGGTGTTCCAGGAGCGGCCCTCTGCAAGATGAAGGTGCGAAGGGCATCGCCGTATCGCTGCCACGAGTCGATCTCGGCATCTACCTGACGTGCAGCCCGGGAGCTGCCCGTGTGGATTTCGTGGATGGACCGGACGGCGTCCATTTCCCTCGCCACCGCAGCCTCGATGATGCTCACCGCCAAAGCCGCCGCTTCTCCATCGCCGGACCCTGCCTCCTCCAACACCTCCAGGGCCTGGGGAATCCCTCGCTCCGCCACTCGGTTGTACCCGAAGTCCGAAACGACCGTGATCAGGTCGGGAAGCATCTCATCGGTAAGGTTTGCCGAAGCCCAGGCGGTGGTGGCCCCGACGAAGGCCACACGCTTCATCTCCGTGGGGTCTCCCTTGTCCGGAGTGTCGGTGTCGGCATGGTACCACTGATCGGGCCAGGTGAAGAACTCGATGCCCGGCACGGCCACCGACGAATTGTTGAAGACGATATGGTCGCTTCCGCCCGTAGCCTCATGGATGAAGTAGCGGAAGGCGTCCCGGGAGCCGTTCTTCTCCCACATCGGGATGGGGAAATATTGGCCGCCGGGCCGCCCTCGGGGAGCCCCCGGCAGGTAGACGATGTCGTTGGTCCGCCAGACGTAGTGCAGTACGGCGGCGGCCAACCCGTCATAGTAGGAAGCGAGCTGCGCCGGAGTCTCGCTCATGGTGAACCAGCTGTTGGCATTCCTCAAGCCCTCACTGACCATGTCCATGTTGATGTTGATGGAGAGCTTCTCCACCAGGTCCGGGTCGCGGCGGAGAAACTCGTAGGTGCCGCTGATCTCGTTGGGCCAGATGAAGTGGAGGGTCCGGCGGGGCTGAGGTAGCTGTCCTGTTTCGATGAGGTGGTGGAGGGCCCGAACGATCTCCAGCTGAATGGCGGGGCCTCCCATGTTGTCGTTGGCCCCCCGCTTGGTATACCCCTCGAAGAGGTGGGCGGTGAAGACGACACCGGGCAACTCTGGTTCGGTACCTGGAATCCAGGCGTAGACGGTCTCGAATCGGTTGGGGAAGGTCTCCATTTCGACCCTTGCCTTCACGGTCAGCTCCACGCCCCGATCCACGTCCTCCAGCATCTCCGACCACTGGCGCCAGGACACGGTCAAACCCATACGCAGGTTCTCTCCCTGACCGTAGCTTCCCCGGGCGTAGACAACCTGATCGGGATCGAAGTACCGCTCCCGGGAGCTGAAGCTTATGACGGCTCTCACCCCGGCCTGGTCGAGGGCCTCGAAGAGTGCACCTCTGGGATGCGACCACAATAGGGCCACAGCTCCACGATACCTTTCAGGCTCGGAGGCAATGGCCGCCTGCAGATCGGGCAGCTCGTCCTCCGGGAACGCAGGCACGTAGATGAGCTGGCCCTCCACCTCACCCGACTGACTCCCGCTGGCCACCAAGGCGGCATCCGCCGGGACGATGGCCATTCTCCGGCCGTTCACCCAGAGCTCGCCGGCCATGGGGTAGGTGAAGGTGCCGGGAGCCTCGTAACGATCGAAGCGAACGGTTTCGATTCCGTATGAGCGGGCGATCTCGTAGATCTCCTCCGACTCGTAGAAATTGGCTTCCCCTGTCAGCTCATCTCTGGCCCGAAGCCATGGTGCCCCGGCCAACCTCACCATGTTGTCGAAGGCCAGCTGGCCGCTGAGCTCGTTGGCGAAGAGGTCCAGAATCTCCTCCGGAAGAGGAGTCTTCAGTGGATCGGAGCGCTGTGCCTCCAAATCCGATCCGGGCACGGCCAGGAAGCAAACAAAAAGGGTGGAAAAGACGAGAAGGGAACGGGGGCAAAGCAGACGCATTGGATTCTCCCTGTCGGGCCGTGGTTCGGACGACGATCAGGGCAATCTAGGCGAAAAACCGCCGGATGGCTGCTGGTGTGGTGTGACAGACAGAGCGCTGCCACACCACACCGGGGAATCAGGACGGCGCTTGGGCTAGCGCCGCGATCCTCTCCTCCAGCTCACTCACCCGGGAGGCCAGGTCAGGATCTGCGTCGGACCAGAGGGTAAGGAGCCATCGATAGTAGTCTGCGGCGGCCTCCGACTGCCCAAGGGCCTCGTGAGACCGCCCAAGGCCAAGGAGGGCCCGGTGAAGCTTCACGGCGTCCTGCTGGGAGCGGAAGAGGGCCCTTCCCTCCAGGTAACCCTGGAATCCGGCCACGGCCGAGTCCGGCATCGCCAGAGCCTCCATGGCCTCGCCAAGTTCCGGCAGGCCACAGAGGTAGCACTTGGGAACCAGCCCCCGGCCTTCCCGATAGAGGCTCACGGCTTCCTGAGCCGCGCCCTCCGCCAAGGCAATGGCTGCCTTGGCAAACAGGGCCCCTGCCCTCTGGTCGTCACCCAGTTCGCCCTTCGCCTCTGCTGTCGCCTCGAACGCCGACACCAGCT
>JASFVN010000275.1:0-6125 GCA_050049805.1 Gemmatimonadota bacterium
TCATCGGTCCAGGCCGTGGCCCCCTCCCGGCTGAGGAGCGAGGCCAGGTCGGTTGCGTTGGAGACGGTGACGATCTTGAGGCGAGCCGGTTCCACGTCGAGCTTGCTCCGGTCGGTGAGGGTCCGGAAGCTTTCCAGGGACATCCTGATCACCCCCTGCCGGTTCGACCACGCCTGCTCCGTGGTGAAACCGAGGAACCTCAGGAGAACCCCCTGGTGGCTCAGGAAGACGGCCCTACCCCGGATGACCCCGTCGGAGGTCGTCACACGGAAGTCGGCTCCTGCGGCTGGAATGCCGTTGATGGGGGCGTCGGAGCGCTGGGCCGATTCCATGCCCTCCTGGGCCAGGAACGCATTCAGGGCCTCCGCCGGAGACGTGCCCTCGGCCAGGGTGAGGCCCATGATGGCATCACCCTCGGTGGATCCGGCCTGCACCGCCTGCTTGGAATTGGCCGTCTGCCAGCCGTCGGGGAACTGGAGCTGGAAGGCCATGTCCGGATGGTAGAAGTGGGATCCCTCGAAGAATCCTTCCCGAGGATTGACCCCGTAGATCATCCCGTCCAGGCGGGGGATGAATTCCTCCCGCCGGACCATGGCCGGATCCGCAGCCACCGCCGCATCTCCCGCCAACTCCAAAATGGTCTCCTCCCGGTTCCCGGGGTTGGGATGGGTGGAAAGCCACTCCGGCGGGCCTTCTCCCGCCGCCGACGTGACCTGATCCAGCATGGCCATGACGCCGCTGAGCTGGACCGGATCGTAGCCCACCCGGCTCATGTAGCGGACCCCCAGCTCGTCGGCCTGATACTCGTCGTCCCGGCTGAATTTGAGGAAGAGAAGCTGCATGGAGGCGTCGGCGATCCAGCTGTATTGCTGAAGCTCGGGTTTCAGGATCATGCCCACGCCCACCCCGATCTGGGCGATCTGCTGCTTGCTGATCTGGTTGACCGAGTGGCGGGCCGTGACGTGCCCGATCTCATGGCCCAGGACGCCCGCCAATTCCGCCTCGGACTCGAAATGGGCCAGAATTCCCCGGGTGACGTAGATGAACCCACCCGGCAGGGCAAAGGCGTTGATGAGGGGATCGTCCAGGAGCCGAAAGGTCCAAGGCAGATCAGGGCGCTCCGAACTGGCGGCCAGCTCAGAGCCCAGTTCCTGGACGTAGCTCTGAAGCTCCTCGTCGGGATAGAGACCCATGGACGCCACGATCTGGGGATCGGCCTCCTGGCCCATCTGGATCTCCTGGCCCTCGCTCATGAGGGAGAGCTGCCGCCTACCCGTGGCCGGGTTGATGGCACAACCCACCAGATAAATGAGTAGCAGAATGGGGAAACCGAGCTTCACGGCCTGGCGCATGGGTCTACTTCTCTTTTCGGGGCAATCGCCGTTAAGGATGTTGAAAAAGTTCAATCAAGGGCCTTGCCCAGGCAACCCCGGCCCCACGAGCTTCCCACTGTCGACGCACCGGATCACGACCCCGGGGCCTCCCTCGGCCACCGGGCGCCCTCGGGGAGGTCGAGTCGCTCTTCACCCGGACGTTCTCATGGACAGCTTAGCCACCCGCTTTGTCACGTTCTTCTCCATAGGGGTCATTGGCCTCTCCACCCTTGCCTGTGGCGGCGGCCCGTCTCTGGAGGGCGATGAGGACACCATCTCCAGGGACAAGTTCATCGAGACCTACGTGGAGCTGCGGAAGGTGGGGCTCCAATCCCGTAACGCTCGGATCACCCTGGATCAGCAGAGAGAGATCCTGGATAGCCTGGGAACCACGGAGGAGGAGCTCCTGGCTTTCGTGGACCGCTGGGGCACCGACAGCCAGGTGATGATGGACATCTGGGAAGATGTGGACAGCATCATCCTGGAGATCCGGACGACTGCCGGTATGGAATTGGAGGTGGAGGAGCAAGCAAGGCGGCTCCGGGAGGAAGAGGACCGGATGCGCCCCGACTCCGGGGACGAGGGAAGCGGAGAAGGCGAATCTCGCCGGGCACCCATCGGCGACAACCGAGGAGAGGGGGAAGCCAGACCATGACCTTCCAACGCGTGTTCAGCGGAGCCCCGTGGGAGGAGGTGGTGGGGTACTGCCGGGTCCTCAAGGCCGGGAAGCTGGTCTTCGTCACCGGGACGGCCCCCGTGGACCCGGACGGGGAGGTTCACGCACCCGGGGACGGCCTGGCCCAAGCCCGCCGCTGCCTGACCATCATCAAGGAATCCCTGGCGAAGCTGGGGGTAGGGATGGACCAGGTGGTCCGGACCCGCATGTTCACCACCGACATCGAACGGTGGGAAAACTACGGGAAAGCCCACCGCGAGGTCTTCGGCGACCATCCGCCCACGACCTCCCTGGTGGAGGTGGCCCGTCTCATTCACCCGGACATGCTCATCGAGATCGAAGCGGACGCGGTGGTCGAGGACGCATGAAGATCCACGAGGTAGCACCAGGCGTTTTTCGCCTGGCTCTCATGAGCCCGGACCACACCAACGTCTACCTGGCCGGCGACGTGCTCATCGACGCCGGCGGGCGTTTCGACGCCAAAAGAATCCTCAAAGCCCTGGAAGGGCGGCAGGTCGCCGCCCACGTTCTGACCCACGCACACTTCGATCATTTCGGTGGTAGCCGGGCCATCTGCCAAGGCCTGGATCTCGCCCTCTGGTGCGGGGCCGGGGACCGGGAGGCCGTGGAAACCGGCAACCTCTCCCAGATCCTCCCGAGATCCAAGGGCATCCTGGCTCGGATCCACCAGACCCTCGGAGGATCCGGTCATCCGGTGGCGAGGGGCCTGAGGGAGGGAGACGAGGTGGGCGAATTCATGGTGGTGGAAACCCCGGGACACACCCCGGGGCACCTGGCCTTTTGGCGGGAGGCGGATCGGGTCCTGATCCTGGGGGACGTCCTCTTCAACCGAAACCCCCTATCCCTCCGAAAGGGCCTTCAGGAACCGTTTTCCTGGGCGACCGTGAGCCCCGAACAGAATCGAGACTCGGCCCGCAAGCTGGCCGCCCTGGAGCCCTCCGTCATCTGCTTCGGCCATGGCGCCCACTCCAACGATGTGGAAGGTTTCCAGAGGTTCGTGGAGAGGCTCTCCAACCCCTGACATGGCCACGGGTCCGGTATCGAGCCCACCAACCCCCGGAAGTCCCTCTCGGGGCGGACGAATGAAACCTGAAGGGGCCGGATCCGTTGTGATTCAGGGGACGGGTGCGCAGATAAACGTCAACGGGATCGGTTGAATCACCATCGGAAGGAGAGGTGGAAGAGATGGGCATTTTTTCCTGGATAATCCTCGGGCTCCTAGCCGGGGCTTTGGCCAAATGGATCAAGCCCGGCAAAGACGGTGGGGGCTGGCTCAACAGTATGTTCGTCGGCATCGGTGGAGCCATGATCGGAGGGTTCATCGGATCCGCCCTGGGGATCGGCAGGGTGACCGGGCTCAATCTCTGGTCCATCATGATCGCCACGGGTGGAGCGCTGATTCTCCTCTGGATCGTGGAGAAGATCAAAGGCTGAGCCTGGCGGCGAGACTGCCCGTGAGGTGGTCGGGGTAAAACCGCACCTGACGGTTGCAGGGTGTTGAGGTGGGGGGTGTGAGGTGGGCCGCCCCACGACCTAGGAGAGGGCAACTCTCGGGCGGTTGACTTTCTCGTCCGAGAGCCTCTCTTCCAGCCGATCCAGGAGCTTTCCTGTCACCTCCGCAACACCCAACCGCTCGGAAACCGCCGAAACGATGAGCTGATTCAGGCTCGTATTCTCCCTCTCCGCGAGTTCCACGGCCCGCCTGTGGATGCTTGAGGGAAACCTCACAAGGACCCTTCCGCTGAAGGATCGGTCCTCGAATGCCGCCGGAATCTCCTGCCCCAGGTCCAGCGCCGCCCGCACCCACTCTTTCCCTGCTTCCTCCAGGTTCCGGTAGGCCTCCTCCGCCGAATCCCCTTGGGACACACACCCGGGAAACTCGAGAATTCGGCCGGTGAAGGTACCGGACTCGACGTCAGGGATGACCAATCGGGCGTACGGAGCCGAGAGGATTCGCTCCAACTCCTCGGATGCACTCATTCTCTCCCCCCTCTCCTCCGAAGCGCTCTGATCTTCTCCCTCAGGCGGGCGACCTTCGCTTTCCATATGATATTATATGCGATATCATCTCTTGGCAAGATGGCTCCTGGGCCGCAAGAGACCGGATGTCCTTGACGGTAGGGTATGACCCTATCTTGGGCGTTTGAATGGCCGGGCGGGCTGGAGGGGGAATCGAGGAATGAGAACCCTAGAAGCGGTATACTGCAGCAACGGAGATCCCTCCCGCCGGCCCGGCGCCCAGGGTCAGCGCGGGGGGGATCCGTCTTGGGTGGAGGTGTTTGTTCAGGGCGATCTGTGCGATGACGCCTCCAGCCGCACCGACAATGGCACCGGCCACCACCACCTCCGTCTTTCCGTCATCACGAGCGCTGGCGGGAAGAAAGGCGAGGAGGGTCCCTACCGTCGTCCCGGCCAACACGGTCCCGAGCTGGACCCCCCGCCTCGTTGCCGTGGGCACTTCCTCGCCGCGGGCAAGCATCTCGTCCACGTCCCCGCCGAGCTTCAGGCCGATGGCCCCACCGATGAGACAACCTCCGATGACGGCGAAAACCCCGAGGTCCATCGATCTCCCGGTCATCTCCCTTTCCGACTCAACCTCATCGGCAAGAAGGTAACCGGCTCCACACCCGAAGCCGGCGTACCCGAGGGTGGTAATCGGTTCCCACGACATACGGTCCTGGCCGAGGAGAAACTTGGGTAGGAAGAGAGAAGCCAGCAGGAAAAAGAAGGCGGCGGCGGAACGTCTCCCGTCAGCCAACATTTTTGGGGCCCTGACCCGTGTTCGGGCCGCCTTTTCGGACTCACACATTGTCCGGAAACCCTTTCAGCAACCCGGAGAGACCCCAGCTCGGAAATACCAGTTCCCGGTGCGCTCCCCCGGCCATACGGGATGACCCGGAGAAACCAGACTGCCTGCAAGAGAGCGTTGTGCCAGCAGCCCCATAATGCCACTGCGGATAAGGAAGGATCAAGGATTCATGATCCCCTGTCTTCGGCGGCGGTGGAGACGCATGGGGAAAGTGCCGAATGGGACATTCGACTGCCTCACCACGGACGCCCACCTGGCGGCCATGGCCATAGAACACCAGGCCGAGATCCACTCCACCGACGCCGGCTTCGCCCGGTTCCCCGGGTTGAAGTGGAGGAATCCTCAGGTGGACTGAGACGGATCCAGGGCGACAGGGGGGGAGACGCGCTGGTCTCCCCCCCTGCGGGAAGTCGCTGGGCCTTCCCGGCGTGGCGTGCCCCTCAGTTCTGCCGAAGCGGATCCATGGGGATCGAGATCTCGAACACTTCGGCCGCCACACCCATACCGAATTCGCACGAGTTGGGCGGGGTGGTGGGGGTGTAGTTCTTCCTGGCCGACGGTGCTTCCGCGGCCCAGAACATGAAGCCCAGCATCCCAGGTGTTACTCCGGCGCCATTGGGGAGCACGGTCTGGACATATTCGGCGTACTCCGCCTGCTCCGACGCCGGGAAGTCGTTGCAGTTGGCCAGGTTGCCCTTGAGGTAGAGCCCTCCCGTGAACCGGTTGGGTGCCTTGGGAGGGATGGGCGGAGCGTATTGGGGTTTGCCGTCCACGTGCTCCTGCCAGTCGTCCGGAGTCCCGGAGGCTCGGGCCACCATGGCATTGGCGTAGTCCAGCACCGGGGTATCGTTGTTCAGCCAGTTCTCGGTGGCGTAGCGGTTCAGAGCCTGCAGGTAGCGCCCTCCGGCGGCTAGGTCGATGGTGAGACGGGCGGCGTGTTCTGCCCCTGTTTCATCGTAGGGATGCACGGACCGGTAGGCGGCCACGAAGGCAGCTAGGCCGTCCAGGTTTGGGTCGGTGTTCTGCTCGTAGTCGATCTCGATCCCGACACCCAGCTCCGAGGCCACGTATGCAGCGTTCTCGCCGAGTTGCGAGGGGTTCTGGGCCAGGGCCGTGTTCCAGTCGTCGGTGTAGGTGAAGCCGCCGATGGAGAGCATGACACGGATACCTCGAGTCTTGAAGAAATCCACCACATTCTGCGTCATTCCAATCGGGATGCCAGCCAGTGGGTCCTCGGAAGCGTTCA
>JASFVN010000277.1:0-6121 GCA_050049805.1 Gemmatimonadota bacterium
CGAAGAGGCTGCTTCTCGCATTGATGGTCCTGGCATTCCCCAGCCCGGGCTGGGGACAGGACCTCTCGACGGAGTTGCCGGTCGGTTCCAGGATACGGGTGAGCACCCGCGGGCAGGAGACGATAGCCCGCCTCCGGGTGTTGTGGACCGATAGCCTGGAAATGGCCCCAGACGGGGGATTGGCCCCGATTACAGTGAGGTTCTCGAACATCGATCGCCTCGAGGTTTCCATGGAAGCGCTGGGCCAGGGACGAAAGGCGGCAGTAACGGGGGGCCTGATCGGTGCGGTGTTCGGAGGTCTGACCTTCAACATCGCAGCAAATAAACTGTCGGACGATGGATCGCCCCTGGCTTTCCCACTTGGTGCCCTGATCGGCGGGGTTTCCGGAATCCTGTTCGGAGGAACCGTAGGGGACGGCGCTCTTCAGGAAACCTGGCGGGTGCTCCCCGTAGGCCCCCGCCACGATCCCGAGCTGCGGGCCGCAAACCTTGCACGGTCCGCCATCATCGTGGATGGCCATCTGGATGTTCCCCACCGCCTGCAGACTCAATGGGAGGACGTTTCGAAGGCCACTGCCTACGGAAACTTCGACTACCCTCGGGCCGTCGCCGGGGGTCTGGATGCTCCCTTCATGGCCATCTACACGCCGTCCGACCTGGAAGCGGAAGGCCTGGCCAAAGAGAGGGCCGACGAGCTGATCGACCTGGTCTGGGACATCGCGGCCCGGGCACCGGACCGATTCAGTGTCGCCCTCTCCGCCAATGCCGTTCGGCAGAACCACCCCTGGTTCATCTCCCTCCCCATGGGAATGGAGAACGGGTCCCCACTGGATGGGGACCTCGCGAACGTCCGCTACTTCTACGACAAGGGCATCCGGTACATCACCCTGACCCACAACGCCTCCAACCACATCGCAGACTCCTCCCGGGATGACCCTCTATGGGGCGGACTCAGCCCCTTCGGTGAGGAGGTCGTGAGGGAGATGAACCGCCTGGGGATGATGGTCGACGTGAGTCACATCTCCGACGCCGCCTTCTGGGACGTCATGGAGGTGTCGAACGCACCCGTCATCGCCTCCCACTCCGGCGCCCGGCACTTCACGCCGGGGTGGCCGCGGAATCTCTCGGACGAGATGATCCTTGCCCTGGCCGATGGTGGTGGCGTGGCCATGATCAACTTTGGATCCAGCTTCCTCACCCAGGAGGCAAACTCGTACAGGTACGGGCGCCGGGATGCATACCGGGCGTCCCTGGCCGAACGAGGCCTGGAGCCCTCCGAAGCGCTGGAAGCGGAGTTCAACGAAGCCTGGGCGGCGGAGCACGGACCGTTCCCGTTCGCGTCCGTCGACGATGTGCTGGATCAGATCGAATATGTCGTGGATCTCGCCGGCATCGACCATGTCGGGATCGGGTCGGACTTCGACGGAGTCGGCGAGACCCTGCCCATCGGCCTCAAAGACGTGAGCACCTATCCGAACCTGATCCGTGGGCTGTTCGAGCGGGGTTACAGCGAGGTGGAGATCCGAAAGATCCTCGGGGAAAACCTCCTCCGGGTTTGGGCGGAAGTGGACCGCCTCAGGGAAATTGGGAGCCTGGCCAACTCACCCTCGCACCGCTAGGCTGATAAGTATCTTCCCTATAGTCCCAGATGCAGGAGTTGACCATGCGCGAGACCGTCCGCTTCCGGCTGAACGGCCGGGACATCACCCTGGAAACCGAAGGGAGCCGTATGCTCCTCTGGGTCCTCCGGGACGATCTGGAACTCACCGGCGCCAAGTACGGCTGCGGTATCGCCGAGTGCGGGGCCTGCACCGTCCTGGTGAACGGTGACCCCGTCCGTTCGTGCCTCTACCCCATCTCCCAGGTCCAGGGAGCCGAGGTCCTCACCATCGAGGGCCTGGCCGACGGAGAGGCGCTGCATCCCCTGCAGGAGGAGTTCGCCGAAAGAGGCGCTTTCCAGTGCGGGTTCTGCACGCCGGGGATGATCATGGAGGCGTACAGCCTGCTCCTGAAGAATCCCCGCATGAGCCGGGCGGAGATCATGAACGGGATGAACGGCAATCTGTGTCGCTGCGGGGCCCACATGAGGATCGTGGAAGCCATCGAAGCGGCCGCCGAGAGAGTGTGAGGAGGACCCCATGAAGAGGAACGATCTAGGACCCATGGCGGTGGATCGCCGGGATTTCCTGAAATTCACCGGCGGCGGTATCGCCGTTGCCATCTTTCTGAAAGACGTCGTCCCCGTTTCCGAGGCCCTGGCCCAGCAGCGAGGCTACCCCAGCGATCCCAACGCGTACGTTCTCGTGGGAGAGGACGGCCGGGTCAAGATCTTCTCCGGCAAAATCGAGATGGGACAGGGGGTGGAGACCTCCCAGGCTCAGATGGCGGCGGAGGAGCTGAGGGTGCCCCTGGACCGGGTGGACATGGTCCTGGGAGACACTGAACTCTGCCCCTGGGACGCCGGAACCTGGGGCTCCCTTACCACCCGGCAGTTCGGCCCCTACCTGAGGGCCGGCTGCGCCAAGGCCCGGGAGATCCTTCTGGACCTGGCCGCTCAGCGACTGGGTGAACCGGTGGACCGGCTCAGGGTGGATGACGGGGTCGTGAGCGTAGAGGGGGCCCAGGGACGGGTGACCTACGCCGAACTGGCCAGGGGCCAGCGCCTCGAGACCGTGCTGGATCCGGAGGTGGCCCTCCGGTCGGTGGAGGAATTCACCCTCATGGGGACGTCGCCCAAGCGGCTGGACCGCAGGGAGAAGGTCACGGGCCGAGCGAAGTATGCCGGCGACCTGCGTCTTCCGGGAATGCTCCGAGCCAGGATCCTCCGGCCCCCGGCCCACGGCGCTACCCTCGTCGAGGTGGATACGTCGGTGGCGGAGGCGGTAGAGGGTGTGGTGTTGGTGCATGAGGACGACCTGGTGGCGGTCCTCCACGAGGACCGGGAGACCGCCGACCGAGCCCTGGGGCTTATCGAGGCGGAGTGGGACGTTCCTGAGAGCAGCGTGGACCACACCAACATCTGGGATCACCTGACGGCGGCGGCCCCCGACGGTCGCACCGGGGAAGAGGCCGGTGACCTGGCGGCGGGAGAGCGGGCCAGCGCCAAGCTCTTCGAGCACACTTACTACGACAATTATGTGGCCCACGCTCCCATCGAGCCCCATACCTCTCTCGCCCACAGGGAGGGGGACCGAATCACGGTATGGAGCTCCACCCAGAGCCCCTTCGGGGACCAGGGCCGCATCGCTCGGCTCCTGGGGGTCGAGCAGGAGCAGGTGCGGGTCATCACCCCCTACGTGGGGGGAGGGTTCGGCGGGAAGGCCTCCGGGGGCCAGGCCCTGGAGGCTGCCCGGCTGGCATGGATTACGGGGTCTCCCGTGCAGGTGATGTGGACCCGGGAGGAGGAGTTCTTCTACGACACCTTCCATTCTGCGGCAGTGGTGGAGATCCGCTCCGGTATGGACGACTCCGACCGCATTCAGCTCTGGGATTACCACGTCTACATGGCGGGCACCCGGGGCTCGGAGGTCCTCTACGACATCCCCAACGCGGCCGTGGTCTCTCATTCCAGCAACAGCGCCCACTTCTTCGCTACCGGGCCTTGGCGGGGGCCTGGTGCCAACACGAACATCTTCGCCCGGGAGTCGCAGATCGACATCATGGCTGCCGACGCCGGCGTGGACCCCCTGGAGTTCCGTCTGAGGCAGGCCACGGATTCACGCGTAAGGAGCGTTCTCGAGGCGGTGGCCGAGCTGGCGGACTGGACTCCGGCCCCGGCCCCCAGCGGACGGGGGCTCGGGATCGCCTGCGGGCTGGACGCCGAGACCTACGTGGCCCACGTCGCCCAGGTGGCGGTGGACCAGGCCACCGGGGAAATCACGGTGGAAAAGATGTGGGCGGCCCAGGAGATGGGCGTGGTGGTGAACCCCGAGGGAGCCACCATGCAGATGGAGGGGTGCATCACCATGGGGCTCGGCTACAGCCTTATGGAGCAGATCCGGTTCCAAGGCGGCGACATACACGACCGGAACTTCAACACGTACGAGATCCCCCGCTTCCAGCACCTGCCGGAGATCCACACGACCCTGGTTCCCAACGACGACCTGCCGCCCAAAGGTGGAGGAGAACCGGCCATCGTCTGCATCGGGGCGGTCATCGCCAACGCCATCTTCGACGCCTGTGGGGCCCGGGTCTTCACGATGCCCTTCACGCCGGAACGGGTGAAGGCCGCGATGCCTTAGTCGTCATTTCGGGGGTCAACGAGGATCGCCCAACGGGCCACGGCGGTTCGGGCCGGTGGCTGAACTTGCCAACTGGTAAAGCAAGCCGCCGTTCGCAGGCCCCTCCAACTCCGGGCAACCCTTCCTGTCCCGTAGGTATCTGATCAATAAACCTACGGTGAAGGGAAAACCGGAGTTGAGTCATGTCCACAGACGTGTTGGGGGATTTCGAGAAGATGGTGCTCCTGGCCATTCTCCAGCTGGGAGGGGAAAGCTACGGTGCCCCTATCCTGGAGGAGATCGAGACCAGGACCGGGCAGACTCCCTCCAGTGGAAGCCTCTACGTAGCTCTCCGGCGGATGGAGAAGCGGGGTCTCCTATCCTCTTCCTTCGGGGACCCGACACCAGAACGCGGAGGGCGAGCCAAACGATTCTTCCGGGTGCAGCCTGAGGCCCTCCGACTACTGCGGCGATCCCAGGAGATCTGGGAGAGTATGGCTCAGGGCCTCGGTCCGGTCCTGGAGGGGGAGTCATGAACGGGCCCTTGAAACTCCTGTCTCTGTTCCTGAAGTCCGAAGATCGGGAGGAGATCCTGGGGGACCTGGAGGAGACCTACCGGCGATTGGCGAGGACCCAGGGCCGGGGTCGGGCCCGCTTGTGGCTCTGGAGACAGGTCTTCACCGTACCCCCGAAACTCGGCCTTCACCGGCTGGGCGAGACGCTGGGCTCCCGGGGTGACTCGAGGGGAATGCCCGCTCGTGGATCGCCGGCTTTCCTCCTTGCGCTGGAGGCCTTTCTCCGAGATATCCGCTTCGGATTCCGGGGCCTCCGGCGACGTCCGGTCTTCGCCATGACGGCCATCCTCACCCTGGCTGTGGGCGTTGGGATGACCACTACCATGTTCACCCTGGTGGACGCCGTCCTCCTACGGCCCCTCCACGGATCCCACACCAGAAACCTGGTCTACCTGGAGCTCGAGTCCGGAATCGGGGATGTCACAACATCTCCGACCCCGGAGCTGCTCCGCCTGATTCGGGATCATGCCTCGTCATTCTCCCAGGTGGAGGCCTACGCCACCCGGAACTACTCCGTCCGGGCCAACGGCGAACCTCTGAGGCTTAGAGGCGCCCAGTCTTCTGTCGGGTTCTTCAATTTCCTCGGCGTGGGAGCCCAGTTGGGAAGGAGTTTCGTCCCAGGGGATGGGACAGCTTCCGGGAGTCCGGTGGTGATCTTGAGCCACACCCTCTGGAAGGAGCGATTTGGAGAGCGGCCGAATGTCCTGGGAGAAACCATCGTCGTGGAAGGCGTCGTGCATGAGATCGTGGGGGTTCTCCCCAGGGCCTTTCGCGTTGACACCCCGGAAGAAGCTCTCTTCTGGACCCCTGCTGGAGCCGCCGGGGCCTTGTTTCAGGAGGGGGTGCCCCTGGAAGGCGCACTGGCACGCCTGGCAGAGGGGGTGACCCTGGAGACCGCTCGGGCCGAACTGGACGCCATCGTCCAGAACAACCCCCTCTCCCGGCGGGCCAACATGGACTGGTCTGCTCGGCTCAAGACCCCGTCGGATCTCATGGATCCGGACCTGAAGCGGGCCATCCTCCTCCTCCAGGCCGGAGCCGTCCTGGTTCTCCTCATCGCATGCGGAAACCTGACCAATCTCCTGCTGGTCCAGGGCGATGCACGGGCTCGGGAGATGGCCGTTCGGGCTTCTCTGGGCGCCGGGAAGAGACGATTGATCCGCCAGCTCCTGCTGGAATGCGTTGTGCTGGGTGCCCTGGGGGCCGGCGGCGGCACCCTGCTGACTCTCTGGGCCCTGGACGCCCTCCCCCTCTTCCTTCCTCCGGGTTACGCAGGGTTCTCCATGAATCCCATGGTTCTTCTCTTCTCCACGGCCGGGTCCATGA
>JASFVN010000276.1:0-6121 GCA_050049805.1 Gemmatimonadota bacterium
GAATTTTCGGCCCATGGTGCGGCAGGGACCATGAGGTTCGGCGACGCCCTGGAAGCCGTCAGAATCCGGGGCGAGCTCATGTTCGCGTCGGGAGTGGAGCGGCCCGGAACCATGGCCGCCATTCTTGGACTGGACGACGAGGCCGTGGAGGACGCTTGCCACAGGGTGCAGGAAGAGGGAGCCACCTGTGTTCCGGCCAATTTCAACAGCCAGGGGCAAGTCGTGATCAGCGGGGACGTAGAGGGCGTGGAGCGAGGCATGGCTCTGTGCAAAGAATCCGGGGCGAAGAGAGCCGTTCTCCTCACGGTTTCCGGGGCCTTCCACTCTCCTCTCATGCAACCCGCCAGAGAGGGATTGCGGGAGAAGCTCGAGAAAATCAAGTTCTCGGATCCTTCGTACCCGGTGGTATCGAACGTGAGCTCGAAGCCGGTGTCCAACGGGTCCCGAGCCAAGGAGCTGCTGGTGGAGCAACTTACATCTCCGGTCCGTTGGAGAGAGTCCATAGAGACTATGGTCGGGATGGGCGTGGAGAGCTTTTTCGAACTGGGAACAGGATCGGTCTTGAGCGGACTGAACCGGAGGAATGCTCGGGGTATTCCCTGTCTATCCCTGGGGAACCCGGAGGATTTCGAGCGTCTGGAAGGTTGGCAGAATGACTGAAACCGGTGGTGAGAGGGAGTTGGACGGGCAGGTCGCCGTGGTCACCGGCGGTGCCAGGGGAATCGGGTTGGCCGTGGCCCAGGCGCTGGCGGAGGCCGGGGCGAAAGTCGCTCTCGTGGACGTAGGCCAAACCGACGCTGAGGACGCCGCGCGGTCCCTGTCGGGAGCCGGCCACCAGGGGTTCCGGGGCGACGTAACCGATGCAGCTGGGACTGGAGCCGTCCTGAAGCAGATCGAAGAGGACTTGGGTCCCATCCACGTCCTGGTCAACAATGCAGGCATTACCCGGGACAACCTCATACTCCGGATGTCGGAGGAGGAGTGGGACCAGGTGCTCGATGTGAACCTCAAAGGCGCCTTCAATACCACCAAGGCCGTTGCCCGCGGAATGATGAAACGTCGGGGCGGAGTCATCATCAACATCGCCTCGGTCATCGGCCTCATGGGAAATGCGGGCCAGGCCAACTATGCCGCCTCCAAGGCGGGTCTCATCGGATTCACGAAGAGCGTGGCCAGGGAGTTCGCGCCCAGGGGAGTCCGGTGCAACGCCATCGCACCCGGCTTCATCAAGACGGCTATGACGGATCAGCTCAGTGAGGAGGTCGTGGATGACCTCAAGGCCCGGATTCCCATGGGAACACTGGGTGAGCCGGAGGACGTGGCAAAGGTCGTTCGCTTTCTAGCAGGGCCGGGGGCCGCGTACATTACCGGCCAGGTTGTGGCAGTAGACGGCGGCATGGTCATGTGAGCCGTCTCCGGGTCCAGGCGGCGCTTGAAGGAGCCCCCTGGATCGGGTTCCGGCCCAGGTCAGGCACCTGGGCCCATCTGTGGAGAAAAAGAATACCCAAGGATCCTGGGATCCGCTTTTCACAATCAAAGGGGGGACAACATGGCGGACAGCGCCGAAGCCAAGGTCAAAGAGATCATCATCAACGAGCTGGGTGTGGACCCGGAGAAGGTTACGTCGGAAGCCTCCTTCGTAGAGGATCTGGGGGCAGACTCCCTGGACACCGTCGAGCTCGTCATGGCCTTCGAGGAGGAATTCGGAGTCGATATCCCGGATGAGGACGCAGAGCAGATGCGGACCGTCGGCGACGCCGTCAAGTATCTCCAGGAGCACATGGAAGAGGGTTGATCGGCCCCTTTTCACAACAAGACTCGACGATCAGGGCAGGAGTGTATGACAAGGCACGGTAACCAGAACCGGGTCGTTATCACCGGCATGGGTCTGATCACGTCGGTGGGGAATGATCTGGAATCGTCGTGGCAGGCTCTCCTTTCAGGAACGAGCGGCGGGGGGACCATCACCCATTTCGACGCCACCGAGGATTACAGCGCTCGGGTTGCTTGTGAGGTCAAGGATTTCGATCCGTCCGAGTACCTGGACCACAAACAGGCCAAACGCACCGATCGCTTCGTGCAATTCGCCATCGCGGTGGCGGACGAGGCCATGCGGGCAGCCGGCCTGGGCGGACCCGACGACCGGCAGGGAATTTCGCCGGAACGCTTCGGCGTGATCATCGGGACCGGCATCGGCGGGGTTTCCACCTGGGAGGAGCAAACCAGGCTTCTGGTGGATCGTGGCCCCAAACGCGTCAGCCCCTTCTTCGTTCCCATGTTCATTCCGGACATGGCCTCCGGCATGGTCTCCATCCGGTTGGGCGCCCAGGGCCCCAACTATGCCACGGTTTCGGCCTGTGCCTCCAGCGGACACGCTCTGGGCGACGCCCTGAGAATTCTTCAGAGAGGCGACGCGGACATCATGTTGGCTGGTGGAGCCGAGGCTTCGGTAACACCCCTGTGTGTCGCCGGATTCTCATCCATGAAAGCTCTGTCCACCCGTAACGACGATCCGGAGGGTGCGAGCCGGCCCTTCGATGCGGGACGGGACGGTTTCGTCATCGGGGAGGGTGCCGGAGCGTTGGTACTGGAGACTCTGGATCATGCCCAAGCCCGGGGCGCTCCGATTTTTGCCGAGCTCGCCGGCTATGGTGCTTCGGCCGATGCCTATCACATCACGGCTCCGGAGCCCAATGGCCTTGGAGCTCAATTGGCCATAAGGAAGGCTCTGGAGGACGCCGGGGCGTCGCCGGAAGACGTGGATTACATCAACGCCCACGGGACCTCGACGCCCCACAACGACGCCATGGAGACCGCCGCCATCAAGTCGGTGTTCGGGGACCGGGCCTACGACCTGGTCGTCGGATCCACCAAGTCCATGGTCGGGCATCTCCTGGGGGCCGCCGGGGCTACTGAGGCGGTGTTCTGCGCCCTGGCCATCAGGGACGGAAAGATCCCGCCCACCATCAACTTTTCCGACCCCGATCCGGCCTGTGATCTGGACTATGCCCACAACCGTATGGTCGAGCGCCCGGTCTCCCTGGCCATCAGCAATTCCTTCGGTTTCGGTGGGCACAACGTTACGCTGGCCCTCAAGCGATGGGAGGAGTGAGCCAGGGTTCCGACGATGAGGGGCGAGAGTCGTGACACCGAAGGGGGCTGGCGCCTTTGTCAGCCCCCTTCCTTTCGTCAGGAGAACGATCATGCGTGTTGGCGTAGGGTATGATTCCCACTCTTTCGATGCTTCGAGGCCCCTGATCCTGGGTGGGGTGGAGATCCCCGGCTCTCCGGGGCTTTCCGGACATTCAGATGGTGATGCCGTGGCCCACGCCGTCATCGACGCGCTCCTGGGCGCCGCCGCCGCCGGCGACGTGGGTGGGCATTTTCCACCTGGGGAGGCAGAGTGGAAGGATGCCGACTCCATGGAGCTTCTTCTGAGGGCAAAGGAGATCCTGGACGAGAGAGGATTCGAGCCGGTGAATGTCGACGTCGTGGTCATCACCGAGGCACCGAAGATCGGACCTCGATCCGGAGCCATGCGAGAGAGGCTTTCGGAGGTCCTGGGAATCCCAATGGGGGCTCTCTCCGTAAAGGGGAAGAGCAATGAAGGAATGGGGTGGATCGGTGCCGGGGAGGGGTTGGCGGTACACGCAGTGGCCATGATCGCTGAGAAGGAATCTGAAGAACCTTGAACAGCATCCTCTCTTTCCTGGGGTCCCAAGGGCCCTTGCTTCTCTATTTTCTTCTGGGAACGGGTGCGGCCTTCGAGAACTTTTTCCCGCCGGTTCCCGCCGACACCTTTGTCCTCCTGGGAGCGTTTCTCGCCGCAGGCGGCCGGGCCAACGCCTGGACCGTCTTCCTCGTCACCTGGCTGGCCAACACCTCGGCCGCCCTCCTCGTCTATTGGGCGGGTCGCCGCCATGGACGCCCCTTCTTCCAGGTGGGCCTCGGGCGGTTTCTCCTCAACTCCGCCCAACTTCGGCGGCTCGGGGGTTTCTACGACCGGTGGGGACTGCCGGCCATCTTCTTCGCCCGATTCCTTCCGGGGCTTCGGGCCATGGTTCCCGTTTTTGCCGGTGTCACCGGGCAGTCCTTTCCCCTGGTGGCATTTCCCGTCCTCGTGGCCTCGGGGATCTGGTACGGATGTCTGGTCTGGCTCGGGGCCACGGCAGGCCGGAATCTCTCGGCAGTGGGGGAGTGGATCGGCGGAGCCAACCGGATCCTCCTGGTCCTCGCCCTGATCGTGGCGGCTGCGATTATCCTCTGGTGGCTCAAGACCCGAAGAGTCGAGTCCTCCGGGGAGGACGAGTGAGCTTCCACCCCGACTTCCGGTTGGAGTCCTTTGTCGACTACCTCTCCTTCGAACGCGGGCTCTCGGACCGAACCCTTTCCGCATATCAGCGGGACCTGGAGAAACTCCTATCCTTTCTCGAGGCAAGAGGCCGACCGGGTCCTGGATCCATTTCTCCGGAGGATCTCCGGGAGTTCGTCTTCTCGGTCAAGGAGGCCGGCCTCAGTGCCAGCTCCATTCGAAGACTTCTTTCCTCCGTGAGGAGCTATTTCGCCTTTCTTCTGGAGGAAGGCGTGCTGGAGGCGGACCCGAGCGAGCGGCTGGAGGCACCCAGAGCATGGAGGAGGCTGCCTGAGGCGCTCTCGGTGGAGGAGGTGGCGAAGATTCTGGACGCTCCCGATCCGGACCATCCCATGTACTGGAGGGATCGGGGAATTCTGGAGGTCCTCTACGCTACAGGAATGCGTGTCTCGGAGCTGGTGGAGTTGAAAGTGGGTGACCTGGACCTGGAAGAGGGTCTTTGCACGGTTCTGGGAAAGGGATCGAAAGAACGCCTGGTTCCGCTGGGGGGACCGTCCCGCAGGGCCCTGGCCCGTTACCTGGAGCAGGTGAGAACACGCCTGGATTCAGGAAGGGGCCAGGGGAAAGTCTTTCTGAACCACCGGGGCGGGCCTCTCTCCAGGACCGCGGTATGGGAGATGGTGAAGAAATACGCGGCCCGAGCCGGGGTGAAGAGCCGGGTATCACCTCACACGTTTCGGCACTCCTTTGCCACCCACCTCCTGGAGGGGGGAGCGGACCTCGCCGCGGTACAGGAGCTTCTGGGCCACGCCGACATCTCCACCACCCAGATCTACACCCACGTGGACCGGGACTACCTCAGGGACGTTCATCGGACCTTTCACCCCAGGGGATGAGGGCCCGGGCCCTATGGGGTCATCGTTCCCCGTCGGATGACCCCGAAGCCTCGGCCTTCCTCGACTCCGCCGCCTCAGAATCCACCGTGGCGAAGAGATCCACCTGGGAGTTCGTCTTCTCGAGGAACTGGATGGCCTTCGCCAACACGACGTCCCGCTCGGCCTGGAACTCGAGGGCATGATCCAGGTGATCGGCCCTCTGGGCGAAGGCCACCCTCACCCGCCAGCTGAGGTAGTCCTGGGCTTCCGGATTCCGCACCACCTCCCGGGGCAGGCCCTCCTCTTCCAGCATCTCGACGAACGTCTCGATGACGGCTGGATCCAGCTCCGGCGGTCCAGTCCCGTCCTTGGCTCTTTTCGCGTGCTCGAAGGCGAACTCCGTGATCCTCAGAGGAAGCGGGATCTCCGCCCGGGCTGATTCCAGGAAGAGATTCTGCTCGGCGGTGGTGAGGGTGTCGTCCTGGATCACCAGGTCCGGGAAGACCCCGCCGTCGGCCCTCAGGACCCGGCCAGCTGGGGTGGTAACGGTGGGGAACGAATCGGTGGTTTCCGCCGTGGGCCGGCCCTGGAGGTCCCGGGGAATGTGGAGGGATCGACCGAGAGGTGTCATCCAGTCCCCTGTGGTGATGCGGATGCGCCGGTCTCCCGGGAGGGGCAACACGGTCTGCACGACGCCCTTTCCGAAGGTCCTCTCTCCCAAGACCACGGCGCGGTCGTGGTCCTGAAGGGCACCGGCTACGATCTCTGCTGCTGACGCGGTGTAGCGATCTACCAGGACCACGAGGGTCTTGTCAGGTATCCGGGCTGGAAGGCGGGCGTTCCAGGACTCCTCCACCGTCTTGTTGGGTTGCCCGGGACTTCGACTCACGGTGCTGGCCAGCGTCTGTCCCCGATCCAGAAAGAGGTCGGCCAT
>JASFVN010000278.1:0-6107 GCA_050049805.1 Gemmatimonadota bacterium
CACAGGCCGCTCTGCCGCAATCTGCGGTACGGTCAAGGGTCCTCCCCGCCGCAGGCTGAGGAGGACACCCCGCCGGGGGGCAGAATGTCCTCCCTCTCCATGAATCCGCTCTGCCGCCAGCTTCAACCGATGAAAAAGTGTTCGGACTTCATCGATAACCTCTCGAAGAGCCCCAACGGGAACGGCGGCGTCATGCATCAAGCACCTCCTCTGCCCGGTTGGCCGTCCGATGGCGGTGTCCTCGAGAGTGGGTCAGGAGGAAGGACACGCAACCAACCCCAATTCCAAGAACGAACGCACTGGACCAAGGCAGCACGCCACTGATCAGCCCTTGTTCTACCGACGCGAAAGCAAGTTCTGGAATCAACCAACCCCAGACCAGCTTCGCCCCTACTGCGACAGCCACGGTGACCCCCACGGCCCTTCCGAAAGCTCCGTCGTGTATCCTCGCATGCTCCCGAATCTTCATGATAGCCTCCTATATGACAAGTAAGTTGTCAATCTCATCCTACACTACGACAATATACTTGTCAAGTTTCAGGTAAACCGATTCGGTTACGGGTGATATTGATACGGGACTGCTGGAGGCCCGACGGGATGCGGCGTCGAGACTCGTTATTTGCCTGGTTCGTCCCGGTTCAGGATGGGGTGGGACCTACCCCGCCGGCAGTTCCGGTTCCACCAGATCACCGGGACAGGTCAAGGCGCCGAGGAAGGCCACCAGAGCCGTCACATCTTCGTCCGTCAGCCCGCGGTCCACTAGAAGAGGGGTCAGGTTCTTGTTGGCGGTGCCGGAACCCGCCATATAACGGACCGCTTCCTCGAGATCTGCTACCGAACCGTCGTGGAAGTAAGGAGAGCTTTCGGCGATGTTCCTGAGGCTAGGAACCTTGAAGGCCGCCCAGTCTTCTTCCCTATCCGAGACCGCCATGCGTCCAACGTCGACCTCATCCTCCGGCACTCCGGCCACACCGATGCCCACGTTGTAGTAGACTCCCTCCTCGGTCCCGAACTGAGCCGAGAAGAAGAGCGGGGTGTGGCAGGTGATGCAGGCCGCCTTCCCGTTGAACAACTCCATCCCCTGCCGCTCCTGCGCCGAGAGGGCCCCCTCGTCTCCAGCCATGAAGCGGTCATAGCGGGTATCATCACAGACCAGGGTGCGCTCATAAGACGCGATGGCTTCGGCCACGGTCTCAGCCGTGGCACCCCGGTCACCGAACACCGCCCGGAACTGTTCTGCATACCCGGGGATCTGGCCGATCTCCGCCGCCTTGGCGTCGAGGTTGTCGGCCCCCACTCCCATGTTTCCTCCCCCCCAGGCTCCCTTGGCCTGGGCCTCGAGACTGCCCGAGCGCCCGTCCCAATAGAACTTCGGCATGTAGCCGACATTCCAGATCACCGGGGAATGCCGGGTGAGTTGGCGGTCCCCCGCACCGACCGCCTTCGGCAAGGCGCCGCCGTTCCCGTCTTCATTCATGTGGCAGGAGTAGCAGGACCTGGATCCGTCCACCGACAAGCGAGCATCGAAGAAGAGCTGATGTCCCAGTGCCACCTTGGCCTCTGTCATGGGATTGGTGTCCGGAACGGGCACGGCGCCCAGGGGGCTCGCCTGCGCCCCGGCCGAAGCACCGGACGCTGTGGAACCGACATCGGCTTCCTGGTCCGGTGGGGGAGCCTCTCCACCGCAACCTGAAAGAGACAGAATTGCGACGCTCAGGACGGCCACCGGGTGCCTCATGTTTCCTCCTCGAGACCAGAGGGAAAAAAAAGAGATGATCTGGAACGGGCTACCCACAAGGTTGGAAAAAGAGCCGGGGGGAGCAACGTCAGACTCGCTAGACGCGTCGAGGATTGGCGCCAGCCCTCCTCCGGGCCCTCCGAGTGGATCCTAGTGGAAGAACAGGTAGGCGATGGAAATCCCGGCAACGATGGAAACCAGGTCGGCGAAGAGACCCGCCGGGACCGCGTGACGGGTCTTCTTTACACCCACCGACCCGAAGTAGAGCGCAATCACGTAGAACGTGGTGTCCGTCGCCCCCTGGAAGGTGCAGGCGAGTCGCCCAACGAACGAATCTGCACCGTAGGTCTGCATGGCATCCACCATCATTCCTCGAGCCCCACTCCCGCTCAAGGGCTTCATGAGGGCGGTGGGCAGAGCCTCGATGAAGTCGGTGTTGATCCCCAGTGTTGCGAACCCCCTGCCGACCCCCGCCACCAGGACATCCATGGCCCCGGAGGCCCGAAACACGCCGATGGCTACGAGAATGGCCACAAGGTAGGGAATGATCTTGATGACGACGTTGAAGCCCTCCTTGGCCCCCTCGATGAAGGCCTCGTAGACGTTCACTCGTCGTATCAGGGCGAGGGTGATGAACCCGCAAATGATTCCGAAGAGAATGAGGTTGGCGATGACGTTGGAGACCGTCTCCACCTGCTCCTGGGGGAGGCGGGAGAAATAAACGATGGTGGCCCCCACCAGACCCGTGAGGCCGATGAGATAAGCCAGTACTGTCCGGTCGATCAGGTTGATTCGCTGGACCAGGGCCACGGCGACGAGGCCGGCCAGAGTAGAGAAGAAGGTCGTGAGGAGAATCGGCAGGAAAATGTCTGACGGGTTGGCGGCTCCCATCTGGGCCCTGTACACCATGATGCTGATGGGGATCACCGTGAGGCCCGATGTGTTCAGCACCAGGAACATGATCTGGGCGTTGGAGGCCGTGTCTTCGCTGGGGTTCAACTCCTGGAGCTCCTGCATGGCCTTGAGCCCCAAAGGGGTCGCCGCGTTGTCCAATCCCAGCATGTTGGCGGCGAAGTTCATGATCATGGAGCCGTGGACCGGGTGATCCTTGGGCACCTCTGGAAAGAGCTTGTGGAAGAAGGGGCGGACCACCCGGGCCAGGATCTTCACCGCTCCACCCTTTTCTCCGACCTTCATCAGACCGAGCCAGAGGGTGAGGACCCCGATGAGGCCCAGGCAGATGTCCACAGCCACACGGGCCATCTCGAAGGTGCTGTTCACCATGGTGGTGAAGATCTCGGTGTCCCCGAAAAACACGAGGCGAACGATCCCCACCACCAGGGACACCAGGAAGAAGCCGATCCAGATGTAGTTCAGAACCACGAACAGTCTCCCGCCACTAGCTCGGCAAGGATCGGGACATGCTCCCGCACGAGGGTGTCGTTATCCGTCAGGGGAAACTCGTAGGTCACCACGCCGATGCCCTTCTCGCCACCCCACGTCCCGAAGGAGCCCGGGGTGGGATACCCTACGTCCGATACCAGAGGAAGACCCGACTTCTCCGACAACCATTGGGCCAGCGTCCCCAGCTCGTCGTCGTCGATACAGGCCAGGGGGGCATGGAGGGCCACCACCACCTCCGGCTCCAGTTCTTCCACCAGCTGGATCAGAGCACGGGTCTCGGGCTCCGACCCGGGGCCCGAGCCGGGACTCAGCTCCACCGCTCGTGGGGCATCCAGGGTGGAGCGATGCCCGACCGGCTCCGGACTCCAATCGGCCGTGGGGAAGTTCCGGTTCAGATCCACACCCCTGGCATTTCCCCGGGTGCCACGGATCAACCCATCCGGGTTGGCTGCCAAAACCACGGCACACTTCGGAGACGGTTCCACGAGGAGTCGGAGGGCCCTGGAAAGGGCAACGGTGGTCTCCCCTTCCTCGCCGTGGATGCCGGCATGGATCAGCATGCGGCAGGTTCCCGAAGGGAGCCACACCTCCAAGGGGATCCCCATGTGTGAGCGGCCGTATGAAACGGGCTCGAAGGGAATGGTTCCGATTTCCTTCTCCGGTCTGAACCTCATATCGGGGGCCTTCCCACATTTAAGACGAAGCGACGGAAGATCTCGTCAAGATGCTCCAACACCACTTTCTTCAGATCCATGTTCGAATTCTCGATAGTTTCCTCCAGCACTTCCCGGGTCAGTTTCGACTGGTACCCATCGGCAACGGCCCCGCAGCTGAGATGCCAGCGTTCCGGCGCTACGCCGTCCCGATCTCGATCATATGGACGAAAGAAGGTGAATGCTTCCCCTACCGCCATGCGTCCATCCAGCCAATCATGGAGGGGCCCGAACATTCCGCCTGGATCCACCTCCTCCGGGACCAGCTCGACCTCATAACCTGCCGGTCTTGCAGCCGCATCGAATACGTCCAGGTCCGTGCCCCAGTGGTGTCGGGAGGCCCCCGGCAGTGCGGACCAACGGAGGATGGCGAAGACAAGCTCCTCCTGGGTCAAAGTAGCGATGTCGACGGGCCTGGCCTGGGAGTCCAGGACCGGACGGCCACCCTGGGCCTTCTGGTTCCAGATGGACAGCTGGTCCTGGAAGCTTCGAAACCCACTCAGGATCTGGAGATCGAATCCAGCCCGGGCCGCGTCTGCCTGAAGGTGAAGAAAGGGCTCCACCACGTCCGCGTGGATCCGGGAACCGAATCGGCTGGCCTGCTCCGATGTGCAGAGGTGGCGTTCGGTCTCGCCGGTGAGGTGAGCAGTGTCCACCGAGCCCTCTTGGGTTGGGTAGGATGGAGGCTGTAGCGACAGACGCCAATATGAAGGTTAACAAATCGATGGGGTAGGAGAATGCCCGGTCCGAACTCAGCGGACGCAAGCACCGGGTCAGCGGACGGCCGGAATCAGGTGGTCGACAATGACATGGAGGACTGCCTCCTCCACTGCGTCGGACCCCTCGTCTGAGCTGACTCCTCTCCATTCGGTGGTGGCAACGACCACCAGGTTCAGGTCTGGCACCACATAGAGGAACTGTCCTCCGTAGCCCCAGGCCAGAAAGGCGTCGCCTAGGACGTCGTCATTGGTCCACCAGAGGTAGCCATAGCTGATGGCCGAAAGTGGCGAGAAGGAGGCCCTCCAATCGTAGGCCGGAGTCGTGGCTCCCCGAATCCAGGCCTTGGACAGGATCGGTCGGTTTCCCGAAACCCCACTTTGGAGGAAGAGTTGGCCCAGCCTCGCCAGGTCCCTGGGCCGGAGGTCGATCCCTGCCCCCCCGTTGAAATGAGGCCCCAACGGCTCCCAACGACTCTGCGTAACCCCGATTGGGCCAAAGAGCAGCTGATCCGCCAGCTCGGGGAGTTCCATGCCGGTGACCTCCGTGAGGATCACGCCCAGGAGGTGCACGGCCGCGCTGTTGTAGTTGAAGGTCGATCCCGGAGGATGCATCAAGGGCTTGCTCAGGAGATAGGCGATCCTGTCCTCAGAAAGAATCCAATCGTTGTAACCGATGGCGCCGTCCTCGAACCAGTCGAAACCCCCGCTCATGGTCAACAGGTCCCGGACCCTGATGTCTTCCTGTTCCGGGTTGTCAAACGGTGCGTCCGGTAGAAGCTCCCCGAGAGTCTGGTCGATCCCCGAGAGATACCCCTCCTGAATGGCCAATCCCGTGAGGGTCGAGACGACGCTTTTTGTAACCGATCGGAGATCGTTCAGGCTGTCTCGCTGGTTCCCCCGGTAGTACTCCTCCACCACAAGGATGCCGTCCTTCACCACCAGGAGACTCATGAGGCGGGGGATCTCAGCGGCGGCCTCCAAGGCAGAGGAGACGCCGGACGGTCGGAGTCCCACCGATGCAGGGGTTCCCTCCATCCATGGGTGGGCCAGGTCGATGGGGGGAAGAGTCCCCGGACCAGTGGGAGAATCGCCACATGCCCAGATGGACCCCGCCAGCAGGAGGAGAATGGAGAAGAGCGCTTTTCGGTCCATACCAACCATACGCTCTCAGTCGGATGGGCCTTGCAGCCTGACCGTACCTCCCGCCAGAAGCTGCCACACGCCTGACCCGATCGACCTGAGAGTCCGGTTCTGAAAGCCCGGTTCTGACAACCCGAACCCGGGTCTCGGAAATACCTACCTTAGCGGTACTTTCCCGATACAAGGCCATCGCCGCTCTGTGGGAGTTCGGAACGCATGTTTCCAACCCAGGGACGACGCCGAGACGTGCGCAGACCGTCTCGCCTGGAACACGCTTTTCGAGCAAGGAGCCGATGCCCAGCGTCACGCTACATCTCGTGTTGGCCGATCGCGTCCTGGAACGGTGGCTGGACGCACCCCAGGAAGCACCCTTCGATCCCCACAATCCAACCT
>JASFVN010000279.1:0-6097 GCA_050049805.1 Gemmatimonadota bacterium
GACGAAGTCGCTGTGTGCCTTTTCCTCGGCCCCGTCCAGGCCCACTTTTCCGAAGTGTTCGACGTGGACCCGAGCCGCAGCCTCGGCCGCTTCGATGGCGGTGGAGAGGAGTGAGTCCATGGCCTAGTTCTTCTTACCCTGGTTTGATTGGATCACGAGGTCTGCGTCCACACCGGGAGCAGAGGGTTCCGGGGTCCTGGAAAGCGCGGTAACTTAACGCCTTCTTTGTGCCCCGGGCGAACGCGCCGGGAAGTGGGGCCCGACATAGGCCGAAACGGCCGATCCTTCGCACAGAGCGGACGGTTCGGCTATCCGGCACACACCTCGAACCGGAATGGAAACATCCCATCCATGAGTACTCAACGGGGGAATGCAGGCAAGCGGCGGATTCTGAGCGGAGTTCAACCCAGCGGGGAGGCCCATCTCGGGAACTACCTTGGGGCCTTCCGGCAGTGGGTGGATCTTCAGGATACCTACGATTGTCTGTTTTGCATCGTGGATCAGCATGCCATCACCGGGCAGTACGATCCTGCCTTTCTCCCCCAGCGTATCTACGACATGGCCATCAGCCTCCTGGCTGTGGGCTTGGACCCGAAGCGATGCTCCATTTTTGTCCAGTCGGAGGTTCCTGAGCACACCGAGCTGGCCTGGCTCTTGAATTCCGTTACCCCGGTGGGCGAGTTGGAGAGGATGACCCAGTACAAGGACAAGTCGGCAAAGCTGGAGTCGATTCCTGCTGGGCTCCTCAACTACCCCATACTCCAGGCTGCCGACATTCTCATCTACCGGGCCGATGCCGTGCCGGTGGGGGAGGACCAGCTCCAGCACCTGGAGCTGACCCGGGAGATCGCCCGGAAATGGAATGCCCAGTACGGTGAGCTCTTTCCCGAACCTCAGGCCATCGTTGGCGGTACCGGCCGGATCCTGGGTTTGGACGGCGAAGCCAAGATGAGCAAGTCTCTCGGGAACACGGTGGGCATCCTGGCCGAACCCGACGAAGTATGGAGCCAGATCAGGACGGCTGTTACCGATCCCCAGCGGGTACGGAAGGACGATCCCGGACGGCCGGAGGTGTGCAACGTCTACTCCCTCCACGAGTTCTTCTCGGACCCGTCCAAGCTACCGGACATCGCCGACAAATGCCGCACTGCCAAGCGGGGCTGCGTGGATTGCAAGAAGATCCTCTCCGAGAGCGTCGCCGAAGAATTCGCCCCCTTCCGTGAGAGGGCGGCCTTCTACCGGGAACGGCCTGAAGAGGTGCTGGACATCCTTGCCCAGGGCGCCGGGCGAGCCAGCGACCTCGCACAGGAGACCATGTCCGAGGTGCGGCGGCGCATGGGAATGGACTGGCGCAAAACCCTGGCCTGACGGACCCGCCGCTCCTCATGGAGTTCCCGAAAGGTTGGACGGGACCGGGGCTGGCTCATAATCTTGAAGAAGGAAGGGTAGGCCCTCAGAAGGTTGGTACGTTCCAGACAGGACTCGGTTAAACCATGATCGAAATCTTCAGGGCGGCTATTGAGAACGGCGCCAGCGACATCCACATCAAATCCGGGGACATGGTACGTGCCCGGGTTCACGGCAAGCTGGTTCCCATGACGGAACAACGGGTGAGCCAGGAACAGGTGAAGGATCTGGCTCTGAAGCTCATTCCCAGGGAGAAGGATCGGGAAAGGATCGACGACCTGCGGGACCTGGACTGTTCGTGGGGTCTTCCGGGGCTGGGCAGGTTCCGGGTGAACATCCTCCGGCAGCGGGGGAGCTTCATGATCGTACTCCGGACCATTCCCATCGACGTGCCCACCTTCGAGGACCTGCGGATGCCTCCGGTCCTGAGCAAGATAGCCGACGTGGAGCGAGGGCTGATCCTGGTCACAGGAATCACCGGTGCCGGGAAGAGCTCCACTCAGGCCGCCATGGTCCATTACATCAACAAAAAGTACCAGCGGCACATCGTCACTCTGGAGAACCCCATCGAGTTCCTCCACCGGGACCACAAGGGAGCCGTTACCCAACGGGACGTGGGCACCGATACCGATTCCTTCATGACGGGCCTTCGGGCCGCTCTGAGGCAGGATCCCGATGTGATCCTCATCGGTGAGATGAGGGACAAAGAGACCATCGACACGGCTTTGAAGGCGGCTGAGACCGGCCACGTGGTGATCTCCACTCTCCACACGCAGAACGCTTTCCAGACCATCACCCGGCTTCTGGCCGTCTTTCCGAAGGACGAGCAGGAGATCATCCGAATCAGGCTTGCGGAAGCTCTCCACGCTGTCATCAGCCAACGTCTGTTGCCGAAAAAGCAGTCCAAAGGCCGAATTGTGGCGTGCGAGGTCATGCTCGTCACCGGAACCATTCGGGAGTGCATCCTGGATCCTTCCCGGGCCCAGGAGATTCCCGACCTCATCGAGGAGGGGCGTCAACACTACGGCTCCCAGAGTTTCGACCAGCATCTCATGGACCTGGTTCGGGAGGATCTGGTGGAGTTCGAGGTGGCCAAAGCCAACGCCAACAACCCCTCCGACTTCGATCTCAAGGTGAACGTTTTCGGGTCTTCGAGTTCCGGACAGGGGCAGGGAGGGTCGGGGGTGGAGCAGCAGGGCATACAGCAGACGGGGCTTGCCGAGGAAATGCGGGACATGCTGCGGAAGAAGTAGACGGGTGATCGGAAACCGAAACCAACAGCCCAACCAGGGACCTTCCAACGTGATCGATCTAAGTGGTGTGTTTCTCCCGGCCGTGACTCCCTTCAGGCCGGATACCGGAGACGTGGACCTTCCCGCCATGCAGGAGAACCTCCGACGCTGGTCGGAATTCCCGATCCAGGGCATTGTCATCTGCGGGACCACCGGGGAGGCGGTCCTGGTGGACGAGGAGGAACGCCTGGAGCTGGTCCGGGCTGCCAGGGGCGCCCTGAAACCGGAGATCCTCCTCACGGTGGGAACGGGGCTGGAATCCACTCGTGCCACGCTGAGGCTCAGCCGCAAGGTGGCGGATGAGGGAGCTGAAGCGGTGCTCGTTCAGCCGCCTGCCTATTACAAAGGTGCCATGACTCCGGAGGCCCTCCGGGAGCACTACCTCACGGTGGCGGACGGCTCTCCCGTTCCGGTCATCGTCTATCAGGCACCCCTTCGCATGAGCACACTGGACTTCCCTACCGGCTTGGTCGCAGAGCTCTCGAACCACGAAAACATCGTGGGGATCAAGGATTCCCGGGGAAAGCTGGAGTTGATGGGCGAGTTGGTGGATCAGTGCCAGGCAGGATTTCAGGTCCTGGTGGGGAGTGGGGCCCTCCTCTATCCGGCGCTGGAAGTCGGTGCGGTAGGAGGAATCGTTGCGGTGGCCAACGTGGCTCCGGAGCCCTCCGGGCAGCTCTATCAGGCCTTCAAGGCGGGCCGAAGCTCGGAAGCCGGGCGGCTCCAGAAGAAGATCGGACCGGTCCACAATGAGCTGGTCGGGGCCATCGGGGTCGGAGGAGTCAAGGCGGCTCTGGACCTTCTGGGCTACCGGGGAGGGGACCCTCGCTCTCCTATCCTTCCCCCTTCGGCGGCAACCCGGGAAAAGGTCAGAGAGATCCTTGTCCGGGCCGGCCTTCTAGATGGTTGACCCCCATTAGACTCCCGTCTAGCTTTCCCCAGAGGATAGAGGAGTCAGAGGCTCTCCCCCGTGGAGGGCCTTTTTTGGTGGGTATCGGTATGGGGTTGGTCGTTCTCCCAACCAAAGAGGAGGAGTGGTGATTCCCGTGTCCGAAGGCGAGAAGAGAGGCCGATGCACCGTGGTGGTGGGAGGCCAGTGGGGGGACGAAGGGAAGGGAAAAATCGTCGATGTCCTGGCGGAAGAGTCGGACATCATTGCACGCTACCAGGGCGGGGCCAATGCCGGTCACACCGTCCATGTGGGTGAAGAAGAGTTCATCCTCCACCAGATCCCCTCGGGGATTCTCCACCCCGACAAGCGCTGTTTGCTGGGAAACGGAGTGGTCCTGGACCCCCTCCAGTTCTTCAAGGAGTACGACGAGGCCGAGGCCCGGGGAATCTCCCTGGGGGGCCGAGTGGGCGTGAGCCTCCGGGCCAACCTTCTTCTCCCGTATCACCGTCTTCTGGATCAGGCCAGGGAGGGGAAGACCGCCAAGAAGATCGGAACCACAGGGCGTGGAATCGGGCCCGCCTACGAAGACAAGATCAGCCGAAGGGGCGTGCGGGTCGTGGATCTGGTGGACGAAGAAGAGGCCCGAAAGAGGTTGACGGAGGGTAGGGAAAGAGCTCGGGCGAAGATGGCCGAGCTCGGCGTCTCCGATCTGGGGGACGTTGAAGAGTGCGTAGAGGAGGCCATGGCTGTCCGGGAGAGGCTTCTGTCTCTGGCCACCGACGTCGGTCTGGAGATCCATGAGGCCCTGAAGGTGGGTGAGGAGATCCTGCTGGAAGGGGCCCAGGGCACGGCTTTGGATGTGGACCATGGGACGTATCCCTATGTTACATCCTCCACTACCACGGCAGGAGGGGCTGCCTCCGGGGTTGGAATCGGCCCCACGGCCCTCGACCGCATCTTCGGCGTGGTGAAGGCCTATACCACCCGGGTTGGGAATGGACCCCTTCCCACGGCGCTTTCGCCGGAAATGGACGAAAAGGTCCGGACCCTCGGTGCTGAATTCGGGGCTACGACGGGTAGGCCCAGACGTTGTGGGTGGTTCGACGGAGTTCTGGCTCGGTATTCCGCCCGCGTGAACGGCCTCACCGGCCTTGCCCTGACCAAACTGGACGTGCTGGATACTCTCCCCGAGATCCGCATCGCTAACGCATACCGTGTTCCGGGTGGAGAGATAGGGGAGTTCCCCTCGGACAATCGCTCCCTGGCCGAAGCAGAGCCCGTGTATGAGACTCTCCCCGGTTGGGAAGCTCCCACCGGTGAAGTGAGCAAGCTGGAGGACCTTCCGCGAAATGCCCGGGCTTACCTGGAGCGAATCGAGGAGATCACGGCTACGCCCATCAGGATGATCGGCGTAGGAACGCGTCGAAGACAGATCATCCACGTGGAGTAGGATCGACCGGTTCGAGATACGGTCTGACTGGACCCGCCGCCCCCTCCCCTCGGGGGCGGTTTTTTTTCGCCTTCGTTGGCCGGAAAGGGCTCTGGAGGAGGGGCATTTGGCTTGAGGAGAAGCCCTGATCTGACTAGCTTATCAAGCTTTACCGGATCCTGGGCGGCACGCGCAGCACCCGAGAGAATAAGGACCGAAGGTCACCTGAATTCATGTTCGACGATCTGAGCAATAAGCTGGACGGCGTCCTGGCCAAGTTCCGGCAGCGTGGTTTGCTGACCGAACCCATGGTCCGGGAGGGACTCCGGGAAGTGCGCCGGGTGCTCCTGGAAGCCGACGTGAACTACCAGGTGACCAGGGAGTTCTTGAAACGGGTTCAGGAAAGAGCCCTGGGGGACAAGGTCCTCAAGTCGGTCTCCCCGGGGCAACAGATCGTAAAGATCGTCCACGACGAGTTGGTGACGCTCCTGGGGGGAGATGCCGCTCCCGGGATCCAGTGGGCCCCGGTTCCGCCGACGGTCATCATGGTGGTGGGCCTGCAGGGATCCGGAAAAACCACCACCGTGGCCAAGCTGGCCAAGCGCCTGGCGAGGCAGGGGAAGAAGCCGCTGATGGCGGCGTGTGACCTGTACCGACCCGCGGCGGTGGACCAGCTCGTCGATCTGGGAGCTCAGGTCGACCTGCCGGTTCACAGCGGCTCGGAAGGCCAGGACGTCCTGGCGGTGGCCCGGGAGGCCCTGAGCCGAGCCAAGGCCGAGCGGAAGCAGGTTCTCCTGCTGGACACGGCCGGGCGGTTGCAGATCGATGAGCCCATGATGGACGAGCTTCGGTCGCTGAAAGCCGAGTTGGAGCCCCAGGAGATCCTCCTTGTGGCCGACGCCATGACCGGTCAGGAGGCCGTGAACATCGCCGAAGGATTCGATGAGGCTCTGGAGCTTTCCGGCGTGATCCTCACCAAGATGGATGGGGATGCTCGCGGTGGCGCAGCCCTCTCGATCCATGGCGTGACGGGGAGGCCCATCAAGTTCGTTGGGGTCGGGGAAGGGGTGGATGCCC
>JASFVN010000280.1:0-6096 GCA_050049805.1 Gemmatimonadota bacterium
TGACCATTCGATGGCCCCGAGGGGAAGGTTATCCCCGAACTGGTCCTGTGCTTGCGCCTGCAGTTGAACCGTGGCTCCCTCCAGGATGGTGGCGGAGGGCGGTTGGATGGTGACCTGACCCACGGGGACGCCGGTGATGTCGGTCAGCGTGCAGGCGTATGCCAGTGCTGCCGTAAACAGGGCCCCGATTACCAGCAGGGCTTTTGTCCTCATGGTCACGGGGGATCTCCCGACCGGAAACGATCTGGAGGAGAGCCGATGCTGGTCCGGCCCGTCGATTTTTCCTGGATCCTGGCTCAAAAGGTTACCCTCACAAGGTTGATCTGAACCTGAGGCCCGAAGGTAGACACCCTGGGGAAGAGAATGCGAGCGGATCCGATCTCCACACCGGTCGGCTCTTCATTCTCCCCTCCACTGGGTCCCCGAGCCTTCAAGAACGCTTCCAGGGCCCCGAGGAATGCCACTGCCCCGGCTGCCGCAAGCCCGTAGGTCTTGTAGGGTTTGGTCGTGGATTCCGAGATGATGCGCTCCGGGGGGCAGTTGCTGGATGATGCGGACCCCACGCATCGGATTTCCACTTCTTCGATGAGGAGACCCGCCGCCGCCGCACCCCCGGCCAGTGCCAGGACGCCGAGTCCACCCAACGCCCTTCCGCTGTAGAATTGGCCGCCTCCCGGCAGCACCAATCCGAGACCGAAGGCAGTGCCGGCACTTACGCCTCGGGTCGGGACGATCTGGAGTTGCCCGATCCGTTGGGAAACCAGAATGGCGTCCTCGGCATCGGGTCGGAGGGCCAGGTAGGCCTGAAGATCTTCTACAGCCCCTTCCGCGTCCCCCAAGCGGATCCGAATGACCCCCCGGTTGTAGACTGGATGCCCCCAGTCCGGAGCTAGGTCGATAGCGTTCCCAAATGATTCCACAGCTCCTTCGAAGTCGCCGAGATCGGCTTGCAGGAGGCCGTTCAAGAATTCGCTCCGAGCCCCTTCCGGCAAAAGGGGCTCACGAGCCCGCGCCAGGGCCTCCAACCGTGGCCTGGCGTCGCCGATTCCTTGCTCCCGCGATCCCAACCCGAGAGCCCGGCAGAACTGTTCGATGGCAAGTTCCGTCTCCTCCAGGGATTCCAGGACCCGGCCGTAGCGATAGGCCAGCTCCGCGGAGGTCGGATCCAACTCCGCGGCCCTGGCCAACAAATCCCGAGCCCGTTCATAATCCCCCAGAATGGTCTCCTGATCTGCGAAGGACCCGAGTCGGATGGCTTCCTCCCTCTCCTCGTCACTTGGCTCCTGCCCTGGATCGACCTCAGGGCAGGCAATGGAGTCCGTGCCGGGAAGGTCGCGTTTCAGTGAGAGTTGCTGTGCCTGCAGTCTAGGCGCGAATACCAGGAGAAGGCAGATATGAAGTCCGAGGGCGACAAAGAATCGCCCCCGTGGATTTCGGAGTTCGAACATGGGTTGCTGCCAGAGTGAAAGGCTCGTTGTCCCTAGACCTGCCCGCCCGGGGTCCAAGCGGCACACGGACGACTGTCCAACCTCCGGGCCGGACCCCTCTCCGTCAAGATATCTCGATGTTTTCGAGACCTTAGCTACCGGGCTCTTCATGCGGTCTCCGATCCAATTTATGTTCTTTGGTCGCGTTCTTTTAGGGGTATTTGCAGAAATCTGCTGAGGTCGAGGGCAGGATTCCGGGGAAGGGCAGAGAGGGGATGAAATCACTACGTGGATGCGCAGGGAGGAGGAAGGTTCTTGCTCGTTGGATCCATACCGTCCTTTTTTCCCTCACTCCAAGTCTGTTCCTCTCCACCGGCTTCAGGCAGCTCGGAGCCCAGGATCGGCCCGTGACCCTGGATACTCTTCAGGTCCAGGTTGGCTCGCGACTGAGCCCCCGTTTGCCGGCTCTCACCAGGAGTGTAAGGCTAGTGGATCGGGAGGAGATCCAATCCCTTCCCGTCCGCACCGTGGCCGGCCTCCTGGATTGGGTAACCGGGGTCGAGATACAGGCTCGGTCGGCGGCCCAGGCGGACCTGAGCATACGAGGAGCGGGGTTCGAGCAGGTCCTGGTCCTGGTGAACGGCGTCCGGGCCAGTGATCCTCAGACTGGCCACTTCGACCTGAATCTGGCGGTCCCGCTGGACCAGGTAGAGCGCGTGGAAATCCTTCGTGGTCCGGCCTCGGCACTCTATGGCGCCGATGCAGTGGGGGGCGTGGTGAACATCGTGACCGCTCGGGAATCGACCACGAGAAAGGGGCGGATCGAGGGAGGTTCGTTTGGATCCCGCAGGGTCGCCGGGAGTGGGGGGTTTTTCAAGGACGGACTGCCTTCGGTTCAAGTTGGAGGCGAATTGAGCCGATCGGATGGGCACCGATCAGGGACCGATTCCGAAACGGCACTGGTTCACCTCTCTCTTGCCCAGAACCTGGGTCGGGGCCGCATCACCGGGGATTTCGGCTACGCGAGGCGGGATTTCGGCGCTCAGGACTTCTATGCTCCCTATCCGTCCTTCGAGAAGACACGGACCTACAAGTCTGCCCTCCGGTGGACCTCGGACCTGGGAAGCAGCTCCTCCGTCGAGATGGGGGGTTCATTCCGGAGGCATGAAGACGAGTTCACGCTGATCCGGGACGATCCCGCCCTCTATCAGAACCGCCACACCTCGTCGCAGGTCGGAGGGGATTTCCTAGTTCGGCGGGAGTGGGGGAGCGCCTGGGAAATTGCCGTGGGCGGGGAAGCCTACCGCGACCTCCTCAGGAGCAACTCCCTGGGCAATCGAGGAGAGACGAGAGGGGCTCTGTTCGCCGAGGTGATGTTGGGCCGTGAGAGGAGCGGTGTCGTCACCGCTGGCGTGAGGCAGGACTGGCACCAGGGGTTCGGTTCCTTTTTTTCCCCGTCTCTCTCCGGCTCTCTACGCCTGGGGGCCCACCTGAGGGCTCGGGGAGCGTTGGGCCGGTCTTTTCGGGCCCCCACCTGGACAGAGCGGTACTACCAGGATCCGGTGAATATCGGCCGTGCAGATCTGGAGCCCGAACGGGCATGGTCAGGGGAGGTCGGGCTCGACGTTATGGGGGAGGGGCGGACTCGCTTCGCCCTGACGACGTTCGTCCGTAGCACCAAAGACCTCATCGATTGGGCACGGGTGAGTGAGGCCGCCGACGATGTGCCGTGGGAAACCCGGAACGTAAAGGAGGCCACGTTCCGGGGGGTGGAAGGCGACCTCTTTCTGTCCGGGCCCTTTGAAACCAGATGGACTCTGGGGGCCATGGCTTTGTCGGTAGAATCCGAGGAAACCGCTGGATTCACGTCCAAGTATGCCCTCCGGCCCTTGGTACAACAGGTCAGAGTCTCAGCAGGAAGAAGTTTCGGAAGGGTCGTCGCGTTGGACGTCAACTTCCAGCGATCGAAAAGGAAGGGAGGGGACTCCTTCTCCCGGCTCGATGTCCGGGGGAGTCTGCGATTGGGCCCCGCGTTGATCTACCTGGACGCCACCAACCTTCTGGACGCTGAATATCCGGATATCACCGGGGCCCTGGCCCCTGGTCAGGCCTTCTTCTTCGGCCTGGAGCTGAGTGGGGCTGCTCCGGAAGAACATTGACCTACAGTCGATCAGTCCAGGAACATCCCGGCGACGTCTTTGGCCTCGGAAAGGGATCGATGAACGATCTCCTCCGCCATTGAGGGTCGGACTCCGAAGCCGGGCCCTGCCCGAACCGGGTCGGTTGATACAGGAACCGTGATATCCTAGCCATTCACGTCGTGAATGACTATCATTCATACCATGAAAAACCAACTGTATCCCCGGTTCCTGACCGATTCCGTTCATCGGCTTGCTCGGACCATGCCGGTAGTCGTGGTCACAGGCGCCCGCCAGACCGGAAAGAGCACCCTAGCCCGGGAGCTTCTCGAGGGGGAGCGTGACTATTTCACCCTTGACGATCTCGATGTGCTGGCCCAGGCAGAACGCTACCCCGACGACCTGGTCGAGCGGTCTGAAGCCATGGTCCTGGACGAGGTCCAACGAAAGCCGGAACTCCTGCTTGCAGTGAAGCGGTCCGTGGACCGAAACCGGGTCCCGGGCCGGTTCATTCTCACTGGGTCGGCGAACTTCCTCTTGATGAAATCGGTTTCAGAATCCCTTGCGGGGAGAGCCAGTTACCTGACCCTCTGGCCCATGACCCGCAGGGAGAGGCTGGGGCTTGGGGTCGCTGGCAGGTGGTCCGCTCTTTTCGGGGACGATCTGGCGGCATGGCCGGTGGCCCTGGGTGAGGTCGAGTGTCAGCCGGCGGATTGGAGGGAGCTTGCCCGGCAAGGTGGCTTCCCGGTTCCCGCCCTGGAATTCGCCAATTCGGAGGATCGTGCCATCTGGTTCGACGGGTATTTGCGGACATACCTGGAACGAGACCTCAAAGACCTCTCTGCCGTCGAGAGCTTAGTGGACTTTCGCCGCCTGATGGGCGCCAGCTGCCACCGGCTCGGTCAGTTGGTCAACCAGACTGAACTGGGGCGGGACGTTCAGCTTTCCCAACCCACCGTCCGACGGTGGCTGAATCTCCTCGAGACCTCCTATCAACTGGTGCGCCTTCCAGCCTTCTCCGTGAACCGGACCAAACGGCTGATCAAGACGCCGAAGGCCTATTGGGCGGACACGGGCCTGGCTCTACGATTGGCTGGGTCCCGAGAGCCGACAGGTTCGGACCTGGAGAACCTGGTTTTTTCTGATCTCCTGGCATGGCGGGAGAGCCAGGTACTGGATCGTCCGGATCTGTTCTATTGGCGAACAGCCACTGGCGAGGAAGTGGACTTCGTTGTTGAGTGGCAGAACCGGCTTTTGGCCGTGGAGGTGAAAGCCACCAAACGCCCTCGGACCGATGACATTCGCCACCTTAGGACGTTCCAGGAGGAGTACGGGGACAGGGTTGTCGGGGGTCTTCTTCTCCACGATGGGGACAGGGTGGAGTGGCTTGCCCCGGGGATCCTAGCTGCCCCGTGGTGGCGGGTGGTTTGACCTCGGTGGGAACACTTTTTGGAGGTCGGCACCCCCCAGGCCGCAGGATCGGAGTGCGGGCCGGCAAGATCGGCCTTGCGCTAGCGGGGGGGGGGGAGAACATACTTTGAAAAGAGTTGCTAGCTAGGCCAATCCGTCGCCCGCACGGCGAAGCTGGATGACAGCCCATGAACGCGTCCGAATCCCCTTCCGGACAGGACTCGAGGATTTGGCGGGCATTCGCCCGCCTCGTTCTTTTCTTTGGTCTGCTGCCCCTCCTTACCGCCTCCCCGCTCGCGGCCCAATCCAGAACAACCGCAACGCTGTTGGGCACCGTAACCCGGGCAGACAGCACATCCGTGGCGGGTGCGACGGTACAGATCCGCCACGAGGCGACAGGGGCGACCAAGAGCGCCCTAACCAATGAGGACGGGAGGTTTCTCATCCTCCTTCTCTCCCCGGGCGGACCCTACACGCTCACGGTCAACCACCTTGGATTCGCTGAAGAGCGTCGGGAGGGCCTGGTTCTCCAGGTCGGGGAAGCCCATCGAGTGGATGTGGAACTCAGTGAACAACCCATCGAGCTGCCCGGGATCGATGTGGCCGTGGATCGAGTGCCGATCTTCGATCCGAGCCAGGTGGGCCCGGTGACCCGGCTCACGGAGCGCACCCTCGAGGCCATGCCTATCATCTCCCGGAACGTCATGGAGCTGTCGGTTCTCTCGTCCCTGGTGAAGACCACTGAAGGTGGTGGCTTTTCGGTAGCCGGCCAAAACGACCGCTACAACGCCCTCCTGGTGGATGGGCTCCTGAGCAAGGACATGTTCGGCCTTACATCCGGCGGAATCCCCGGCGGCCAGGCGGGCGCGAAGCTGATCCCCATGGATGCAGTCTCCCAGTTCGAGGTCCTGGTGGCACCCTTCGATGTGCGCCTTTCCGGCTTCACGGGCGGGGTCATGAACGCGGTGACCCGCTCGGGCACAAACGATTGGCGAGTTCGTTTTGCCGGTGCCCACCGAAACGAGGCCCTCATGGGTGACCTGTCTCTTCCAACCGGCCCGGTGGAGGCCTCCGGAGTGGACCGATCTCTCCTGGCGTTCTCCGTGGGTGGGCCGGTCATT
>JASFVN010000281.1:0-6090 GCA_050049805.1 Gemmatimonadota bacterium
CGGGGAGAGCCTCGTCTAGGGCGGCCACCTGGTCCGGTGTGAGGCCTGGCCACGTGTCGGCCGGTGCCGGCGAAGAACCCTCCCCACAGCCGGCCGGCACAGCCACCGTGACCGCGATCAGAGGTGTCCAGAATAGAAATCTGTTCATTAGGCGACTCCAGGGCGCCAGAGCCCAGGTCGTTTCCGTTGCCACGGCCGAGACCTATGTTGGCCCTCGGATCCATTATCTCCAACTATCTCCAACCACCAAGAGGCGGTGCGTGATGGCGAAAGACAAGGGGATTTCCCGGCGGGAGTTCATCCATTACTCGGCGGCTGGACTGGCGGCCGCCTCGGCGGCTTCGGCAGCCGGGGTGATTCCGGGCCCTGTAAGCACCGGAACCCAGCCTGCGATGCCCACCCGGACCCTGGGGGCCACGGGGTTGGAGGTATCCCTTCTCTCCTTCGGTGGAGGGTCCCAGTTCCTGGCGAACGGGGAGGGGGAATGGGAAGCCATGATGGCCAGGGCTCTGGAGGCGGGAGTCAACTATTTCGACACGAGCTCCAGCTATCAGTACGACTCTCCCGTCACAAGCGAGGAGCGGTTCGGCGAGGTCCTCTCCCCCATTCGGGACCAGGTGATCATCGCCACCAAGTTCGACTCCAGGGATCCGGCGGAGGCCATGCGGGAGGTGGAACGGAGCCTCCAGAGAATGAAGACCGACTATCTGGACGTTCTCCTTATCCACGCCCTGGCGCCATCGGATGACGTTTCGGCCCTGGAGAAGGGAGTCTATACGGAGCTCCGGAGGCTGAAGGAAGAAGGCACCGTCAGGTTCATCGGGTTCTCCAGCATGGACAGCGCCGAGAGGAGCCGGGAAGCCATCGAAAAGCTCGAATTCGATGTGGCCCTCCTGGCCATGAACCCCACAGGATACGGCGGGTTTGTCACCGAGGCCCTCCCCGTCGCCCGGGCGAAGAACATGGGGGTCCTGGCCATGAAGGTGATGAGAGATATCGTGGGAACGGCGGCCACCCCCGAAGAGCTCCTCCGGTGGGCCCTTTCCCAGGAGGGCGTGGCCACCGCCCTCATCGGCCATCACGGGATGGCCACCCTGGAGGAGAACCTCCGGATCGTGCAGGCGGTCGGCGCAGAGGCCAGGCCGGAAATGGATCACGGGGACCGGACGGCATTGGAAGGCCGCCTTGCCCACCTGAGCGGTCCTCACGCCCTGTGCTGGGCTCGGCCCGGATACGCCGACGGAATGGCCTGCTGATCCTTCCCATGGGTCTGGCCGAGGATCGTGCCTACCTTCGGGGCCTCGACGGCGGAGGCCCGGTGAGACGTTGGAGGGGATACCTTCGCCTTACCGGTCCGGGTTGGCTTCAAAGCGCCTTCACCCTGGGGAGTGGAAGCGCGGTTGCGTCACTTTATCTCGGCGCCCACTACGGGTACGAGCTCCTTTGGGTCCAGCCCCTGGCCATGGTTGTGGGCATCGTCATGCTGATGGCGGCATCCCACCAGACGCTCTCCACCGGGATACGCCCCTTCGAGGCCATGCGCCGCTTCGTCCACCCAGGACTGGCTTGGGCGTGGGTCCTGGCCACTCTGGTCGCCACCTTCGTCTTCCACCTTCCCCAGTACGCCCTGGCCGCCGGGGTCACTGAGGACATGGTAGCCGTGGCCACCGGGTGGAATCCCACAGGCGGCGCTCGTACCGCCTTCCTGGTGGGAACTGGCTTCCTCTTCCTGGTTGCATCCACGGCCGTCACCTGGAGCTACGGCAGGGGCATCCGGGGCATCCGCCTCTATGAAAGGACGCTGAAAGTCCTGGTGGGGGGCATCATCGTCGCCTTCCTGGCGGTGGTGGTGCGAGCCTCGGTCGCGGGGAGAGTGGATTGGCCGGCCTTCTTCAGGGGATTCCTCCCGCTGTCCATCCCCTCGGATCAGGCCGGGGTGATGAAAGTGGCGGGAGCCTTCGGGGCCGCCGTGGGAATCAACATGACCTTCCTCTTCGGGTATACCCTCCTGGCCCGGGGCTGGGGGCGGGAACACCGGGGGTTGTCACGGTTCGATCTTCTCACAGGCATGCTCCTGCCCTATGTCGCCGTCACGTCTCTCATCATCGTGGCGTGTGCATGCACGATTCACGGAACCGCCTTCGCGCCGGAGCAGATTCTGCCGGCGAACGTGGGTGTGCTGATTGGGTCCACCGGGGTGGGACCGGCCTTTGGTCGGTTCATCTTCGGCCTGGGTATCCTGGGAATGGCCCTCTCCACCATCTCCCTCCAGATGCTGGTGGCAGGCTTCGCTCTGTGCGAGGTGCTGGGCATCGAAGCCACGGGGTGGCGGTACCGCCTGAGCTGTCTCCTGCCCGCCCCGGCTTTTCTGGGGGTGATCCTCTGGACCTCCATGGGAACCTGGATCGCCCTCCCTGCCTTCACCATCGGCCTCATCATGCTCCCCATCGCCTACATCGGGTGGTTTCTTCTCCAGAACAGCACCCTGTTCCTGGGTGAGGACAGACCCCGGGGGACGAGGGCCTGGGTGTGGAACACGGCCCTGGGCATCTCGCTGATGGTTACCCTGGCCAGCGTGGTGTACACGCTGGTTGGGCAATAAAGCCGCTCCTCCGGGCTGGCCGCCGATCGGGCCTATCCCTCAGACGAAAAGTTGGATATCTGCATCCGATGCGAAGTCGAGGAAGGTGGCGGCCCCGCCGATCTCCACCCCCTCGATGAAGTCCGAATCCTTGAAGTCGAACATCTTCATCGTCATGTCGCAGGCGAAGAACAGGACCCCCGCCTCCTGGCAGATCGCCCGGAGCTCCTCCAGGGAGGCGATCCCTTTTTCCTTCATGGTGTCCTTCATCACCCGGGTGGTCAGCTCCTCCATCCCTGGCATGGCCATGGCCAGCGTGGGGATGGGCAGCGGCATGGGCATGGCAGGGTTGGCCAGTGGACTCACCTTGACGTGGTCCAGGCTTCTCTTCAGGAGCTGGAGTCCGTAGAAGGAGAAGAAGACACCCACCTCGTAGCCCATGGCCGCGGCCGTTGAGGCCAGAATGAAGGGCGGGTAAGCCATATCCAAGGTGCCCTTGGTGGAAACGACGGCGAGTCTTCGGGGCTTTCCAGGCATCTCGTTCCTCTCAAAGGTCGGGTTCTCTGTTCTTTTCGTGGACCGTGGGAACCCTATGGTCCCTCAAGCCTTCTTCAGGAGGAAGACGTACTCCCCCCCTTCGGTGGCAGAGCTGAGAAGCTCGTTGTCGGTCTGCCGCGCGAAGGCCTCCATGTCCTTGACCGACCCGGCATCGGTTGAGATCACCCGCAGGATCTGACCTGAGGCCATGGTGTCCATCTTGAACCTGGTTTTCAGGATCGGGAGGGGGCAAAGGAGGCCCCTGGCGTCCAACTCGACGTCGAAGTGGATGTTCATGTCCTTGGATCCTATTTCGGAAGCGGCATGGCGCCCATGTCAGATGTAAGACTCAGAAGTTGTCCATGAGGATCCGAAGGCGGTCTCTCAGACCGTCCGGGGCTCGTTCCGCGGCGGCCGATCTCAAGCGGCCCATGAGCAGCCCTTCGAAGTCCCTCCGGGAGTAGCAGCTTCGGCAGTGCTCGAGATGGTACTCGAAATCGGCGATGGACTCGGGATCGTCGAGCTGGCCGTCGATGTAGGCGTAGAACAACTCAATGGCCTTGAGGCATCCGATGTCCTCCCGATGATCGTGCTTATTGTCCGGCGTCTTCATTGAGGCGCCTCCTCTGCCGGGGCCAATCCGGCGTCCCGGGCCTGCTCCCACAGGGCCTTCTGCAGGAGTGTGCGGCCGCGTTTCATCCTCGAGCGGACCGTGCCGGGCGGGACGCCCAGCACGCCGGCCGCTTCGTCGTACCCCAGGCCGTCCACGTTCACCAGGAGGATCGTCGTCCTGAACGCCTCGGGTAGGGAATTCACCGCCGCCATGATCTCCTCCCCCAACATGCGATCCACCACCTCTTTCTCCGGGTCCGCCCACCATTGGAGGAAGTCATCCGATTGGCAAAGGAGGAGGGAAGCCAGGTCTCCTCTGTCGGATTCCCCCATCGGGGCATCCAAGGGGACATGGTCCGGTCTCTTGGAGGTCTTCCGGAACTTGCTGATGTGGTGGTTTCTGAGAATCCTGAAAATCCAGGCCTTGAAGCAATCCCAGCTGTCCAGGCTGTCGATGGCATACCACGCCTTGGCCACCGACTCGGAGACCAGGTCCTCGGCCTCCGTGGGGTCCCGGGTGAGACGCAGCGCGACACCGTAGAGGGCGTCGAGGTGCGCCTCGATCCGTTGGCTGAACTCGGTGTGGATTGCCTCGGTCTCCTGCATCGCTATCGGGTCCCCGGCCTTCCTCAGAAAGTCAGGGTGATGGCGCCCTCGGCCGCCACGCCGAGCATGGCAACCGAGCCGGCCAGGGTGGCTTCGTCGATCAGATCGCTCTCCTCGTATCCCCGGACCTTGGCGCAAGGGGGGCAGACCAGGATCTGCCCGCCATGATCAATGACGTTTTTCATCATCTCGCCTACGGTTGGATCGAGTGGGTTGGGCCGGGCGTGCTCCGCGGCGCCCCTTCGGGCCCAATCGGCACCGGCGCTCACCAGGAACATGGTGACTTCGAACCCCATTCCCACGCCCCCGTTCGCCACGCTCCATGCCACGGAAGACCGCTCGTTGTCCACACCCTGGGTGACCGTCACGACCATCTTCTGCTTGCTCGACATTGCTCTGCGTCCTTTTCTGAAGGTTGTTTGTTGCTCGGGCGGCTCGTGCGTCCTGGCGACCACCGAGCGCCCGCCGGCGCCCTCGAACCAATCCCGCCTCCTTTAGCAGACGCAGAAGTGTTCGATTTAGGTCCCAGCATGAAAATTTTTCTTTTGGGAAGATTTTCAAAACTCATCAATCACGAGAAGAAGGGCAACCATAACCAGGCCCCGTCGGGCGGTTCTTGGTGTGGGGCGGAAGACACCCTAAGATGAAGAAACCAATCTTATTACCCAGGAGGTCTGCTCAGTGATTCGAGTCCGGTCCGATCTTTTGGCCCTGATCCTGTTGGCGCTACTGGGGTGCGGGCCTTCCGGCGCCAACCCCGATGCCCAGGCGGACGCGGGGCACCCGTTCGGATCCTGCGGAGTGAGCCTCGAGGGAGCCTACGAGGTCGGTCCGGTCCAGTCCCTCTATGTGCCCATGAGGGACGGCGTGCGCATCGCCCTGGACGTGGTTCTTCCTCAAGCTCTTCCGGAGGGTTCACGGGTACCGACCATTCTCACCATGACCCGTTACTGGAGGGCCTGGGAAGGCGACGGGCCGAACAGCTTCCAGCAGTTCTTCGCCTCCCATGGATATGCGGTGGTTTGGGGAGACTCCAGGGGAACAGGTGCTTCTTTCGGGGTGTGGCCCCATCACCGGGCTCGGGACGAGACGCTGGACTTCGAGGAGGTCATGGATTGGATCGTCACCCAACCCTGGTCCGACGGCACCGTGGGAGGGTGGGGATCTTCCTACACGGCCAACACCAACGATTGGTTCGCCGAGCGAAACCATCCGGCGTTGAAGGCTGGCATTTCCCGTTTCCCCGACTACGACCCCTACACGGACCTCTATTTCCCCGGGGGCGTGCCCAACGCCTACATGGGATCCAACTGGGGAGGCCGGGTGAAAGAGATGGATCTGAACACGCCACGGAGCCGAGGCGTGGGTCCGCCAGTGGGCGTCAAGCCAGTGGACGAGGATGTGGACGGGAGCATGCTGGAGGCTGCCGTGGAGGCCCGGAGGGACGTGCCCTCGGTGTACGAGTCCATGAGAGGCCTGGTGTTCAAGGACGAGGCCATGCCTCTCTGGAACGGTGTCTCCATGGACTGGTGGGGCATCCACTCCCACGCCGAGGCGGTTCAGCGGTCCGGCTCTGCCATCTACTCCTGGGCCAGTTGGACCGACGCCGGCACGGCCCAGGGCGTGCTGCATCGGTTCATGACCCTCTCCAATCCCCAACGGGCCATCATCGCCGCCTGGAGCCACGGCGCCAGGCAGGACGCCGATCCGTTCCACCCCGCCGATCATCCCCTGGATCCGTCCCAGGAAGAGCA
>JASFVN010000046.1:0-21376 GCA_050049805.1 Gemmatimonadota bacterium
AATGGAGTTGTAGACACGGTAGTTCGTGCCTTCGCGGAGCTGGATGCCGTTGTCCGATTCCGCCCCGGCAATCCCTCCGGTCACGACACCGTCGCTCGCACCGATCATGGTGGCGTTCGCTATGATAGCCGTAGACTTGGGTGTCGCATCCTCATCATCCCCGTTGTTGGAGATCTCGAAGCCCTGGTCGGCGTCTTTTCCGTTCTGCTGGCCGATGATGAACTGCATGAAGCCCCGGTAACCATCGGTTCCGTCAACGGAGTCGTCACCAATTCCGGTGACGACCAGATGATCGACGGACACTGTCCCACCGAAGGGCTCGATCCCGTCATCCTTGTTGTAGTGGATTTGTACATAGGAAATCGTGGTCCCGGCACCAACACCCTCCAGTGCCAAACCGTTGAGCTGGTCCGCCGGTGTCACGTCGTCGCCGGCGTACTCGATCCGGACACCTCGAATGATCCCAGAATCATCATTCACATCGGGGCCACCGTAGAATCCAGCGTCTCCCTCCCCTTGCACGTCTTCACCAGCGTTGGTGGGAGCCTGACCGTTGATGATCAGCCCACCCCAATCTTCCACCGCCCGGCTACCTGGGTCCTTGTCGGAGGTAAAGACGATGGTCTCGGCCTCGGTAGGCCGCCTGGGGGCGTTGAGGGGCACCCCCGGGGTGGCATCGGCAACCAACCGGGAGCCACGGCTCACAATGAGGTACGCGCCTCGAATGCCCTGAGCGATATCGCTTTTCCCGACGATGGTCGTACCGGGATCGATAGTGAGCGTCGCGGCAACGCACCCGGCCTTGGAGCCGTCGCCGCCACAGTCCACACCCACGAAGATGGGCTGGGTCAGGACCCAAACCCTATCGTTGGTCCAGCGAGTGTCCACCAGGATGTCGTCGTCCACTTCCTGGGTCGGAAGGCCCCTGATGTCCCTGCTGTCCTCACCACTCTCGGCCCACACGGTCCATCCATGGTACCAAGCATCAGTCAGGGAAGTACCTGGAGCAATGGCGCCCGCATAGTCGGTGTTCACCAGCGTCCGGCCATCGGTTGGAGCAATCAGATTGGTGGCGTCGAACGCCGTGGGGATGGTTGCCGCTGAATAACCAGCCGGCATGGCAGCCAGCGTGAAGTCAGGAGGATCCCCTTGGGTCCCGAACTCGAACACCGAGGGGTCAAAGCCCGGGTCCGCCTGCAGGTTGTTGAACTCGGCCGTTTCGAAGAAGATCTGGTTCAAAGATCCGGTAGTGACCGACGTCGAAGCGGCGGTGGAGGAGCCACCCTGGTTCTTGGCAACCACCGAAGCCGTGTAGGTCGTGCGTCCGGTCAGCCCCGTAAAAACGACGGACGTCCCCGAGGTGGTCTCGGCGAGATCATCCTCCCCCTCGGCAGAGAGGGAAACGTCATACTCGTCCGCGCCGGTGGAGGCGTCCCAGGAGACCGTGACCTCGAACACGTCCACCATGGCGGCCAGACCGGCAGGAGTGGCAGGCGGGTCAGGGATTTCTGGCCCACTCGGGCCATCATCGCCACAGCCGGTGACAAGAAACGGCCCGGTAGTCAGAAGCCCAGCAAGGGCCAGATGGCGCATCCACTTCATGGTTTTTCCCCTTTTGGTGAAAAGTTTTCAATTCATCAAATACTCTGGTTCTTCTCAGAACTCCCAGGAGAGGCCCACCGAGAAGGTCCGACCAACGGAGTAGGTCCGCTGCATGCGGGTTATGCCGCTGCCGGACTGCTCGAACAGGTATTCCTCGTCCAGGAGGTTGGTCCCCTTCACTCTCACTCTGACACCCTCTCGGAGGGGTACTGAGACGGTGGCGTCCAAGGCGTTTCGAGGTTGCTCGTAGATGTCTGGCAAACCCGAGCCGCCGGCCGCAGTCAACCTTTCTCCAAAACGGTTCAGGAATACCCCCGCCTCCCATCCCGCCAGATCGCGGTAATTCAGGCCCAGATTCAGTACGTACGGAGCCTGACCCTCGAGGGGACGGGAAAGGTTGGTAGGTTGGAAGATCCCGCTCCTGCTTACGGAGACGTCGGATTCAATCCAGGCAAGGTTGCCCTGGAAGGACACGTCCCTGAAGAGCGGGAGGACCCTTTCGGCAGAAAGCTGAACATCCACTTCCACCCCGTAGAGGGTGGCTTCGTCGGCGTTTTGGAAGGAGTAGGCCGAGGAGGCGGCGGCGACGAAGACCTGTTCGATGGGGTTCTTCATCTCCTTGTAGAAGATTCCACCCGAGATCAGCTCGCCTGGCCCCGGGAACCAGTCGAATCGAAGGTCACCACCAAGGATTTCCGCCGGGACCAGCCCTGGATTTCCTTTTAGCTGCCTCAGGCTGGTGGCTTCGGTGAACTGGAAGGGAGCAAGCTCCCGGAATTCAGGCCGGTCTACCGTCCGGCTCACGGCTCCCCTGATTTTGAGGTTTTCCCTGGGTGAGTAGACGAAGTTGAGGGCCGGAGCCACATCGGTCTGATCGACCGAGGCGGCCGTCGTGTCGGTCCCGAACCGAGTCCGGGAATCCAGGGAAAGGGAGTAGGTTTCGATCCGGGCCCCGAAAATGGCTTGGAGCTTGGAGGTTACCGGTACCTCAATCATGGCGTAGCCGGCAGTTCGATCGTCCTTTGCTTGGTAGATGTCTCCCGGCTCTACCACCTCGTCTATGGCGAACTCCCCCCGCCCGGGGGCCGAGCCGACCACCGTACCGGATTCCAGAGACGTGTCGAGATCTTCGATGGTGTTGCCCGGGAAGAGCCAGTTCAGGCGCCGAGCACCGAACTCACGGTCCCGGGCCCGAAAGGCCCCCCCAACCTTCACCGCCCACTCACGCTCCCCAACCTGGAAGGGGAGGCGCCAGTCCACCTCGGCACTCATATCGTCGTCGATGAGCTTGCTCCAGAAGTACCTTCCGCTCTCGGTGAAATCCAAGAGGCGATAGACATCGTCGCTGTCGTCGAGAACGTAGATGCTCTCCCTAAGGAAGGGTTCATCGCGATCGGCCCGGGCCAGGGTCGCTCGCCAATCAAGTCGGGAGTTGCCGAAGAGGAGATGCTGACCGGACAGTTGCCCCCAGAGCATGAGCCTCTGCACGAACCGAGACCGCTCCGTACTCAGGAGCCCTCCGATATCCTCCCCGTTCTCACCGGTGTAGGTACGCCCCTCGTCGTCTGTGTTGAGGTTCACCGTCGCCCGAAGACTGAACTGCTGGTTCGGATTCGGCTTCAGGGTCAGGTTGGTGATGGTGCCCCAGCTCACCGAACGTGTACCGCGCTGGAACGCGTAGTCCACATTTGGCGTCGCCAGGTCGGCCGTCTCAGGATCGAAGGCCGAAGTTCGCCATTTCCGCTCGATCTCGTCGTCGATGCGCCGATAGCTGTCGGAGTAAGTCCCGGCGAGAAAGAAGCCCAACTCCCCGTCCTGGAAGAGGTCCTTCCTCCCACCCACTGATCCGTCGAAGGAGCGATTGAGGGGAGTGTCGCCAAAGGAAGCCGGGGCAAAGCTGACTTCCGTATTCTTGAGGGCGGCTCCGATCGTGATCCTGGCAGACTCCTCGGAGGGTAGCCTACCACCGTCAAGAACGTCTCCCAAAAGGGCCGCAGCGTCGGACGGCATGTCTCTCGTCCCATCGTCCATACCCAGCCAGTCTCGGCTCCCACCGTCGTACCGGATGAACCCATCCTTGAACTGGCTGTTCGAATTGACGCTGGTGGAGACACCAAGCTTGACCCGGAAGCGGTCCGGAAAGTCCTTGGTCTTGATCTGGACCGAGCCCCCGGAAAAATCGGCAGGTTGGTCGGGCGTATAGGACTTCTGCGTGGTCAGGCTCTCGAGGAAACCTGAAGGGAACAGGTCAAGAGGCACAACCTCCTTTTCCGGTTCCGGAGAAGGCAACGGGGATCCATTGAGGGCCGTTTGCGAATACCTTTCCCCGAGCCCCCTGACGAAGACGTACTTCCCGTCGCTCACCGTGACTCCTGTCATCCGCTGAGCCACGTCGGCCGCATCGGAAGCCGTGGACCGGCTGATTTCAGACGCCCCGACTGCGTCCATCATGGACACTGCGGAGGCCCGCTGGTCCAGGAGGAAGGCGGTGCTCCCCAACTCCCTTTCGGCACTGACCGTTATGGCCTCCATCTCGATGGCTCGAGGGGCCATGGAAATGTCCATGGAGAGGGTGGCGCCCTCACCCACCACCACCTCGGTCACGGTCTTGGTGGAGAATCCGATCATCTCCGCCACCACCGCGTGTGTTCCCGGCGGTACCCTTTGGATCAGGTAACGGCCGTTCATATCCGTAAGCGTCCCGATCTGGGTTTCCGCGAGATAGACTTGCACTCCGGAGAGGGGTTGGGCGGTAGATTCGTCGACGATGCGCCCGACGATACGGCCTTCCCCATCGGATTGCGCTTGGACCGCACGGGGAGCTGAGAGTGCCCCCAGAGCCAGAGCACCCACCAATAGGGCGATGGAGACGCGGGTATTGATCCCAGCTGCGAACAGAAAATTTGGCATGATTGTCTCGGATCGATTCGCTCGCTTTCCGCGGATCGACCCGCCCGTTGTGGTCGGGAGCCCGGCACACCCGCCCGGGTTTGCTGGGGGCACGGACTCCCTTGTGTTGCTAGCGCCTTTAGACTGGGATGGCGTGGTAACGGAGAAGGCCAACCGGGGTAACGGGAGGGGGCGAAGGTGGTAACGGAAACGTAAAGGAAGAAACCTTTTCGGGTTCAGTTTTTCAGGGGATGAAGAACGGGTTTGACAAGACCCGCCAATCCCCCCATTGGTGGCTCATGGACGGGCGAATCATAAACTCCGAAATGCAAGAGAAGCTGGGTCTCCTCGCTCCACGCCTCGAGGAGGCGCGGACATTCCTGGAGTCCATCGACGATTGGGTCATCCAGCGCCAAATCGAGCTCACCTCGATCCCGGCCCCCCCTTTTCAGGAGGCAGCTCGCGGGATTCGAATGGCGGAGCTGATGGAAGAGGTTGGCCTGAAAGAGGTGAAGACGGACGAGGCGGGCAATGTCATCGGCCGATTCAAGTCCGACAGATCCCACCGATCTCATGGAGTCGCCCCCTCCGGTGCAGTAGCCCCCGGCAAGATCCTTCCTCGATCCGGAATGGGCCCCCTCATCCTCTCCGCTCACCTGGACACCGTCTTTGCGCCCGGCACGGACATAACGATCAAAACCGATGGAGCACGAGTCAGCGCCCCCGGGATCTGCGACGATGGCCGGGGGCTCACGGCAATCCTGGCTGCCGCGAAGACGTTGTCGGCCCTGAGGCATTCTCTTTCCCGGGACGTCCTTTTTGTCGCCACTGTAGGGGAGGAAGGTCCTGGCAACCTTCGAGGAGTGCGCCACCTTTTCAGGAAAGGGCAGGAGGCCGCCGAGGCCGCCGGCTTCATTTCCCTGGACGGGGTGGGGGCTGACCGGATCATCCACCGTGGGGTTGGGTCGGTCCGGCTCCGAATCACCCTCGAGGGTTCGGGCGGACATTCCTGGATGGATTTCGGCCTCGCCAACCCCATTCACGTCCTGGGAAGGGTTGTGGCCCGAGCCGGTTCCATCCCCCTACCCGAAGACCCCAGGACCAGCCTCACAGTCGCCCGCTGGGGAGGCGGGACCAGTATCAACGCCATACCCCAGGCGGCATGGATCGAGGTGGACCTTCGAAGCGAGGGCCCGCGGCAGTTGGAAAAGCTGGAGGAAAGTCTGAGGAACATCTGCGCCGAAGAACCGGAGGTTTGCGATGATTCGTCATCCCGGCGGGAGGGACTCGCTCTGCGGATCCAGGACCTGGGTCGCCGACCGGCCGGTGCCACAGACCCATCCCACCCCCTCGTTCAGGCAGCCGTGGAAGCCTCCCGAAGCCTCGGCCAGGAGCCCACGCTCCTTGCCTCCTCCACCGATGCAAACCTCCCCATGTCCTTGGGAATTCCCGCCATCACCCTTGGAGCAGGGGGCCGGGGCGGGAGGATCCATACAGAGGAAGAATGGTTCGAAAATGAGAACGGCCCGGAAGGTATCCTCCGAGCCGTCTTGACGGTGCTCCTCTTCGACCTGCCGGGACCCTCAGCCCCCTGACCCTTCCAACACCTTCGGGCAGTTCGGGGGCACCAGGAATCCCGCCCCTATCCCTTCACAAGTGTGTGGTCCGCCACGCTCAGCTTTCCGTCGAAGCCCTGGATTGTGGAATGCCCGCCTACCAACGAGTTCCTAAGCACCGAATTCTCGATGACTGCACCAGGGCCGATGATGCAGTTCCTGACCGAGGATCCTGTAATGCGGGTGCCCTCTTCGATGGTGACATTGGGTCCGATGGTGCTCCCCTCCAGAACCACCCCTTCCTCCACTCTCACGATCTCATCCAGAACCGTTGCGTCCACCACGGCACCAGGCGCCACCCAACCCCGTGACGTGCGAAGGAGGTGGTGGTTGGTTTCCAGGAGAGTCTCGGGTTTCCCGCAGTCGTACCAGCCCTCCACGGGGGCTGTGAGGATCTTCGATCCCCGATCCACCATGTATTGAAAGGCGTCGGTTAGATAGAACTCGCCGGAAGGCCCTGGAGGGCTGGCCAGAGCTTCGTCGATGCCCTTGAACAGGAGCTCCCGGTCCCGGATGTAGTACAAACCGATGTTGGCAAGCTTCGAGATGGGGTCCTGGGGTTTCTCGACGATCCGGGTCATCGCACCGCTGTCGTCGGTGACGATAACCCCGAACCTCTGGTAGTCCTCGACCTCCTTCGCCCAGATGACACCGGACCATTCTTCCCCAAGGGTTTTCACCATGGAGAGGTCCGCATCGAACAGCGTGTCGACGAAGAGGATCAGCATTTCCTCCTCGACGAAGGGCTCGGCCAACTTCACAGCCCCGGCTGTGCCGTCCTGAACCTCCTGGACGACGTACTCGGGTTTGATGTCCGGATACTCCCGGGCCATGAACTCCTTGATCACATCGCCCAGGTACCCGATGACAAACACGATTTCGCTCACCCCGAGTTCACTCAGATCGTCGAGGATATAGCTCATCACGGGCTTCCCGCCCACCCGTAGGAGCGGTTTGGGAGTCAGATAGGTGTGGGGTCGAAGCCGGGTCCCCTTTCCGGCGAGGGGGATCACTGCTTTCATGGTCAATCGCCCGTAGTCTGAATTGGGAATGTGCCGAATCCTGAAACTCGCGGCCGGAGTATAATGAAGACATGGGACGGGTAGCAAACAGCAGCGTTCGGCCTGCCATGCGCTATATTGTTCCAACTCCTCCGGACATGCCTCACATCAGGAGCGGTCCAGCATGATGACCTCGATGGAAATGACCGACTCAGGACCGGGGCGGACCATCCTCTTCGCCTCACTGATTCTTCTCTACTCCTGTGCCCCTGCTCTGGCCCAGGCCAATTCCACGGGAAACCCTCCGCCCCCTCCGGACGAGGGAGGGACCATCCAGGTCACCGGTCAAGCCCAGATCACGGTTCCCGCCGATCTTGCGAGAATCAGCTTCACCGTCGAGACGGAAGGTACGTCGGCTGGAGAGGCCACCGAAGCCAACGCGGCGCTGATGGATGCGGTCATCGAGGCCATTCGCTCCATTGGCCTGGACGACGTGGACATCCAGACGTTCGGCTACAGCCTGAGACCTGAATACCAGGTGTCCAGGGAAGACACGGGAACTCGAACCATCTCGGGCTACCGAGTGCAGAACAACATTCGAGTCGAGTTTTCGGACGTGGATGCCGCCGGCACCGTCCTCGACGGGGCCGTGGAGGCCGGCGCGAATCGGGTAGCGAACCTCCAGTTCGTAGCCTCCGATACCAGGGCGGCCCGACTGCAGGCACTCAGGGAGGCAGTCTCCAACGCCCGGGAGCAAGCCGAGGCCATTGCCTCCGCCATGGAAGTAGAGCTCGGCATTGCCCTCGAAGTCCAGGGGGGAGCCAGCGCCCCCGATCCCCGCTCTCCCGGCGGCATCATGCTCAGGGCATCGGCGGAAGTGGCCACACCCGTGGAAGCCGGGGATCACCTGGTCACGGCATCGGTGAGCATCAAATACCGGATCCTGGAGGAAGGCAGTTGAGCTTCGGTGGGATCCGGGCTCCATTGGGCGAAAACGAGGTCCACACCCACCCGGAACACCCCGATGAACGTATGCGGGGCCGCACCTATGCCATCCCCTTCGCCCGCGTCTGGGAGGCCGTGGTCCAGCTGGCCGGAGGTGGCCTTCGGGGGTGGACCACCGTGACGGCGGATGAAGACCTGGGAATTCTCACGGCCGAATGCTCCGGCCTGTTGCCACGGTTGGTGGACGACGTCGAGATCCGGATGTCCCTGGATGAGAACGCACTGACCCGGATCGACATGTCGTCGAGGGCCCGGAAAGGGAGAGGGGATCTGGGCAGAAACGCCCGGAGGGTAAGGAAGTTCTTCAGGGCCCTGGACCGACGAATCGAAGCCGGGCCCGGGAAGATCCTGGACCCGACTCTGTCCATCATCGGCGCAGGTCTCTTTCTGGCAGCTTTCCTCGTCGGATGCGGTCCCTCGGAGGAGCCGCCACTCGAAGCCCAGGGACCCGAACCCGACTCCCTTGAAACCAGCCGAAACTTCCAGGGGCGCAGCTACGAAAGGCATATTGTATTCCTCACCTTCCAGGGTGACAGCACTCTGATCGTCCCCTGGTTTTTTTCCGCGCGGACACGCCCCAATGGGGTGGATCGGGAGGTCCGAGGATGGCTGGCCCGGAGCGACACGTGGGATGCCTTTCTCTCGGATCAATGGGAGGCGCCGCCGAATTCCGCGCCCTGGCGCATCCTGCCCCACGGACCGGTGAGGTTGGTAGTGGGAGAAGAGGATGCGGTGGAGGCCGTCATCTTCCAGGAGGGCGGGCGAAATCTCGAAGTGAGACCAGGAGAGCTTCTGGTGGAATGGTCCGGCCAACGGGCCCAGACCTTTCGGGTCCAGGAAGGCACAATCGTCCTTTCCGATCAGACGGTGCAGGGGCATGTCCTGGACATGAGCCGAGCATGGGAGGCTTCGGACCCGCCTCCGGGCGATTGGGGGATACTCCTTTCGGGAGATTCCCTGCAGGTGGTTCTGGAGGATCTCGAGGGAGGCCTTGGGGGGGAAGGTGGATCCTATTCCCTCAGGGCTCGAGTCAACTTCCTCACGCGGGAATGGAGGGATGTGAGGTTGAATTGGTCGGAGATCAGAGCCTATGAGCCCGCAAGGCGGGATATCCCCACAAGTTGGAATCTCGAGACGGAAGGCGGGGATTTGAGCGGGAATCTGACCGCCGTAGCTCCTCATTTCGAAGTCGGAGAGGGAGAAGGCCCAATGCTTCCGGTCCAGGCGCTGTTCGAAGTGGTCGGGACCCTTACCTTTGGCGGCGGAGACTATCCCGTCAGAGGCCTCATACGTCACTCACAGGGCTGACCGTGTCCGAACAATTCCTTCAAGCTGTTCTCACTGTGGTCTTCGGCGCCCTGGCTGGAGGCCTCACAAACACCGTCGCAGTGTGGATGTTGTTCCATCCCTATGAGCCCCCCCGGCTTTTCGGCCGCCCCTTTACCCTTTTTCAGGGTGCGATTCCCAAAAACCAAGCCCGCCTCGCCGCAGCCGTGGGACGAACGGTTGGCGATCGGCTGCTCACGGAAGAGGACCTGACCCAGACCTTCGCCGACGTGGAGTTCAGGGGAGCCTTCGACGACCGCCTGGCCCACTTCCTCGAGTCCGTCCTGGAGAAGGAGCGTGGCTCCGTTCGGGAGATGCTCCCGCCCCATGTCATGGATGAGTTGGAGGCCATTCTGGATGACGCCGTGGGTTTGGGGATGGAGAGATTCTACGATCACCTGGCCTCGGACGTCTTCGAGGAGTTCATGGAGGAAAAAGCCAGGACCCTCCTGGAGGCCGTGGCCGACGAGCCCGTCGCCGGCCTTCTGACTCCCGCCCGGGAAGCCGCACTGGCGGAGACGGTAGAGGGTTGGCTGGAAGGAGCCGTGGGGAGCGAGGGCTTTGAGGGAACCGTTGAGGATTATGTCGAACGGGCAACCCAGAACCTCCTCGAACCGGGGAGAACCTTTGAAGAGGTGCTCCCCCTCGGTCTGGTGGGAACGGTGGAAAAGGCCATTTCCTCCTACCTCCCCCTCGCCCTGAAACGCCTGGGCCGACTCCTTGAGGACCAGGAAGCCAGGAACCGGTTCGAGCGAACTCTCCATGAGCTCTTCCACCGGTTCCTGCGGGACCTCGACTTTTTCCAGAGGGTCGTGGCACGCCTCATCGTGACGGAGGACACCCTCAACCGGGTCCTGGACACCATCGAGCAGGAAGGGGCCGAGCGTCTGTCGGGGATGCTCAGGGAACAGGCTATTCAGGATGCCATGGCCCGGGGAGTGAACGATGCCATCGTGGACTTTCTCCGCAAGCCGGTGAACTCGGTCCTGGGCGACCCCGATGACCCCACGGTAAAAGAAGCCCAAGCCACCCTGACCGGATGGGCGGTGGGGGTCGCCAGAGATCCCGCCACCCGAAGGTTCCTGGTAGAGAAATTGGAGGGCGCCCTGGACAGGGCCGGCACCCGAACCTGGGGTGAAGTCCTGGAGAAGGTGCCACCCGAGACGCTGGCCCGATGGCTGGTCTCCGCTGCCCGCAGCGAGGTCGCTCACAACCTCTTCCGTCGCTGGGCTGAGAAAATGGCCGATACACTACTGGATCGGCCCATCGGGAAGCCGGCGGACTGGCTACCTCCCGAGGCCCCGAAGCGAATCGAGGCAGCCATTGGAGATCCCCTGTGGGGATGGCTTCAGACGCAGGTCCCCGATGTCGTGCACCGCATCAATGTGGCCGGAAGAGTGGAGGACAAGGTCCTGAACTTCCCCACCGCCAAGATGGAAGAGATCGTCAAGCGGGTGACAGATCGGGAGATGAAGCTCATCGTCCGGCTCGGGTACGTGCTGGGAGCCTTCGTCGGCAGTATCCTTGTCGTCATGAATTGGATCTGGGGGTAGGTGGTCGGGGGCCGGGGCCGGTCAGGGAGCGCCGGCTCCCCCCTGCGCTTAGCACACTACGTGAATCGTTCGGGAAACGACCCCGGTCCCCTTCTTCAAACTCTCTCAACGCTGAACCGCCCAACTTCTTTCTATCTAAGGGTTTTGACCATGCCTAGACGCTTCAGCCTCCTCCTTCGATCCCTCCTCACAGCATTCGTCCTGGGCTCATTGGCCTTCCTCACCGGCTGTTCCCAGGAACCGATTCTTACCCCCCTGGAGTCGGTGGAGGGTGATGTCCTCACTTCTCACCAGGACATGATGGACTTCCTGGCCGAGCTCCGTGCCCGGAACGGCGCTTTCACCATGGATACCATCGGAACTTCTGGTGAAGGGAGACCCCTTGTGGCATTGCATTTTGGTGGGGAATCCGGCGGAGAGGAGAAGCTGAAGGTCCTGATCTATGCCCAGCAACACGGGAACGAGCCGTCGGGAAAAGAGGCGGCCATCGCCCTGGCTCGGGACATTTCCACCGGAGTTTTCGACAGCTTCCTAGAGACCGTGGACTTCTACCTCGTTCCACAGGTCAATCCCGATGGATCAGAAATGGAACAGCGGCGGAATGCCGCCGACTTCGACCTGAACCGGGACCACCTGACCCTGTCGACGCCTGAAGTGGCCGCCCTCCATGACCTCTACAACCGGATTCTCCCCAACGTCACGCTGGATGTCCACGAGTACGGTTTCGCTGGTTCCAGCTGGGTGGGCGCTGGGTTCTATAAGGACTTCGGTCAGCAGATCGGGGGGATGTCCAACGCAAACATGTCCCTGGCCCTCCGTGAGTACGCATGGGATAGGGTGATCCCATCCATGAAAGAGGTCCTGGAGCCCAAAGAGGTCCAGCTGCGTCGATACCTGGTGACGGATGGTCCTGACGCCCGATTCCGCTTCAGCACCACAGCGCTGAACGATGGACGCAACAGCATGGGGATCTACCACTCCCTCTCCTTCCTCATCGAGGGGAGAAACGGCCTCACAGTGGAATCGGAGATCCGGGAGCGGACTCGGCAGCAGCTGGAAACCATCAAGGCCTTTCTCGGCTTCTTCGGTGCCAACGCTGACGAAGTAAGGGGCCTGGTGGAGAGGGAACGGGCCGCCCTTACCGGCGAGTACCTCCAGAGCGACGTGGCCCTGGTCATGGATTACGTCCCGGATCCGGCCCGCCCCACCGTCACCGTGGGGGTCATCGACATCGAGACCGGAGAGAAGAGGGACCTCGTGATCGAGGCCTTCCACCCCACGGTGGAGGCTACCCTCCGGGTCACCCGGCCGGCGGGATACCTGGTGCCGGCAGACCTGACCGACGTTCTTGAAGTCCTCCATCGACACGGAATCCAGGTCGAGAGGTCCGACGGGCAGACTCCGGCGACCCTGGAAACCTACCGGATCGAGGCCGTCACACCTGGCCAGAAAGAAGACAAGGACTATCTCCAGGTGGAGGTCTCGGTGAGCCGGGAGAATGCCACCCTCCCCGAGGGTGAGGTCGTCGTCTGGTGCGATCAGCTGGCGACGAACCTCATCGCCTCTCTCCTGGAGCCCCAGTCCCAGTGGGGTCTGGCACCCCTGCCTGAGTTCGTCGACATGCTGACCGTGGGGGAAGAGTATCCCATCAAGAGAATTCTGGAGATCCAGAACTGACCCCCGGAGGGGGATGCCCCTCGGAACGATTCACACTCGTGTGCTAAGTGAGGAGGGGTACGCCGCCCGGGAGACCCCACGATACCTTATTTCTTCTTTGAATCCGGCACGGAGAGGTTGAAGCGGCGCCTGGCAGTGCCACGGCTCCGGCGCCTGACGTGGGAGGAACGCTCCTGCGTGTTTCGAAGCCAACCCAGGGGCGTGAAGTGCCTCTTGGCCTTCTTGCTGTATCCACCCTCGGTCATGGCTTTGTCGATCTCCTCCATATCGGGCCTGTACCGGCCCGCTGAACCGAAGTAGAGACCGAGTCCGAGGGCGATCAACCCGCCAAGGATCTTCAAGAACAACACGGGGATTCCTTAGGCTTTCTGAAAGGTTTCCAGGACCATCATGCCGAGGCCCACCATGAGAATGATGGCAACGGCGTTGGTCCCCACCGCGACCATCCCCACCACTGTCCAGAAGACTGCATGGGTGAAAAGGTATCCACCGGGCACCAGATCTCTCATTGAATCCTCTGATCTTCCAATGGTTCGAGTCTCGTCAACCGGGATCCGTGGGGGACACCGAGTCGTCGGATTGATGTTCTTCTACCCGTTTCCTTGCTTCCGCCAAATACCCCGGTTCGAGCCGAAGGAGCCCGGATATCTTCCGCATGAGGTAGTCTTCGCGGCTGGCCAATTCTCCATCGGAATAGACCAAACCCCACATGGCCTCTGCCAGAACCATCTTCTGACCAAGAGAGTAATGCTCCGCCACAAGGTTGGTGAAGGTCCAGAGGTCCACGGCCTGGGCCCGCTGTTCCTCGGCCAGGGCGATGAGCTCTGCTGCCTGCTCCTCATCCAATCCGAACTGGCGCCTGACTGCAGCCGACAGGTGGTCCCTCTCGTCCTCCGTGAACTCGTCATCGGCGTAGGCGAGCTCCAGAAGGAGGGCGCAGGCAGCCAGCCTGAGGTCAGCCGGGAGCGTTTCATCCCCCTTCGACTCGGGTTCTGCCATGTTGGCAAGGAAGAACTGTCTGATGGATTCCATCATGATCGGCTCTCCTCCATAGCTATGCCGATCCAATAGATTCTGTTCGGTCTTCTTGGCCCCGTTCGACCCCCTCGAGGCCAACAAACCCTGAAACATCTTCTCACCTGCATCATTGGAAGTCCAGGGCTCCCACCCTCTTCATCCCCACCCTGATGGGTATCACGATCGCTCCAGCCGAGAGAACCGTGGCCCCCGCGATCCCCAATACGACCGGAAGGGTCAGGAAGTTGCGAATGGGCTCACCCCGGAGGTTCCCCGACAGATAGGCGTAGACCGGCCAAGCTTCCAGGAGAATGACGCCGACCAGATATCCCACGGCAGCCATCATGAAGAGAAGGCCACCGAAGGAGGTGGGAATTTCGGCGACATTGTCCGAGTCGTAGTTCGGAAAGACGGCGCCGAACCCGGGGGCCAGGGCGGAAAGAGAAAGGGTGGCCACCGCCATCGTTCCGGTGGAGAGAGCGAACATCAGAGGAGAGACGTCGAGAATCCAATTCGTGGCGACAATCAGAGGGATCGCCACCAGCAAGAGGGGGAGGGTGCCGACCCAGTATTTCGACCAGAACAGAGCTCGCGTGTCCAAGGGGGACGACCGAAGCAGCCACAGCATTCGGCCCTCGAGAGACATGGAGGGAAAGACGAAGCGGGCCGCTATGGCGGCAACCACGAACCCCGCCAACCCGAGGTTCAAGAAAGAGACGACGTTGATCAAGAAGAAGGACACCTGCTCTCCGGTGTAGAGCGGCAGGACCTTCACATTGTAGACGTAGACCACCACAAGGACGCCGAGAAGGAGGAGTTGGGACCATTGGGTGGAGTCCCTGAAAAAGACCCGGACCTCCTTGGCCACCAGAACCCGAGTTCGTGAGGGAAGCCAGCGCAATGCCGCCTCTACCCATCTTGACCGGGATCGGTGCTCCCGCCGGGTTGCCCCTTCCTGAGCCCGGCTGTAGCCCGTCTTGAAGAGCCGGAGGTGGAGGCAGGCTCCCAGGACCACGAAAGCAGCGGCCGTTGAAGAAAGGAGCAAAGCGGGGAAAGGGTCGAAAACCCCACTCAGATACGACATGAGGGACTCGCTGGCCCACTCATTCGGCAACCACACGGAAGAGGGCGTACGGAGAACCGCCAAGAAATCCACCAGGTCCCTGAACTCTTCCGGCCGGACCAGGCGTTCGGGTCGAAGAAACCGGAACACGGCCACGATCCCGGCTGCACCGAAGAGGCCGACAAGCGCCAGCAGGTCTCGTGTTCTCCGAGCTGGAAAGACATTCACCAGAATCAGCGTCACACCGACTCCAACCACGGCCGGGAGAATCAAAAAGGGCACCGTCACCAGACCGGCCAGGGCATAGAACCCCACGTCGGCTCGGTAGGCGATCCCATAGGCCAGGAAGAGAGGCGCGGCCAGAAGCCCCACCATCCAGGAGGAATTCACGATGGTCTCCACCAATCTAGCGCTGTAAAGGCTGAGCATATCCGTCGGGGAGGCCACCAATAGTTCCAGATCCTGGGAAAGGAAGAAAGTTGAGAGGGAGGTGATGACGTTGGAGAGAAGGAGGATTCCCATGAAGGTCAGGAGCGCCAGGCCCAGCAGCTTCCCGGCCAGGAGGTCCCCAACCCCCTGCGTGTTCCGGAAGTAGAGGAGCATTCTCCAGATAACACTGAAGATCAACGACCAGAAGACCAGTCCGACGAATCCTAGAACGAGGGTTTTGAAAACCCGACCCTGGTCGGTTCGGATCCTTGCCAGCTTCGTGTTCAGCTTCGGCCTGAGGAGCCCGAGGGCCCCCATCCCTCGGAAAGAGGCGTCTGCCATCAACCGTCACCTGACCTCAGGCTCGCCACCATCTCATTCACCTCGTCCCCCCCGGTCACCTTCAGGAAGATCTCCTCCAATCCGGCCCGTCCGGCTCGAGCCTGTACCCGGAGCTCCTCCATCGTGCCCCGGGCAATGACACTTCCCTCGTGGATGATCGCCAGAAGGTCACAGAGGACCTCGACCACCTCCAGAGTGTGGGAAGAAAGAAAGACTGTTCCCCCGTTGGAGACGTATGCACGAAGGAGGTCCTTGAGGATGCGGGCCGCCTTCGGGTCGAGACCGACCATGGGCTCGTCCACCACGATCAATTCCGGCTGGTGAATAAGGGCGGAGCTGATGAGGAGTTTCTGGCGCATCCCATGGGAGTAGCTCTCAACCAGCTCATTCTGCCACTGGGAAAGGTTGAACAACTCCATGAAGCGCAGAGCCCTGGCCTCCGACTCCGCCCCATCCCTCCCCCAGAGGCCCGAGACGAACCTCAAGAACTCGGATCCGGTGAGCTTCTCGTAAAGGTAGGGGCGATCCGGTATGTATCCGATACGGGCCTTGGCGCTCCTGGGATCGAGGGCCAAATCGTCGCCTCCGATGAGAATGCGCCCTGCCGTTGGACGCAGAACACCTGCGATCATTCGAATTGTGGTGGTCTTCCCCGCTCCGTTTGGGCCCAGGAATCCGAAGATCCTCCCACGGGGCACCATAAGGTCCAATGTCTTCACCGCCGTGAACCTCCCGTACCTCTTGGTCACGGCATGAAGATCCAGCATGGGTCCGTCTCCCCCCCCCCTGGCAGGAGTCAGGTCCTCAGAGAGGGGTCCGGTAAGGTTCCTCATAGGTCCTTCATCCTCTCACCTCCTTACCCCGCCTGCCTTTGCCGAGTCGGCTCATGGGCCCACCTCCTCAGGCTTCGGCGGTTGAAGCACCTCGATATCCAGATTTCCGATCAGACGAACAATCTCGACCTGCTGGGCCAACCCCCCCGTCACAAAGCGGAGATGAGCCGCATCGGCTGGGTACTGGCCGAAAGTCGGATCGACGGCTACCCATTCTCCCAGCCACACTTCGGGCCAAGCGTGATAGAAAAAGGCTCCATCCAGATAGACCAGACCCACGGCTGTTCTGGCAGGAAGGCCCAGCGCTCTCGCCATGGCCACGAAGAGCACGGTGTGTTCGTTGCAATCGCCCTGCTTGGATTCCAGGACCTGGACCGCATTGGGGATGGAAAAAGTGATTTGCTTTTCCAACATCCCGTGGACACCCATGGTCAGCCGTCCGGCGATCCGCACCGGGTCATTCCGTCCGAAGGTCCTCCATCCCGAAATTCTCTCGGCTTCCCTGACGATCCCCTCATCATCACTCTGTATCATCGGCTCCGGAGCCAAATGCTCCAGAAACTCCATTCGAGGAAAGGGCAATTCGTCATAGTCAGGTCGGAGTGTATTCCAATCCTCCTGACGCACTACAAGGGTATCCCCCCTCAGGCGCTGCCTCCCGCCCTCCAACTCAAACCCCTGGAGGTCCACACCAGAGAGAACGAAATGCAGTTCCGGATAGCCCTCCACCTCGCCCAGGTCCACATCGCTCTGGATGGCGGTGGAGAGGATAACGTCGTCGTCGATGGGGGACCCGAGGGTTTCCCTGGCCCTCTCCTGAGCCTGCCGAGCCAGCTCGTACTCCGTCTTTACCATGGAGAATCCCAGGGGGCTGGAGGCCTGAACGGTTCGACCATCGGCGTCGATCCAGCTCTCCACCCGCACACCACCATAGGACTCCACTACCTTCCAGGAGGGCACGGAATCGTACCTGGCCGGGTTCCAGCGCCCTGTAGCGTGGTCCAGGGCAGCGCTGTCTGCCACCAGGATGGTGTCGTGGGCCGTCACCTGGACCTCTACCGATCGGGTGGACAGGGACGAAGGGTCGAAAACGGGAAATTGCAGGCGGTCTCCGACCTGCAAGCCTTCGCCGACTGCCAGACGAATGGGCAGCGCTGAGGCGAAGACCGGGGGTTGAGAAAGACGATGCGTCATCTGCTGGCTGGAACCGGCAACGTTCAACTCCATCACCAGGAGAGTGTCTCCCTCCACCGATCCCGAAACCGAATAACGGCCGACCTCGGAGTCGAGGCTGAAGGAAAAACCCTCCATGACGAGGGCCGGTGAAAGGTCCACCCCGGTCCTGACCACCGCAGTGCCGGTCTGACCGAGAGCTGGCAACTCCAGGGAGAGAAGGTCCTCCAGTCGGAATCCTTCGGGCACCGTGTCGAGGCGGGAGGTCGCCAGCCCCACCACCTCTTCTCCCATCTTGAGGGTATAGAAATTCACGCCCGGGGCCAGGGAGAGGGCGGCTTCGGTCAACCGTGTGAGTTCAGGTTGGAAATACTCCCGACGGACATGCCATCCCAGCATCGCAAGCCAGACCAGCAGAATGCCTCCGGCCAGGAGGCGATGTCCAGAAAGGTTCATGGGTTGGAAAACACCCTCATGGATACAGGATCTCAAGCGTCATCGGGCTTGTGATCCCTGCTGTGCCATTCGATGGCTCGGTTGAACACGTCCTCCTCGAACGTCGTGCTCACCAGGATTGAAATCTCTGAAAGGGAGCTGGCACCCCGGAGATGCTGAACAAGCAAGGGAACCATCACGGCTGCTACCTCGTCCGTTTCCAGGTTTCCGGCCCCAGTCCCCAACGGCGGCAGCGCCAGAGATTCCAATCCCCATTCCTCCGCCCTTCTCAAGCCGTTCCGGAGGGCGGAACGAATGCCCTCAGGGGTGACCGGTTCTGCGGCGGACTGGACGACGACGTGAATCAGGAAGCTCCTTCCCGTGTCTCCGCCCGGCGTAATGGCCGCCGCACCGATGGGCAGGTCGCCGGTCGCCTGCAATCGCTCGGTCACGGAGGACCCAGCTTTCAGCTCCAGGTCCCGGCTGAACGGCGTATCGGCCTCGAGATTGGAGTAGATGGATCGGAGGATGGCTTCCACGGCCAGATCCTTTGTGCCCCCCAAGAGGACTTTGATCATGAATCCGTGAGCTTCCGGGCTTTGCGGTACATGATGGCGGCCTTGTCGGGGAGGTCCTTTTTGTCAAAAAGAACACCGAGAGTGTAATAGGCCTTTGGGTTCCCGGGGATCAGCTCCGTCACTCGCTCCAGTGCCTCGATGGCCTCGTCCACTCTACCGAGCCGGTTCAGAGCTTCTCCTTTATAGAATAACGCATGCCCATGGTCCGGCTCAGCCGAGCAAACCGCTGCCAACTCCTCGGCGGCCTGCTCGTAGAGCCCCCGTCGGAAGAGAAGGATGCCCAGGTTGGCTCTGATCTGAAGGTTGTTGGGGTCCGCACGATACGCCACTCTGAGCTCACCCTCCGCCTCCGCGTACCGGCCCAAAGCCGCAAGGGCAGCCCCCAGGTTTCCCAGGACCTCATGGTTCCGGGGCTCGATGGCCTTCGCCGCCCGAAGGTATTTCACCGCTTGCTCCGGATCGCCCATCTCATCGAGGAGGACCCCTAGGTTGTTCAACGCGCGAACGTTGGTGGGTTGGTCTTCCACCAGCTCTCGATAAAGCTCCTCAGCCTCTTCCAGACGCCCATCCCCAGCCCGAGCTTTGGCCCAGGCCATCTTCTGCTCCCACAGAGAATCCGGAATCGTTTCGACGCTGGCGGGCCCCTCCTCAACCTCATGGGGAGTGTCCTCACTCTGTTCCGCCGAGCCCGTCCCGGTGGCCTCGAGCTCCTCCCCCACCACCCGGGGGTCCGAGTCTTCCGAGACCCGAGAGAACAAGCCCGTCACAGCATCGGCCAAAAGATCTCCTTGCTCTTCCCGGCTCACCCTACGCTGTCGTGAGAGATCTTTCCTTGCCTCATCTCCTGGACCATCGATCATCCGGGAACCTCCGGATCCTTCACCTCCCTCACAACCCAGTCGAGGTAGGCTTCGCTACCATGAGTTATGGAGAGGGCAAGGAACTCTGGCACATCGTAGGGGTGAATCTCTTCCACTCTTTTCCTCAGCTGTTCTACCGTGTCTGCTCTGGTCTTGAAGATCACCAGGGCCTCGGGATCCTCCTGGATCTCGCCCTCCCAACGATACACCGATGTCAGGCCAGGGATCACATTCCCGCAAGCGGCCAGGCGTTCATCCACGGCCCGCCGGGCCAGGATGACACCTGCGTCTACATCAGGGACCGTGACCAGTACGACCCGAACCCCTCCCCCCGTTCCTCCCGGCTCTCCGTTCATCGCTCATCCTCCACGAACACGGCCACGTCCCGATTCTTGGGATCGTAAAACTGCTCGATGAGGGATCCATACCTCTCCCCGACAACCCTTCGCCTCACCTTCAGATTCGGGGTCAGGATTCCGCCTTCGATGGTGAACTCCTCTTCGATAAGCCCGATTTTCTTAGGCCGTTCATACCGAGCCAGGTCCCCCAGAAGTCCGAAGACCTCGGCCCCAAGGTGCTCCTGGACCCGGGTACTTCTCAGCAGGTCACGACGGTTACCGAATTGTAGGCCTTCTGTCACCGCCCAACTCTCGAGGCAGGGGAAGTCGGGCACGACCAGGAGTGCCGGGAAGTGCCTCCGGTCTCCGATCATCACGACCTGATCGACAAAACGGTTCTCCTTGACCAGGTTCTCGATGGGGGCTGGCGCAATGTTCTTCCCACCGGCCGTAACCAACAGATTCTTCTTGCGATCGGTGATAAGAAGGTAGCCATCCTCGTTGATCTCCCCGATGTCCCCGGTCCGGAACCACCCTTCCGCGTCGAAGGCGGCAGCCGTATCCTCCGGCCGGTTGAGATACTCCTTCATCACCTGGGGGCCCCGCACCAGGATCTCGCCGTCCTCCGCAATCCTGATTTCCGTGCTGGGGATAGGCGGCCCCACAGTGCCAATCTGGAAGTTGTCCGGGGCGTTGTGCGAGATTCCCGGGGAGGTCTCGGTAAGGCCGTACGCTTCGAGGATCAGGATGCCGGCAGAGAAAAAGAACTTGTTGATATGGGTGGCGAGGGGGGCGCCCCCACAAACGAAGAACTCCAGACGACCGCCGAGAGCATTTTGAATCTTTCGGAAGACGAGAGCATCGGCCAGGCGATAGACCAACTTCAGGATCCAGGTCGGCTCTCGCCCCGCCAGCTTCTCCTCCGCCCAGGCCTCCCCTACCTCCCGGGCCCACCGGACAACCAATCGCTTCAGGCCCGTTTGGTCCATCACCGCCTGGTGGAACTTCTCGAACACCCTGGGAGCACCTACGACCTTCGTGGGTCGGGAAATCTTCAGGTCCTCTGGAATGGACTTTGGCCCCCGCCCGTAGGTAATCGTCCCTCCCCTGGAAAAGAACACCAGATCCACCATCCGTTGAAGAATGTGGGAGAGGGGCAGGAAACTGAGGGTTACGTCTGACTCGCCAACGTAGATGACCTTCGTCAGAGCCGTGGCGTTGGAGAAGAGGTTGTTGTGGGTGAGGACCACACCTTTCGGGTCTCCGGTAGTCCCAGAAGTATACAGGATCGTCGCAGTATCACCTGGCTGAAGGGAAACGGCTCTGTCCCGGAAGTCTTCCTCCGACTCGTTCCCGGCCCGACGGGCTCCGGCCTCGAGGAATTGGGCCCAAGAAAAAACCCCGTCCATACCAGGATCGAGCTCATCGAAGAGCACGATCCGGGGTGGGTCGGAAAAGGAATCAACAGCCTCCCGTGCCTTCTCGAGTTGAGTCTTGTTGGAAACGAAAATCGCTTTGGCTCCAGAATCCCGGAGGATATACTCGATCTGCGGCGGGGTCAGCGTGGTGTGTAAGGGAACGAGGGGAACACCTGCACAGATGGCTGCATAGTCCGTCTGAGACCATTCGAAACGGTTCT
>JASFVN010000282.1:0-6061 GCA_050049805.1 Gemmatimonadota bacterium
TCCATGATCACCATGACGACGCTGAGAGACTATGATGAGTACACTTTCACCCACAGTGTGAACGTGTGCATCTTCAGCGTGCTCATCGGGGACCGTCTGGGCCTCACCAAACAGCAACTCTACGAACTGGGCCTCGGGGCTTTGTTCCACGACCTCGGAAAGAGCCGCATCGATCCTGACATCATCAACAAACCGGGGGGCCTGGACGAGGAGGAGTGGTTTGAACTCCAACAGCACCCCACGGAAGGCCTCCTCTCCCTCTTTCATTTCCATGGTTTTTCCGACATCCCCTACCGGCAGATGCTCATGGCCTATGAGCATCATATGCGGCTGGATCTCGCAGGGTATCCGAAGAACCGGAGGCCCCGGAAGCCCTCCCTGTTCAGCCGGATCGTAGCCGTCGCCGACTCCTTCGATGCCGGGACGTCCATACGTAGCTACCAATACCAACCCAATCCCCCCGACCTGGTTCTGGCCGAGATGCGGGACAACCCGAAGCGGGGCCAGGATCCGATCCTCGTGAAGGCTCTGATCAATGCCACCGGAGTCTATCCCATCGGGACGCTGGTGATTCTCGACAGCATGGAGATGGGTGTGGTTTCAGGGGTAAACAAGGATCCGAACAAGCTGCACCAGCCCGTGGTGAAGGTGATCTCAGACGCCCTGGGGGTACCCCTCCCAGAACCAAAGACCTTGGATCTGTCTGTGTCCGATCCAGAAACCGGCGCCCCTCCGAGATCCATCATCAAGACGACTGACCCGGAGAAGTACGGGGTGAAAGTCAGCGACTATCTCCTCTGAAGCCTATCCGACCATGAGTTCAGTGTCAGCCTCCATCATGGACTGTTTTGCCCACAACAAGCGGAAGGGGCGGGGCGTCCTGATCCCGTATCTAACGGCCGGATACCCCGATCGGGCCACGTCTCTCGAGTTGATGAACTCGATGGCTGCGTCCGGTGCCGACATTCTGGAGTTGGGGATCCCTTTCAGTGACCCCCTGGCCGATGGACCCACCATCCAAAGGTCGTCGTTCCAGGCCCTTCGAGGGGGTATGACGGTGGCCGGGACCCTGGAGCTCCTGGGAACCTTCCGGGAGCGTCACGACCTGCCCGTCGTCCTCTTTACCTACCTCAATCCCGTGCTCCGATACGGTATCGACGCTTTCCTCTCCGATGCCGAAGCCATCGGGGCCCAGGGGCTCTTGCTTACCGACCTGCCGGCGGGGGCAGACCCGGGGTTGGAAGACCGGATCGTCGACTCGAACCTGGATCTCATCCGGCTGATCGCACCCACGACCCCGCCAGGCCGGATCAAGGAGATTGCCCGGGGTGGAAGCGGATTCCTCTACTACATTTCCAGAACGGGGGTCACGGGGGCCCAGCAGGATCTGAGGGCTGACCTGGGACGGGAAGTGGATGCGGTCAGAAGAGAGGTTCAGCTTCCGATCGCCGTCGGATTCGGCATCTCCACGCCGGCCCAGGCGGCCATGGTTTCGGGATTGTCGGAGGGGGTGGTGGTGGGGAGCGCCCTGATCAATGCTTTCGACGAAGGAGGGGTTGCTGGAGCGGAGAGCTTCCTCTCCGGCCTCAGGGAGGGGATGGATTCCGCAGGCCCGGGGGGATTGAGGTAGCCGGGGTCACTCTTCCCACAAGAGCCGGCCGGGGAGCTCCGGATCGGGCTCTACGAAGAGAGTAGAAGCCTGCTCCAGGCGTACCGTGCCCGGCGGTGCCTTCCTGGGTTTCCGCACGTGTTTTCGCCTTGCCCAATCCACGGGCACAACGCCGGCGCTCCTGGCTCGGGAGTTGAGGGCAGCTAGGGCGGCGGCTTCGGACAGGTCCTTTCCCGGGGGGGGCTCCTTTCGGCTCCACCGCAGGACCACGTGGGCTCCTCCAGCTTCCCGGGCGTGGAGCCAGATGTCGTCGGGCCGGGCGTGCCGGAAGGTCAGCTCATCGTTGTCGGCGGGCCCTCTCCCTACCAGGATTTCCAGCCCCCCGGAGCTCCTGAAGCGCTTGAAGGGCAGGCGACCATCCTTCCGGACCGGCCGCCCCTTTCCGCCGGGGGCTCGAGATGGAAGGCTTAGACTGGCCTCTCCGGGATCAATGGTTCCGCTTCGGACGCCCTCCAAAAGGGACTCCAGCCGAGCCACCCTGGCCCGAGCCCCCTCCAGGAGGGCAGGGAGGCGGTCCCTCGCCCTCTCCTGCCTGGACGCCTCCCGATAGAGGGCCTCCGCGTTCTCGTGAGCCGACAGGGCTGGGTCCAGGGTGAGCTGGACCGGATCCCCCTGAAACCCGGCGATGGAGATCTCGGATACCCCTTTTGGGATCTCCCCGAGGCGAGCCAGAATGAGACTCGCCTTCTCCCGAGTCACCTCCGGATCCGCCGCTTCCTCCAGCTCCCGCTGGATCCCGCGGACCTTTCCCCGAGCCTGTTCGATGGCCCGATCCAGTTCCTGGAGGACCGACGCTTCTGGGTGGTGAGCCTCGTCGCCGGCTTCCGCGGCAGCCTCCACGGCGTCGAGGATCGTCTCAAACCTATCAAAAGTAAAATCATTTATGACAATTGGATAAGGTTGCTTACCTCTATCGAATTCTAGGAGACACGGATCGAGGGACTCCAGGGTCCGAAGGCGCTCCCAGAGGGCATACCCGTTCGGGGCATCCAGGAGGGCGGAGACATTCACCGGGGACGTAAATGCCATTGTCTCCAGCAGCGTCCTCCCGGCCTCCCCGGGCTCTACCTCAGCCAGCAGCCGGTTCCAATCAGCCTCGGTGAGGCTGCTTCCGACGCCCAACCTCGAGGATGGATCGGGTGCTCGATAGGATTGACCGGGTGAAAGATCCCGGTTTTCCGAGCGTCTTCTCCACAGGACATGCCGTATCCATTCCTCGCTGTCCTCAACCAGAAGAGCGTTCCACTGATTGGTCATGAGCTCCACGACGATCTGCACGGATCGAACCCGGCCCCGGAGCTTTCGCAGCTTGAAGCGCAAGAGCCGCTCGTCCGGCAGGGCCTCCACTTTCAACAGATCGGCGGCCAGGGGCCGGGCCGCCCCTGAAGGTTCAGCGGCCGAGGAGAGCCTGACCCAACCTGCGTCGGGGTGGAGGGACCACCGAACCGTGAGCGTGCGGAAGAAAAGGGAAAGCTCTCTCCGCTCCCAATCGAAGATGTGGGCTCGGAGGCGTCCGCCAGAAAGCCTGGAATCGAGGTCCCTGGCTACCGCTGCTGTGAGGGGCGCATCCCAGATCATCGACATGGGCTGAAGGTAGGTGTGAGGACCGGGAGAGGCGAGGTGGGGTAAGGGAGGAGTTCAATGGTTTGACACCCATATCACCTGGTCATAACCTTCGGGCCCCACCCGCTCCAAGAGGGGTGCGGAAAGCCTGTTGCGCTCACCATGGGGAGTAGCTCTTGTCCACCGAAAACACCGTGTCGAAGCCTCGTGGGTCCATCCCCCGGTTCCTGGAGATGAAAGAGAGGGGCGAGAAGATCGTGGCCCTTACGGCCTACGACGTCCTCTTTTCCCGTCTGGTGGAAGAGGCCGAGGTCGACATCATCCTGATCGGCGACTCCTTGGGACAGGTCGTGCTGGGTTATCCTTCCACGATCCCGGTGACCCTCGATGAGATGATTCATCATGGGAAGGCGGTCCGAAGGGGGGCGGCGGAGACCTTCCTGGTCCTGGATATGCCGTTTCTCTCCTATCAGGTCTCCACCGAGGATGCCCTTCGGAATGCCGGGCGGGTACTCAAAGAGACGGGGGTCCAGGGGGTGAAGCTGGAAGGCGGGACGGCAGCCACCTGCAAGACCGTAGAAACCCTGGTCCGGGCGGGAATCCCGGTCATGGGCCATCTGGGCCTCACACCTCAGTCTGTCCATGCCCTGGGGGGGTATCGGGTCCAGGGTCGGGAAGGGGTGACCGCCGAGCGCATCCGACACCAGGCCCAGGCCCTGGAAGATGCGGGGTGTTTTGCCGTGGTGCTGGAGTTGGTTCCCGCCGATCTTGCCGGGGAAATCTCGCGGACCCTGTCCATTCCTACCATCGGAATCGGGGCCGGACCCGAGTGTGACGGGCAGGTATTGGTGCTCTATGACGCCCTGGGCCTGAACGCGGGCTTTCGGCCCAAGTTCCTGAAACGGTTCGCAGACCTCGACGAAGCCGTGCTGAAGGCTCTGGGGGCCTACGTCCGGGAGGTCAGGGACGGCAGCTACCCGGGCCCCGAGCACAGCTTTTCACGGGACCCGTGATTTTCTCGGCCCACCGCCGGGCTCTGGCAGAGGCCCTGGAGCCCCCTCGAGCCGAGGGTCTCCGCTTGGGTTTGGTTCCCACCATGGGTTTTCTGCACGAAGGTCACCTTTCCCTGGTGGATCTGGCTCGAAAAGAGGCGGGGTTCCTCGCCGTTTCGGTCTTCGTAAACCCCCTGCAATTCGGCCATGGCGAAGACCTGGACCGGTACCCCCGGGACCTCCATCGAGACCTGGAGCTTCTTCGAGAGAGAGGGGTCGACCTGGTCTTCGCGCCTTCCGTCGAGGAGATGTACCCCGGGGGGGGGCCTCAGGTGGTCGTGGATCCGGGGCCCATGGGTACGAAGCTCTGCGGGCATTATCGCCCGGGCCATTTCGGCGGGGTCCTGACCGTGGTAGCCCGCCTCTTTGGGCTCCTCCGGCCCCAACTGGCTGTCTTCGGTCAGAAGGATTACCAACAGGCGGCCCTCGTCAAACGCATGGTCAGGGATCTCGAAATGCCGGTGGAGATCCTCACCGGTCCGATCGTCCGGGAAGACGACGGTCTGGCCATGAGCTCCAGGAACGTTCTCCTTTCGGCGGAGGAGCGGGCCGATGCAGTGGGTTTGAGCCGGGGGCTCCGTGAGGTCCAGAGGTTGTACCTTGAGGGGGAGAGGTCCGGGGCGGTTCTCCGCTCCGCCCTGCACGAGGTCGTATCCGGCTTCTCCCTCCTCCACCTGCAATACGGTGAAATCATCCACCCGGAGACGCTGGATCCCGTACCCGAAGCCGACCCCGGGGCCGTGGCGGTTCTCGCTGCCCACTGTGGCCAGACCCGGCTCATCGACAATCATATCCTGGCGGCTTGAATCCGATGATCGGCTCGTATCCGGCTCCCAATCGGCCTTGCGGATCTCCCCTCCACCCGGTGCTTTTGGCGGCCGCCCGGGGCGAGCTGCCTTCCTGGGCTGTTGCCGGGGAGAGGAGGCGGGCCCACATGGCCAGAGTGGCCGAACTTCTCGGGCATTGGGCCCGGAAGCGGGAGGAGCCGGACGATGTTCGGGTCAGGTGGCAGGCGGCGGGCTTCCTCCACGACGCTTTGAGGGACGAAGATCCCGACAAGATCCGGGACAAGGTGGATCCGCCTTTCCGTGAGCTTCCGGGTAAGGTTCTCCACGGCCCCGGAGCCTCTTTCCGCCTTCGACAAGAAGGGGTGGAAGACGCCGAGTTGCTGCATGCGATAGCTTTCCACACCCTGGGCTCGGCGGACTTCGGGAATCTGGGTTTGGCTCTCTTCGCAGCTGATTTCCTTGAACCCGGGAGGAAAATCAGAGAGGATTGGAGGGCAACACTGCGGGAAAGGGCCCCGCGAGAGTTGGAACCGGTGTCCCGGGAGATCCTCTCGGCCCGCATCGGTTACCTACTGGAGAAGGGCCGTCCCCTGCGTCCTGAGACCCTGGCCATGTGGAATCGCCTTTCGGAGGGCCAGCCGTGGGCAAGCGCGTCGGAGTTCTGATTCTGCTTCTGATCCTTGCGGGGATCGGCGTCCTCCTGGGGTCTTTGCATGGGGGGCCGGAGACGAATCCACCTTCTGACCAGGAGTCTCCTGCCTTGCCCGACGGACTGGGAAGAGTCGAGGTGGAGGTCCTCAACGCCTCTGGATTGTCCGGGATCGCTCGGGAAGCCACAGGACATTTGAGGGACCAGGGCTTCGACGTGGTGTATTATGGAAATGCTCGAACCTATGGCTCGGATCCTTCCGTAGTGATTGATCGGGTGGGGAATCCCGCTGCCGCTCGGTTGGTGGCAGAAGCCCTTGGGATCCCTGGAATCCGGTACG
>JASFVN010000283.1:0-6057 GCA_050049805.1 Gemmatimonadota bacterium
CCGGGCGCCCCATCCCCTACGTAGGGATCACGGTGTTCGACACACTGGGCACGCGGGTGGCGGCCACCGCCACCAGCCTGGGCGGAACCTATGCCCTGGCACTTCCTGAGGAAGGTGTTTTCAACCTCTCCGTGGCTGCCATCGGATACTCGAAGGAAACCCGAGGACCGCTAGAGATTCCAGACGGAGAGTCTGTCGTAGTGGACCTGGAGCTCGAACCCTCCGCCATCACCCTCCCGGGAATAGTGGTGGAAGTGGAACGAGCCCGAATCGACAAATACCTGACGGGTCAAGGATTCTACCAACGTAGCCGCACGGCGGGGGGTGGGTACTTTTTCTTCCCCGAGGACATCGAGAAGATCGATCCCTTCGACCTCCAGGATCTGGTGTCCCGGGTTCCGGGGGTCTGGTACGAATGGAGCTGGCGAGGGAGTTCCCTGACTTGCATCTCTCACGGTACTTCCAGGACGCCCCGCGTGTATTTGGACGGAATCAAGGTATCGGCTTCCGAGTTGGACCTTCTGGCCCCCGTCCGTAGCATCGCCGCCATGGAGATCTATAGGGGGGGAGCCTCCCTCCCCGTGGAGTTCTCGGCCACAGGCTCCGACAGGGAATCCTCCTGCGTGGTTCTGATCTGGTCCAAAGGGTAAAGACTCCGGCCCCAACAGGGAGGACAGCCTCTCAACCTCTGCAGCGTTTGGACTCAGTAGATCAACTCAGCCCAGCGGCCTTCCTCGATCATCTTCGCTTTTTGCTGCTCGTACTCTCCGGGCGAACCGACAATCTTCACCAGCGCTTCGTCCAGTAGCGTGGCAATCTGCTTCAGACCGGCCACGTAGACATAGGTCTTGGGATCCTGCAACTGGGTCCAGACCTCATCGGAGTTCTGGGCAATGGCTCCTTCCAGGTCGACCGGCACGTCGAAATGGGCACGTGGGCTCAAGGCCTCGAATGCCTTGAAGGTCTCTTCGTCGTAGTAGTACTTCAGGTCGGCGTTCTGGTCGTTCATGTAGGCCAGCTCGATACCCTTCATGGCACCGTGATACAGGCGCACATCGCCCTCCCAACCACCTAGCTCGTTGTAGATGTGCTTGATGAAGGCCCGGAAGGGGGCAATCCCGGTACCCAGCCCGATCATCAGGAGATTGGCGTCTTTTTCCTCGGGAAGTGTGAAAGCGAGATTGTAGGGGCCCACCAACGTCACTTCGTCGCCTTCCTTCAGATCACAGAGATAGTTGGACGCTTTGCCGTCGTAGCGTTCGCCATTGAAATCGTCAATGTAGAAGCAGCGCTTCACAAGGAGCGAAATCACCGGCTTGATGCCATCGCCTTCGCCGCCGCCGGCGATCGAATAAAGACGCAGGTATTCTTTTTGGCCGAATTCGTGAGGACCCGGTACCAGGACGCCGATGCTCTGCCCTACCTGATAGCTGAAATCCAGGCTGTCCACGGCTAGGTCGATGTGCCGAAGCTCCGTATCGCTGTCCTCGGGGGTGATCCGGGTTGTGCTCACCACGGAAGCACTCATCTGACTGGTGGTATCGTAGTCTTTCAGCCGCATTCTGTTCTCCTAGTGCGCCATAGGCAGAGGTAGCGAATCGAATCCGGCCACCGTCCGGTGGCCGTTCACCCGGCCGGACCCATGGAGGCCTTGATCCAGCCCAGGATTTTGTTCCGTACCCTCATATCACCACAAAATAACCATATGAAGTGTTCCTGCGAGGGGTCCAATCGGGGTTGGTTCTTCGCCGCTGGTGAGAGTGGCTCCGTTTGGCAGGCTCCCGCGAGAGGCTCAAGCGTATTCCCGGCTGGCTCGGGTGGCTTTCCTCCTTCGGTTCGGATCGAGCTCCCGCTTCCGCAATCGGATGGAGTCGGGCGTGATCTCAATCAGCTCGTCTTCCTCGATGAATTCCAGGGCCAGTTCCAGGGTCAATCTCCTCGGGGGCTCCAGGCGGATATTTTCGTCGGAGGCCGTGGTCCGGATGTTGGAAGCTTTCTTTTCCTTCGTGGCGTTCACGTCCAGGTCCCCTGGCCGTACGTGCTCGCCCACGATCATTCCCCCATAGACGGGAACCCCCGGGGCGACGAACATGGTGGCTCGCTCCTGCAGGTTGAAGAGCGCGTAGCCTACGGCCACCCCCGCTCGATCGGCCACCAGGACCCCACGTTTCCTCCCTGCCACGCTACCCGCCCAGGGCCCGTACTCGAGGAAACGATGGTGCATGATTCCTTCCCCCCTTGTATCCGTCAGGAACTCTGACCGATATCCGAAGAGGCCCCGGGTGGCGATACGGAACTTCAGGCGAGTCAGCCCTCGATCGGTGGGAAGCATCTCCTCGACGGCTCCTCCCCGCCCTCCCATCTTTTCGATCACGACCCCCAACATGGATTCGGGTACCTCGATCAAGACTTCCTCGTAGGGCTCGAGACGGGCTCCGTCTTCGGCGTCCTTGAGGATGACTCTGGGCCTGGACACCTGAAACTCGTACCCCTCCCTACGCATGGTCTCCATGAGGATGGTCAGGTGCAGCTCGCCCCGTCCTGAGACGGTGAAGGTGTCGGGCGAGTCGGTCTCCTCTACCTTCAGAGCGAGGTTCCTCTCGAGCTCGCTGAAGAGACGGTCTCTCAGCTGACGGCTGGTGACGTACTTCCCGGACTTCCCCGAGAAGGGAGAGTTGTTCACCGAGAAATCTGCGGAAAGGGTCGGTTCCTCTATGGCGATCCCCGCCAAACGCTCCGGGGCCGACAAATCAGCCAGCGTCGTCCCGATCTCCACACCCTCCACCCCCGCGAGAGCCACGATGTCTCCGGCCCGAGCTTCCTCCAACTCCAGACGCCGGAGTCCGGCGAACTCGTAGAGCTTCATCACCCGGCCTTCCTGAAGCTCCCCCTCCGGTACGGGCCCGGAAGCTCCCAGGGGGAGGAGGGCCACCCGATCTCCCACACGGACCCTTCCCCGCTCGATCCGGCCGATGGCGATCCGGCCCACGTAGGGGGAATGGTCCAGGGTGGACACCAGCATCTGAAAGGGCCCGTCCGGATCTCCCGACGGCGCATGGAGGTGGCCCAGGATGGCCTGGAAGAGGGGGGTGAGATCCTTCCCTTCCGGGTCCTGAGTCCCCTCAAGGTCGGTGGCGGCCCACCCCTCCCGGCCGGACGCGTACACAAAAGGAGCATCCAGCTGAGCATCGCTGGCCCCCAGGTCCATGAAGAGCTCGAGGACCTCGTCGTGCACTTCGGCGGTCCGGGCGTCGGGGCGGTCCACCTTGTTGATCACCACGATGGGTTGAAGGCCAAGATCCAGGGCCTTCCGTGTGACGAACCGGGTTTGGGGCATGGGCCCTTCCGCGGCGTCGACCAGGATCAGCACCCCCTCCACCATCCGGAGAATCCTCTCCACCTCTCCCCCGAAATCTGCGTGCCCCGGCGTGTCGACGATGTTGACCTTCACGTCACCCCAATGCACCGCCGTGTTCTTGGAGAGGATGGTGATCCCCCTCTCCCTCTCCAGCGGATTGGAGTCCATGACCCGGTCTGCCACCTCCTCGTTGGCCCGGAAGACTCCTGACTGCCTTAGCATCTGGTCCACAAGGGTGGTCTTCCCGTGGTCCACGTGGGCGATGACCGCCACGTTCCTTATCTGCATCTGTTTCCTTTGATCCCGTCGGCCGAGGAGTTCTTGGTTCGTTCCGAGAAAAGCCTCGAAAGTTAACGCTTTCTCGTACGCACTCCACCGAGAAGGCCCGGGGGGGGCGCCCGTGGTCGTCAATCCCGTAGGATTCGGTATCTCACCACGTAGGTCACGTCCAACTCATCCAACTCAGTGGCCCACAGCCAGCCGTTCTTTGAATCATGGATTCTTGTGGACCCGGGCAAGACCACCCTTCCGACAGGATCCCCTTCGGGGGAGAGTATGTCCCACCGCCTCTCGGATCCGCTGACATTTTCCCGCTGCACCCAGATCTCTCCGCTCGAAGCCACGAGGATCCGAGACGCTGGAGGATAGTACGACGGGATGAAGACTGCGTCGTTCAGCGCCTCCCGAGCCTCCCGAACCGATCCGAACATCGGAGAATTCGCGAATGATTCAGCCCGGGCAGCCAATAGGCTATCAACCACCTCTCCGGGCAGGGGAATCGGCGAATAGGGAATCTCCCGAGTGAAGGCTGTGTCCCCATCCACCGTGATTTTGCGAAGTTGCATTGCGGCACCCCGGTCTTGGGTGGCTGCGGTCCGGTCCAGGACGACCACGAACTCTCCCGAAGGGGCCAGGGCCAGAAGAGGTGCGTCGGCGAATGGCTGAGAGCCGTAGAGTCCCCCCGTCCCTCTCTGAATCGAGAGTTGAGAGTTCTCGAGGGAGGTCTCCGCCACAGTCCGGAGGAGGGTGCCTGTGGTGTCCATCCTGAACAGCGGGCGGCTGGTGATGGTTCCGTCTGCCAGGAGACGGGAGGCGAAACTCGGCTGTACCAGCACGGTTCCGTCCCGCAACACTCGGCTCACTGTCCTCGGCGTGAAGACATTGTCGATCACCGACCATGCGAGTCGAATGGACCGAAGGAACGATCCATCCCGTCCGAAAAAGCTGATCCTCTGGTTTCCGCTGTCGCCGACGTAAAGGGTGTCCCCGAGCCAGCCCAGATACCCGATGGAACTGAACTCCCCCGGCCCCTGACCCTCCCTGCCGATAACCGCCAAAAAGTCCCCTGATCGGGAATACAATCGAATCTGGTGGTCTCGGGGCTGTGCCAGGTAAATGGTTCCTTCCTCGTCCACAGTCAGGGTCCCCGCTGCGGTCAGGGACTGCTCTGGATCGTCGATGCTTCCGATCGTGAGATCCCGCTCCAGCCTCCATTCAGGAATCCCGGCCGTCGACGGAGATTCTCCACAGGCAACCAAGAGGAGGACGGAGATTCCGAGAAACCCCAGCACTGTTCCCTGAACAGATCGCATGAAATGCCCCTTTCTATCTCATGGGAGGGAAAGAAACCCCAAGGACGCTACGAGCCCCGGGAGCCGCTGGGGGGGAATGTGGACGAGACGAATGAGAGGGGTCAAGTAAGGGAGATGGGGTGGGATCTCGGGTGTGGCGAGGGCGTTTTCCTCAGGCGGGAGTGTGGAGTGTGCGGTTCAGGAAGGCACCAACACCGGTCTGTTCCGTCACGGAAGACCTGCCCGGATCGTTTCTCGAATGAACCCCGGACGAGGACAACGGCGCCCCCAGCAAGGGACCCATCAGATGAAGATCCACGGCATCCTGAAACCCGGACTGACTTTCGCCCTCACCTTCCTCCTCGTCACATTTCTCGCCTCGGGATGCCGGAGCCCTACCACCCCTGGCAGCGGACCTTTGCCAAGCGAATCTCTCCTCACGGTTCCCACGGAAGTGATCCTGAGCTTGGGGGATGAGATCATCCTCCGGGGAACGGACATCCGCGTGGGATTCTCCCAGGTTCCCGAAGATTCCAGATGCCCGGTGGAAGCAATCTGCATTTGGCAGGGAAACGGTGTGGCGGAGATCACGATGGCTGCAGGGGCCGGGGCTATGGACATCCTCCGCCTGAATACGACGCTGGATCCCCGGTCCCTTACCTGGAAGGGGATCCTCGTGACCCTGGAGGAGATGCTCCCTCTCCCCTCGGCCTGGATGCCGATTCCTGAGGGGGCGTATTCGATCAAGCTACAGCTTCGTCCTTCCATCTGATCCCCGGCAGGCGAGCGTCCCCCGAGGGGGACTGCGGAGGTGCTGGACTGAAGAACAAACCGCCGTGGCTAAGCGAGTCTCTGCAGAAATCCAGACCGGAAAGGCGAGCGCCCCCAAGGGGCGGGGGCGCCGCTTCACGCTCTGTACCCGAAACAAGGGGCGCATCTTCTGGCTGGGTTTAGCCGCCCCAGCCTCGTCAATGACGCCCTTCAGCTTCTAACGGCTGCCCAACACCACCGTAAGGCTGAGCCGCTCGCCCTCCCGGAGAACCACCACCACGACCTCGTCTCCCGGCTTGTGCTCCCTGAGAGCATAGGTGTACGCGTAGAGGTCGGTGATCTCCTTCCCACCGAACT
>JASFVN010000047.1:0-21233 GCA_050049805.1 Gemmatimonadota bacterium
ATGGCCGCCACCAGATAGATGAGAAGGTAGGTGAACCAATTGGACTGCCTGCCGATGGTGAGCATCTGATAGATGCTCGGCAGGATCTCCTGCCAGGGTCGGACGAGGAGGGCATCCGGATCGGAGGGCGTCAGGCTCCTTTGGGAGCCGGGTCCTGCACCGGCTCCTCCGCCCGAGAGAGCCCCGCGTGTATCCGCTCCGATGGCTGCCGCAATCCTCCCCGCCGTTTCCTGAGCACCCAGCAGGTTGTCGGTTTTGATGGCGAGTTCGTGTGCTTCACCCTCCACGGCGGCCAGGAAACGGGCGTCTTCGATGTGCATGTAGGCCGTCATCCGGTCCACCGCACTGTTGGCGGTCTTGACGACGCCGACGACCTGCAGAAGATCGTTACCCATGGAGCCATCGGCGGCCTCCACGAACACCACCAGCTCGTCTCCGACCCCTACCCTGAGCTGGTTGGCCATGCCGGCCCCGAGGACCACCTCCCTGGGGGCAGGAAAAACCGGCGGCTGCTGGGCCAGCCAACGACCCTCGATGAGTGCCGTGGCCACAGGTGTGGTTTCGGATTCAAGAGCGGGGTCCACGCCCATGATTCGGCCGACCTGGGACTTCTCCTCGTGGCCGATGAGGCCGTTCAGCCTCACCCTCGGCGAGACCGCCACGACGCCATCTACCCCGCGGACCGCGTTCAGGAGTTCCTGGCTTACGGGAAAGGTCCGGTACACTCGGGGGTTGTCGGCGAATGCTCGGGTGTGAACCTGCACCTGGACGGTCTCCACCGCCGTGGCCCCTTGGACCATGGTACCCATCCACCCCTCCATGAACCCCAGGATCCAGACCATGAATCCGACCGATACGCCGATTCCCCCGAGCGTCAAACCACTCCGCCATCGGTTTCTGGCCAGGTTCCTCAAGCCGATCTTGGCAGAGACCATGCGTTCGTCCTATTCGGGTGGGGCAGGGGGCCGGGCAGGTTATCCCCGGGCGGCCCGCCTCAGCCCCTGGCGGGTGAAGAGCTGGCTGTCTACCGGTACGTCCAGCTCCAGTTCGAGGTACTCCACCACGGTTCTTTCTTCTGGTCTGTCAACAGGTTGGATTGTCATCCGCATGGGGATTTTCTTCCCCGAGATGGTCTGGATCTCGTCGAAGGCCCATGCCCGAACCAACTCCCCGTCGTCGTAGTATTCCGATCGAATCGGGACCCAATCTTCCCTCGTGATGAGGAACACCAGCTCCGAGTAGACCACGGGGGCCTCGGGTTTTGGGATGAGAGTAGCCTTCAGGTACGTGACTCCGTCTCGTTCTTCCGTGGAGAGGGTGGCGTCGTAGTCATCCAGATAGCTGGTTTCCCGCATCAGGTCGTCGTTGGTGAAATGGCTCCCCATCCAGCTTTCGGAGAGGAGTCCAGACGGAATCCTGATGAGCCGATCGGCCCGAGGCGCGTAATTCCACAAGCCTTCCTCTGTCCGCAATGTGGCGGCCCCCGCCTCCCGGGCCGGGGAGCGAATCACGATGAGAGCGTCATCGTCCCCTTTGGACCAGGACTCCATCTCCAGTTCCCGGGTTCCCCGTTCTCTCACGACCGTCATCCGCATTCGCGAGTAGGCGGACTGGGACCTGTAGAGGTCGTCGATGTAGTCCATGACCTGGTTTACATCCGGCACCGGTATCTGGGCCGAGGAAAATCCGGGGAGGAGGCCCACACCAGCCAGCAGGATTCCGGCCGCTGCCCCCCACCGCTTCCGACTCATCGATCCCATCCTTCATTCTCCTTGTCCAGCATATCCCTCAACAAGTCCACCCGGCCATCCACGATATTCCGGAGTTCCCCCGCCGAAAAATCATCCCAATGGTCCATCATCCATCGGTCTCCGCCCTGATCAGCCCCCATGACCGTCTCCACCAGAAGATCCAACGGCAGGTCTGTACGGATCACACCCAGGACCTGTCCGCGCTGTATGATGGACCGCCACAAACCGCGGCCTACCTCTGCCATCCGCCCCATGGCCGCTTCTGCGCCCGGCTCCTGCTGAAGGCGGTGATAGGCTTTGCCGAGCTTGACCCACCATTCGTTTCGTCGGGCCCATTCAACCGACCTCCGAGTCAGCTCCAGAACCGCCTCCCAGAATTCGTCGGGCCCCAACACCTCCAGAGAAAACCAACCGATTTCCTCCATGATGCGCTGGATCGAGCGTTCCAGGGTGGTGGCGAAGAGGTCTGCTTTATCTTCGAAATAGTAATAGACCGATCCCTTGCTCATCCCGGATCGGCTGATGATCCGGTTGATGGACGCAGACTCGAACCCCCTCTCGGCAAACTCCTCTCCGGCTGCCTGGAGGATGGCCTCCTGTTTCTCGGGCTCGAGATTGTCGAAGCGGTTCCTGGCCATGGTCGCAGTGGGTTGGAGCCACGCAACGGCTCGTTAGACCTTTGGGTTCGACCACTTGGTCTAATCTCAGTTCTTCCTCTGATGGTGTCAAGGCTCTTTTTGGCCCGTGAAGGGATGTGAAGAGAATAGCTGACGGTTGACCGCCCGTGTGTTAGAGTGGTACGGTGGGTCTTTGGTGGAAGATCGGCCCCGTCCGTTCGGAAGGGGCCCTTCAAGAGAATAATTCAAGGGGAATTCCTCGTTGTCCGTAACGATTCGTGCTTTCGGACGGTCCGATGTAGGCCAGGTCAGGGGGAGGAACGAGGACACTCTGGCGGTGGAGCCGTCTCAGGGAATCGTGGTGGTGGCAGATGGGATGGGGGGGGCTCCGGCCGGCGATCTCGCCAGCGCTCTCGCGGTTCAGGAAGTGGCCCGCGGCCTGCATGCCGGGGAGGAGATGGACGATGTCCTCCTCAAAGCCAACCAGAAGATCCTGGGCATGGCGGACTCCCAGCCTGCCCTGTCCGGAATGGGAACAACACTCACGGCCCTGAAGGTTTCCGTGGAGAGCGATGAGTTCGTTCTTGGCCACGTGGGGGACTCCAGAGCCTATCTTCTCTCAGGCGAGGGGTTCTCGCAGATATCCAGGGATCACACCATGGTCCGGGACATGGTTGAAGCAGGGAAGATCCCTGCCAGTGCCGAGCGGGAGCATCCCCTGGGACATATTCTCACCAGGGTCCTGGGGACCGAAGAGGAGGTTGATTTCGATCTCTACGCTGGTTCCGTTCATGCTGGAGATTGTTTTTTTCTCTGCTCCGATGGGCTCGTGAAGGTGATGGACGACGGGGAGATCGAAGATTGGATCCGCAGGGCAAAGGAAGAGCCTCTCGAATCCGTAGTCGACGCCATGATGGAGGAGGGAAACGCCCGGGGGGCGCCGGACAATATCACTGTGGCCTTTCTGGTGGTGGAGGGCCCCGGCCCCGCCTAACCGGTCAGCCGTTGTGCACGACGGCGATCCGGTATCACCTTCCTTCGCTTTCCAGGAGGTCGGGCAATCCCATGAGATCCAGGGGGCCCGTTACCGGGTAGAGGTCCGACCAACCGATGAGGGGGTCCCGCCTCGTCACTTGCCGCTCGAGGGCCCTGATAAGCTGGGCTTGATGGCCCTCCGGCATCTTCTGATGGACAAGGACTCTGACGACGACGCTTTCCCGTCTTTCGTCGAAAGCAGGGGTGGGTGGTAACGCCGCCAGAGGGGCCCGAGAGGAATCTCCCTCTTCTGCGATGACTCCGGGATCGGCCTCTTTTTCCCCGTCCTCACTCTCGGCCTCGGCCGCAAGGGAATCAGGGAGGACCCTCGGGGTTCTGACCGTCGCGGCTCCTGTGGTGAATCGGAACATGAAGGTCTCGGCTTGTTCCAACTCCGGCATCTGGGTCTGGAAATACCCTCGAATTACCTCTTCCAAAGGTACGGCCATAGTGGTTCCGGGAATGACGAGGAAGGAGGGTGGGTCCTTTCCCAGAACAACATGGAAAAATCGAGTGCCCCCCACCCCGGGATTCCTCGCCATGATCCCCACGGCGCAACCGGCCAGAGGCATGTCAGGAATGAAGGAGGGACCCCATTCCGGAGCTACCTGCATGCTCGGCAGCAGTTGACTGGTGAACGAGTCCAGGATCGCTCTCCGGTCGGCGTGCATCAAACCAGCCCAGGCCCGGAGGTGAACACCTCGATTCTCCAGCCCTTCCAGGAGCCCGTTGTCCAGACAACGGTACAACCTGTCGACGATACCTCGCACGCGAATGGACATGAGGTCCGCCAGTTGGATAGGCGCCGCCCCTCCGTCATCCGCCTCTTTTGAGAGAATCTTCCCTTTGGTGCGAGTGACGTCCTGAAAGAACAGGTGGTTCAGGTACTTCGAGAGTTTTGAAACTGCGTCCAACCGAGCGTCCAGGCTCCGATCTTCATCCTCCGCCTCTCGAAGGAGGGGAAAGAAGCCATCGATGCGCAGGAGTTCCGGGGGATGCTCCTCTTCACCGTCCGCTCCTCCGCCGCCTTCTGGGTCCCCGGCACCCGCTTCCAATGGCAAAGAGAGCCAGGGCAACTGGCTCATGAGCTTGCGCCTGGTGAGGAGGAGCAGGGTGGATATGAGAGTCGGGTCCCTGAGGCCGATCTGGCCGACTCGCTCCAGGAGAAGATCCCATGGGAGCCAATGGAGTTTTCCGGAAGCCAAGGACCCCTCGGGGAACTCAGGGTCCGGAACGGCCCAGAGCTCCGCCACGGCTCGCCCCTCTCGCGGCTCGGTGGTGCCGAGGCGCTGAAGCGGGATGTCGGAATCCCCCAACAGGTCGGCAGTGAGCGCCCGGGCGGCGTCCTCTCCTGAGCCTCGGAAGGTTGGGATATGATATTCGTCCCCTCTTCGAATCAGGCCCATTCTTCCAGCTTGGAAAACCGCCAGGGCCATGCCCAGACCATAGGGCGACACGCTCGGGTCCCGGGACTTGCCCTCAACCGACAGGATCCGGTAGGCCCTCTGCAATCGGCTGAGACCGTCAGGGAAAAGGTGGTGCTGATCCCTCAGTTGTCTGGCCAGGTCCCGGATCAACGGCCCGCCTTCCCTGCGCCGTCTCACTGATAGCTCGTGAAATACGGAGGTGGTCCCTCCGGTTTCAACTGTGATCCGATCGAAGAAGAGGAGGAGTACCGGTTTGAGGAGGATGCCACCTCGGAATACTCGGCCCAGCCGCTGGATGTCCAGGGCGATCTGCGGCCTCAACTGGCCGGGATCGACGAACTTCTGCACTTGCAGCGCTGGTTCGGAGTCCCCCCGCAGGGTCTCGAACACGCCAGCACCGATGGCGGCGGCCGTCAGCCGGGAGCGGGACGTGATGCCTTCCGAGTCAGGCCCCTCACCCACGGTCACCACCATAGAAGGCTCTTCACCCTCGACCTGCCGGAGCTTGCAGGTCATTCCCCGTCGCCGGAGGGTTTGATCAGGGGTGTCGAAGAAGGTCTCCCGGAGGGATTTGATCCGGGGAGGCCCGGCACGAATACCCAATGGCCGGTCTCCTGAAGCGAGCCGCACCAAGAGCTCGGGGGACGGGACGAAGAGGTTTAACTCGGTTTCCCTGATCATCGGATATCCCCGCCCTCGTCCACCTTCGGCAGGTAGCGGGTGATGGTTCCCCGCTCTCCCTGGCCTTCATCCGCCAGGATCAAGCTTCCGTCAGGGAGAAAGGCCAAACCTTCCGGTTGGGGGTGGTCTTTTCGCTTCAGCTCTTCGGTTGCCAGGATCTCTCCCTGGGGGCTGAGTTCGACCATGGCCTCTTCCCGGGCGGCCACCAGGACGAGGGAACCACTGCCAGGATGGACCTCGATGGAGGACGGATGGAACTCGTCGTCCAGGCCACGAGAATCCAATTCCTGGAGGGGGATGGCTATTCTCGGGTTGGGATCCAGCTTCATGGATTCGAGAGCCACCGAAAGGACCACCAGATGATTCCTCAGGCGGGAACTCCGGGGGTTCTTGCAGGGAAGGAGGAGGGTCTCCGTTCCAGGATCGAAGGCCAACCCCTCCATCTCGCAGACCAGGCCCAGGTTCAAAGGGTAGACCCTGAAACCCACGGTGGCCCCTGCCTCCCCCTCCCTGAACTCGAAGAGCTGCCCCACGGAGGTGATGAGGAAGAACCGCTCACCCGCGATGGCAATCCCTTCGAAATCCCCACGTGTTCCGCCGAGGCCCACCGAAAAGGCTTTGAGAATCTCACCCGTCTCCGGGTCCACCTGAAACACGTTGGCCCTCTCGTCGTCGTGGGCGAAGAGTCGTCCGTCCGACGTGCTGGCCAGCCCGGAAATTTCCTGGAGGACCCGAGGGAGGTCTTGCGAGCTCCCGCCGTTCCCGGAGAGGTCGTATCGATCCAGAATGGGTGCCGACTCCTGGGTGATGGTGAAGCCGGCCCCCAGGAAGAGGAAGAGAACCCAACCCGCTTTCCCGCGGGGCGGCCGACGGACCCCCGAGGTAGAGCGGTCGGGCTTCCGACACCCTCCGTGTGAGCCACCGGGGAACCCGAACCACCGCTTGGTGCTCTTCATCGCTCGATCGCCAGCCCCTCCAGGGATCGGATTTCAGCAGCCATGACCTGGCGTCCGGGTGTGCTCTGAAGAAGCTCCAGAAGCCGGGCCTCCGATTCCTCTGGCTTCAACCTGATCAAGTATTCCAGAACGGTTGCAGTACCGGTTCCAGGGAGGATCTCTGCCAACTCCCAGCGTAAAGCCATCTGCGCCAAGATTTCCTCCACCAGCGTTTGCGCCCCGACCAACTGCTCGGCATGGACGATGAGAAGTGCGTTCAGCCTCTTCTTTTTCTTGTTCTTCAGATCCGCCCGTAGATATCTGTCCATTCGGGCGACACGGGTGGCCACGTCCCGGATTTCTTCCTGTGTCATGGCTTCGAGGAGCTGCGGATCTCCGAAGGAGAGAGCCGATGCCCCTGAACCTGGTCCTGCAAGGACATCCCCCAATCCCAAGGCTCCGGTACGGCTCCGCTGGTCGGCGTAGATGTTTCCGAAGTTGGACCAATACAGGTAAAGGATCACCGCGTTGAAGACGATACTCAGGATGCCTGCGACCGCCAGGAAGAAAGCACCTGAGGCCAACCCCACCCCGATGGCGAGGAAGACGTAGACCGCATCTTTGGTGTCCTGGAGAGTAGTTCGGAACCGGACCGCTGCCACGATCCCGGCCATGGCGAAAGCCAGGGCGTAGCTGTACTGGACGATGAAGACCATGCCCCCCACCGCGATGGGGAGAATGAGCATGGACTGCACCACGGATTCGTCATACCCCCTGCGCTGCTTGGTGAGCAGATACACCCATGCTACCGGAATCATGAGGGCGAGAGTGCCCAGGAGGGAGATCACCGTCGCCACGGCGAAGGAACGCCCGCTGTCGACGCCGATCTCCGCTCCTGGCGTGGAAGTGATGGGATCCTGAAGAAAACTCGTGCCTATGGGATCAGCGGACGAAAGCCGCTCCAATCCACCAAAAACGACCTCATAGAAGAGATCGAATTCTGCCAAGAGCCAAGCCACGAGGAAAAGGACAACGTAGTAGACGGCGATCCGCCACAGCCCGGCCATGGGGTTTCGCAGCTGGACAGCGGGTTGGTCCGCCTTTGGAGTTTTTCTTGCCATGCCTGGGCCTCCTCCCCGCTCCCGGGAAATCCACGCCTCGATGGATGGGGACGCCCCATGATTCAACAGGGCCCGACTCCAAGGCAAGCCTGATGAAACGGTAATCAGGGCTCGGCCGTATGGAATGAAGAGAAACGAGCTAACGGTTTTCCCCGACCTGACAGACGAAGATGAGCATCGAGAGCCGAGTGAACCATCTCCTGCGGGCCGCCGAGAGGGCGGACAAGGAGGGGAACGCCCGGATGGCGGCCATTCTTCGGAAGATGGCCGAAGAACTTCGGCCTGCCAGCGGGACGGCCTCCGGTCCGCCTCTTTCCCTCTCATCTCCCTGATCTCGGCTCCCGGCATCGCCAGCCGTTGTCTTCTACCCCATGGAACCGAGGCGGTGTAGCTTCCGTAGGGTAGGAAACAGTAACCGATTCTCATCCGGCATCCCGATGTCCGAACTTCGACGACTCCTACAGGAAGCTGGCCGCAGGCACGTGGCGAGAGTCGCGGTAGTGTATGCTGCCGTGGCGTTCGCCGTGTTGGAGGCAACGGACATCGTCATCCCGGCCCTGGGTTGGCCGGACTGGGCCATTCGTTGGGTGATCGCCCTGGCCCTGATCGGCTTCCCCATCACGCTGATCTTGGCCTGGATCTACGACCTGACCCCCAAAGGAGTCGTCCGGACAAAATCCCTCGAGGAGGCGGAGGTAGAGGGTGTCGCCCACCGCGACCACGGCCCTCCCTTCGTGTCCGCCATTCTTCTCCTGGCCAGCGGCGCCCTGGTGGCCATGGGTGCCTTCTTCACCTTCCAGTGGTCCCAGTCCAATCCGGAGTTGCCGGGAGACCCCATCGATACGGGAGAGCTGACCATGAGCCCCCGGCGCGTGGCGGTCCTCCCTTTTGAAGCCATGGGCACTTCGGACCCCGGCGACTTCTTCGCCAATGGCATCCACGAGGACATTCTCAACCACCTGGCTAAGATCGATGGCCTGGAGGTGATCTCCCGAACGACGGTTCTTCAGTATGAAGACACCCGAAAATCGGCTCAGGAGATCGGCCGGGAACTGGACGCAGGATCGATCCTGGAGGGCTCCGTTCGGCGACAGGGGAGCCAGGTCAGGGTCGTTGCCCAGCTCATCGACACTCGAACCGAGACCCACGTCTGGTCCGAGACCTTCGACTCCAGGGATACGGACGTGTTCGCGGTCCAAAGCGAAATCGCCCAGGAGATCGCATCGGCGCTCCAGGTAGAGTTGACGACGGAGGAGCTTGCGGAGCTGGAGGCGGCTCCGGCAGTGGTTCCGGAGGCATACGATCGGTACCTGGAAGGGCTCGGGGAATGGGACCTCCGGGAGAACCGGATCAACGCCTTCCAGGCTGCCAGGCTCTTCCAGGAAGCCACGGAGATCGATCCGGAGTATGCCAATGCTTTTTCGGCCCTTTCCCAGGCTCGCATGTGGATTTTCTGGAATTTTCCTGGAGCCCAGAACCAGGCGGCCTTGGCCACCCAGGCCCTCGACCGGGCCGTTGCCCTTGCGCCCAACGCCGTGGAGACCCGATTGGCCCAGGGGTACTTCCACTTCTATGGCCGGGGGGACCCCCAGGAGGCCCTGAGGCATTTTGCCGCGGCGGAGGAACAAAAGCCCAGTGACGCCGGGGTTATCACTGCCATTGGCCTCATCCTCAGGGGACAGGGCCGCTGGGAAGAGGCTCTGGCCGCATTCGAGCGTGCCCGAACCTACGACTATCGTTCCTACAACCTTATCTATACGCTTGGCGAGACGAATCTCCGCATGAGGCGATGGGAGGAAGCCGAGCGGTATCTCCAACTGGCCACCTCCCTGGCTCCTGATGTGGGAACAGCCTATCGAGACCTGTTGAGAGTCCGATTGGCGGCCACAGGCGATACGGTAGCGGCCCGGGAATACATCGAGACGCTGCCCGGTTCCAGGCCCAGCCTGATCCGGTCTCTTCTGGAGGCCGAGTTGGCCTACTATCGGGGGGACCTTCGGACGGCTATGGGGAGGGCGGCCACCGAGATTCCCGCCAGTCGGGGGCGGGAGGAGAATCCTCGCATAGGGTTGGGTACCACCTATGAGCGCAGAGCCCTCCTGTACCATTTGATGGGTGAGACCGGGCTGAGAGACGCCTACGCCGACTCGCTACGGATGGCGAGCCAGGAGGTCCTCGAAGCCGCCGCGGCCAATCCCGGCCCGGTTCAGACGGGGGTCATCGCCCGGGCCCATGCAAAGTTGGGGCTTTCCTATGCCCTTCTGGGTGAACCGATCAGCGCCGTGGCGGAAGGGTCCACGGCAGTATCGAGCCTTTCCATTCAAGATGACGCCTATGCGGGCGCCGACCATCTCCGGGATCTGGTCCTGATCTATCTTCTGATCGGGGTCCCGGACCTTGCCGTTCAGGAGCTCCAAACGGCCCTCTCCATACCTTCTCCACTCACCATCGTGGAGTTGACGCTGGATCCTCTTTTCGAGCCCCTTCGAAATCATCCCAGCTACCCAGATCTCCTGGCGTCGGTCCAGTAGTCGCCCATGATTTTTAAACAAAACCATCCTCTTCGGGATCCAATTCTGTGAAGAAAGAGGATTCCCCCTCCGGAGATGGCATGGGAGCAGTCCCGCTGACCAGGGCCGAGATCACCAGTGCTTGGGACGAGCTCGATATCCGGGAACTGGTGGCTCAGGCTCAAACCGGCGATGCCCTGGCCTTCGAGGGCCTCTACCGACGGTTGGTGGGGCGAATCTACGCTCTTTGCCTACGCATGGCTCGGGACGCACAGAGAGCGGAGGAACTGACGCAGGATGTGTTCGTCCGGGCCTGGGAGCGATTGGGGACCTTTCGTGGCGAAAGCAGATTCACGACCTGGTTGCACCGACTGGCTGTGAACGTCGTCCTGCAAGAAGGCCGAACCAAGGGGCGGAGGGAATCCAGGGAGGAATTGGTGGAAGCCCCTGATGAGTACCTGACCCGGGTGAAGGTTGAGTTCCCGGGAACCCGACTGGATCTGGAGAGGGCGATCGCCAGCCTTCCGGACGGCGCCAGAACCGTAGTGATTTTGAGGGATATCTACGGATACAAGTATGACGAGATCGCGGAAATGCAGGGCGTGGCAGTGGGTACGGTGAAAGCCCAGATCCACAGAGCCCGGAAGATGATGCGGGAGAGACTCGATCGATGACTGGACACCTGGATGAGGGCTTGCTGAACGACTTCAGGGAAGGGCTCCTGAAGCCGGAGGAAAGGAACGCAGTCCGGGGACACCTGGAACGCTGCTCCCGGTGTCGGGCAGGGTTGGGAAGGCTGTCGAAGTTGGCCGACGAGATGGCGGCCCTCCCCCAGGAAGCCGAGCCGCCCAGGGATCTCTGGCCCCAAATCGCCTGGCGAATGGAACGGTCCGGCCTCAGCGCCACCACACCCTCCATCTCTACGGAGGCGGATCAGGCTCTGGCGACGCAGACTCCCCGAACCGGCCTCCGCCGTGGTTGGCGAGTGAGCCTCCCCGCCTGGCAGCTCCTGGCAGCTAGCATTGCGTTGATGGTGATCTCCGGCGCCACCGTCTGGGCCTTTCTTTCGGAAGGGATGAATGCGGGACCAGTCTTGGACCCCTCGGCAGCACAGTCAGCCCAGTGGGTGGGGTGGGAGGAGGCTTACGGGGGATACGACGAAGCCGTGGCTGATCTCGAGGCCGTCCTCGAAAAAGGCCGGGAAATCCTGGATCCCGAGACGGTGAAGGTTCTGGAGGAGAGTCTCCAGGCCATCGACCTGGCCATCGATGAGGCCGAGGCGGCCGTTCGGGAGGATCCAGCCAGCCCGGTGCTTCAGAGATTCCTGGCGGAGAACCTCCGCAAGAAAATGGACTTGTTGCGCAGAGCGGCCGCGGCCGTGTACGCGAACACCTGAGGATAGCAGAGGAAGACCATGCTCACTGGTATCGTAGTCGGCGCACTGAGCGCTGCGGCCTTACTCCAGCCCACGGACACCCTCGTCCAGGCCAATGGGGCTTCCCGGTTCGAATTGGAGAGCTTTCAGGGGAGAGTCGTGGTCCGGACCTGGGATCGGGACGAGGTCCGGGTTCAGGCCGAGCACTCGGACCGTCACTCCGTTCACGTGGAGCGATCGGGGAGTATCATCGCCGTAGAAACGGACATGGAGCGAGGTCACGACCTCGCCCATTCGGTCGATTTCGAGATCACGGTTCCCCGAGCCTTCGACCTGAGTATCGAGGGGGTCATGCTGGACGTGGATGTTCAGGGGACCCAGGGGGCCGTAGAGGTCGGAACGGTGAATGGGCCCATCAGGGTCTCCGGAGGTAACGGGTCCGTTTCCCTGAGTTCCGTGAATGGAATCATTGACCTGCAGGGGGCCACGGCGGACATGGAAATCACCGGCGTCGCTGGTGCCGTCACGATCCGAGATTGCAGGGGAGATCTCTATGCCGAGAGCATCGGCGGGGCCATGACCCTCGAGGGGATTCAATCTTCTGACGTGGAGGTTGGCACCGTTGGCGGTACCCTTCGGTTCGACGGTGCCATCGCGGATGGCGGCCGGTACAACTTCGGAAGCCATGTGGGGGAGATCTGGCTCCACCTACCCACTTCAATAAATGCGGAGGTGGAGGTGGTGACCCTGGCCGGGGACATTGCGGTCGATTTCCCCGGGGCTCCAGAAGAACCGACCATGGCCGAGGGTTTCCCCGGATTGAACAAGAAAGAGCTGACCTTCCAGGTAGGAAACGGATCGGCCCGAATTGAGGTGGAGACCTTCGGTGGCACGGTTCATATCCAGCGACGGGGTGGTTGAGGCCTCGTAACAGCGGTTGAGCTCTCGCACCAAGAGAGCTCCGTGGTACTCCTCCATACGATTGCCTTCTCGGAAATGCTCGTCGGCGGCGAACCGCCGGCGGGCCTCTTCTTTTGTGCAGAACCCGGGAGTTTGGACGTCATCCAGGAATGGAGGGACCAGTCTTTTTTGGACGGTGTACTCAATGTGGTCGGCCCAAGCGTGCTTTGGGCCGTTACCGCCACACCGCTCGAGACCACTTGTTTCGCCCGGGGCGCCTTCGAGGCAGGAGAGAGCGAACACCGGTGAGCGTCGACTGGGGGGAGATCTACCGAAGCAGCTTTCAAGAGCTGGTTCGGTTCCTTCATCGGAAGGTCTGGGACCTGGAGAGGGCCCGAGACCTGGCGCAGGAGGTGTTCGTCCGTGCCCTTCGCCACGAACCGGAGAATCCCAGAGCCTGGCTCTTCCGGGTGGCTGCGAATCTGGCGAAGGACGAAGCCCGGATGGTATTGCGGCGAAAAAGGCATCTCGCCCTTCTCCGGACGGAAGCGGGGGAGGAGGAGCCGGGTGACGGGCCGGACGATCAGCTTCTTGCCAAAGAAGAATGGGCCCAGGTTCGGCGGGCTTTGGCGGCCTTGAAGGAGAAGGACCGGGAGGTCCTCCTCCTCTGGGACGCCGGACTGAGTTATAGAGAGATTGCCGAGGTGACGGAGCTCGCTCCCGGAGCCATCGGCACCACCCTGGCCAGGGCCCGGCAACGGCTTGTCGCAGCCCACAGGGAGATGGAGAAGGACCATGCGGCACGTAACTGACGGGGAACTCCACGCCTTCCTGGATGGCGGTCTGGATCTCCTTCCCGACGGTAGGGGAGAGGAGATCCGTAACCACATCGCCGAGTGCCCCGTTTGCAGAGAGAGGCTTCAGGACGAGGAAGCCATCCGGTCCCGAGCCGAGAGCATCCTGGAAGCTCCGAACCTCAGTGAAACGACCCTCCCGACTTTCGAAGAGCTCCGTGAACGGGCCGAAGCGCCCCTTCCCCAGCCCTCCCGGGATCGGGAGGAGAGGCGACATTACAGGGGTCCCCTGCGGGGCCTTCCCCTGGCATGGGCCGCCACCATCGTCCTCGCCCTGGGGGTGGGTTGGATGGGTAGCGAGGTGTTCAGAATCCAGGGAGGGCCCCGTGCTCCGGCGGATTTCGTCGAATCCCGTTCATCGTTTGAGGTCATGCCGGACGACCCGACGACCGACTCCCTGTCCGAGAGTGGGCTCCTTCTCGAGAGTGCGGCGCCTGAAACGGCCCCCGCCGGGGCTGAGGCGCGCGTTGACGCAGCCGTGGGAGAGGCCGCGGAAGGACTCCAGAGGCCCCCTTTGGTGAGCGGAGCGGTTGTCGAAGCCGAAGGAACCGACGAAATCCGGACCCGGCAGGAACCTGCAACCCCTCCTGAGCCCTCGAATCTGGAGGCCGATCGGATGGCAAACCCCCAGGCCATGCTTCGAGAGGCCCTGATCCTTCCCGACTCGCCGACCGCGGCCGCGAACCTGGTTGTCACCGCAGCCCGGCAGGGGGGGGAAGCAGGAGTATCCCCTCAAGATGTGGTTATGGAAACGGATTCCCTCAGGGATGCCCTGGGGGTGCCCGAGCTGGCCGTTCCCGGCCTCAAGGTTGTCTCCATTGGTTGGGAGGAGCGGGTGCCCGGTGAAAGGACCCTTCTGATCCGGCAGGTCCTCTCCCCCGGAGACACGCTGGAACTTCGCTACCTTGGGCTCCTTTTGGGGACCGATCCGGAGCCTCGCCGGGCAGCGGCCGCCGTTCCCCTGGAGGAGGTGTCCGGAGTCCGGGTCTATGCCAATGTCCTCGAGGCCTCCCTCCCGCCTGGATGGTCGCAGGTGGTGATGGAGCGGGAGCGTGGCCTGTTGGTGGCCAGGGCCCCCACCGACGAGGATCACCTCAAAGCCCTTCTGAAAACCCTCCGTTAGGGGCCAGGGGCAACCACCGCGAGTGGACACCCCGTTGGCCAGGTCTGTACCTTGGGACTCGCTCCCGCCCGTTCAGGGCTGGCCTTGAACAAGCGTCCCGAGGTGGATCATGACCGTACCTTCGCTGGGCAGAGCTATGGTTGCCCTTCTCCTCTCTTCCTCCCTCCTGTTGGGCGCCAGCTTCCCGGCCCAGGCCCAGGAGCCGGGAAACCCCCTCACGGCAGCGGAACGGAGCAATTATCGGCAGACCACTCGCTACGACGAAGTCATGGCTTTCGTCTCGGAAGTGGTGGACCGACACCCGGACATGCGGCTCACGTCCATGGGGACCAGCTACGAGGGCCGGGAGATCCCATTGGTGGTGGTGGGGAAGGTCGCCGACGCTACCCCCGAGGCAGTGAAGGCCTCCGGAAAGGCTCGCCTCTATGTCCAGGGGGGAATCCATGCTGGGGAGATTTCCGGCAAAGAGGCCCTCCTCATCCTCCTCAGGGAGCTGAGCGCCGGCCAGCACGGTCACTGGACCGACTCGCTGGTTCTTCTCATCGATCCTTTGTACAACCCTGACGGAAACGAAAGGGTGAGTCCGACCAACCGACGGGGGCAGCACGGGCCCATTGAGGGTATGGGGCAAAGACCCAATGCCATGGGCCTGGACCTCAACCGCGATCAGATGAAGCTCGATGCTCCGGAGTCCAGAGCCCTGGTGGGGCTTTATTCGGCCTACGACCCACACTTGTCGGTGGATCTCCATACCACCAACGGTACGCATCACGGCTACCACCTCACCTATGCGCCGCCGCTTCCTCCGAGCACGCCCCGGGAGATCGACGATTTCCTGAGAGAGGCTTGGCTTCCAGAGATCACACAAAGGGTGAAAGAAGCCACCGGATGGGACATGTACTACTACGGTGGAGCACGGCCCGCCCGGGGAGACCAGGAAGCGGGTTGGTACACTTTCAGCCATCAGCCTCGCTACGTGAGTAACTACATCGGTCTCCGAAGCCGATTCGGAATCCTCGGGGAGGCCTACGCCTATGCGTCCTTCGAGGAGAGGATAGGAATCTCCTACTGGTTCACCAGGGAGATCATCGAATTCGCCTACCGGAACGCCACGGAGATCCAGGAGAAAGCTGCTCAGGCCGATGCCCGGTCATTGGTAGGCGATTCTCTGGGTGTTCAGTTCGAGATCCAGCCCTCCGAGGAGCCGGTCACCATCCTCATGGGTGAGACCGTAGAAGAGGAGAACCCCATTTCCGGCCAGCGAATGTTGCTGAGAACCGACATCCAGACTCCCACGGAGATGTACGAATATGGCACCTTCCGGCCAACGGAGTGGGAGACGGTTCCCTTGGCCTACTTCGTACCTCCCGAGATGGAGTCGGTCCTGGCTCTCCTGGAGGCCCACGGAGTCCGGACCATGACGGTTCACCAGGCTCCTGGGGACCTCCAAATCCAGACTTTCCAGATCGACTCCGTGTCTACTTCCGAGCGGGAATACCAGGGACACCAGGCCCAGGAGGTCTGGGGCAGCTACGGTTCTCCGCAACCGCCGGATTTTGCTCCAGGAACAATCATGGTTCCCATGGAACAGCCCCTGGCTCGGGTGGCGTTCCACCTTCTGGAGCCGAGATCCGACGATGGATTGGTTGCGTGGGGTTTGATAGGCGAATTCCTGAACGCAGGGGAGGAATATCCCATAAGCCGCACTGTCCCCGGTATGGTTCCCGAATTATCCTTCCATCCCTGATCCAGCGAGAGAAGGGAAGGCTACGCTGCGCTCTGGACCTATGACTTCAAGGAAGGATGATACGATGAGACGGTTTTTGATTCTGGCATTGCTCGCCGCTCCTGGCCTCTCGGCCTGTCAGGGTGGAGTTCCTGTCGAAGAAGCCGTGGCCTCCATCAACGAGGACGACTACCTCCGGAAAATCAGCGTCATCGCCCACGATTCCATGATGGGTCGATACAATCCCAGCCCCGGCCTCTACATGACGGCCGACTGGATCGCCGAGGAGTTCGAGCGTTACGGTTTGAAACCGGGCGGAGACGACGGGACTTTCATTCAGACCTACCGTATCGACGAGCGGGCGGTGGACTTCGACGCTTCCTCGGCGACGGTCTCCGGCGGCGCCACGCTGGACTTCGGAACCGACCTGAACTTCATGGGGGTCTCCGGGGGAGGTGAGGTCTCCGGCTCGGTGGCTCTGGTGGTGGGGGACCTGGCTTCCGCTCAAGACCTTCCGGCTGAAGAGATCAACGGAAAGCACATCATCCTGGTGCCCCCCGAAGAGGATGCCACCGCCGGAAGGCGCAGGGTTCGCTTCCCGCGGGGAATGACTGCCGCTGAGCCGGCATCGGTCATCTTCATGGATCGCAGCAGCGACGAAGAGTGGGCCCAAGCGGTGGAGCGAGCCCGAGGTCAAACTCAGAGGATCACCCCGTGGTCCACCGACTCGGGACCTGGGGTACCTATGCTGTTCATCCGGGAGAGCAGCCTTGAAAGCCTCCTCACCTCCCAGGGTATCGGGGTCTCCCAGCTGGCTGGGGGTGGTGGGGCAGCGGCCCTCATCGACCTTCCATCGCTCGAAATAACCCTGAACACGGTGACGCAGGAGCTGGAAGGTTTCGACATGCCCAACACCGTCGGCATTCTCGAAGGGAGCGACCCTGAGCTGAAGAATGAATACATCGTCTTCAGCGGCCATATGGACCACGTGCCCCCGACGACTCCGAACGAAGCTGGTGACAGTATCCGAAACGGCGCCGACGACGACGGTTCAGGTACCATCGCCGTGGTGGAGCTGGCCGAGGCCTTCGCCATGCTGGCCGAGCCCCCAAAGCGGTCCATGGTCTTCCTGGCCGTGAGCGGTGAGGAGGTTGGGCTCTGGGGAAGCCGGGTCTACGCCGAGAGTCCCGGCATCGAGGCCCCGGGCGAGCTTGTAGCCAACCTGAACGCCGACATGATTTCCCGGAATGCCCCCGACTCCATCGTGGTTATCGGAAAGGAGCACTCCGACCTCGGCGAGACCATGGACCGGGTCAACACGGAGCACCCGGAGTTGAACCTGACCGCTGCCGACGACATCTGGCCGGAGCAGAACTTCTACCGGCGATCGGACCACTTCAATTTTGCACGCCGTGGCGTTCCTGTTCTCTTCTTCTTCTGCGGGACCCACGAGGATTATCATGGCGTGGACGACGAAGTGGAGAAGATGGACATCACCAAGGCCACGAATACCACCAAGCTCATGTTCTATCTCGGGCTGGAAGTCGGGAACGCGGCCGAACGGCCCCAGTGGGACCCTGCCAGCTATGAGGAAATCGTAGACATGGGAGGCTAGAACGGCAGATCTCCTCCTGATGACCTGTCCTCGAATTGGGACAGTTCTGGGAGCAGGCTGGACGACCCCAGACTGAGTACAAACGAAAGCCCCCCGCCCAGTTCAGGGAGGGGGGCTTCGTCTTCGGTGAGCGGGTTCCGTGGACTTCCCCTACACGGCCACCTCTCCCGAAACCGGAAAGGGTTTGAAAAAACGTCCAAGACCCATGGAGTGGAGGGCTTTCCACATCTGGAGGGGAACTCCAGCCAGCCAAACGCCCCTATCTTCTTTTTCGGCTTTCTGTTGCGCCGTCAGCAGTAGAGCGAGGCTGATTAGATCGAGTTCTTTGATGCCAGAAAGGTCTACGACCAGGTCGCCCTTCTTCCGGGGCCCTGCGGTCCTCGCCGCGTCGATTAGCCTGATTCTCTCGTTCTCTTCCGGCGCTCTGACGTCATTCTCGTGCTCGTTCATGGCTCCCTCCCTCTCCGCATCCAATTCTTCCTCGATCCCGTGATGGTCTTTCTACTGCCTGTTCTCTCAAGCTTCGTGCCAGGAATCCGGCACCAGGCCCGCCAAAACGGCAGGTGTATTTTTGGATTGCTCCAGAGCCCATTGATTGGTATCTGTTAATAAGTTCGTGGACCGACCTCTTTCGGATGCGACACCCTTGAATACCTCCTTCACACTTCGGACCTGTCTGCCGCTGGTTAGCCTCCTGATGGTCTTCCTGTGGTCCGCTGGAGATTCAGCCGCTCAGGACACTCAGCAGAGAGCAGCGGAAGCCTATTTCCGCGTCTTGGCGGACCATTTTGAGGTCCCAGTGGAGGAAGTGACCGTCCTTGGAGACTGGGATCTGGAGGCGGATGAAGTCCCGGTGATCCTCTTTGTTTCCGAGAGGGCGGGTGTCTCGCCAGACGCCTTGGTCGGCCTTCGGCGAAGGGGACGTTCATGGACTGAAGTGGCGGCCCGCTTCGGACTCGAAAACAGAGCCTTTTTCCTTCCCATGCCTGCCGATGCCCCTCTGGGAATCCTCGACCGAGCCTACGGCGAGTACCGGACCAGGCCTGCCAGGGAATGGAACCAGATCAGCCTGGGCGATGCGGAGATCGTCTTCCTTGTGAACCTGCGAGTGCTCTCGGAGGAGATAGGAGTGCCGCCCCTCCGGGTTCTTCAAAGCCGTCAAACCGCCGGGAGCTTTGTGGCCTGCCTGGCGGGGATCATCGGCGACTCCATTACCGGCTGAGGTCTCCAACCGGTGTGCGGCCGCTATACTCTCTCGGTTCCGCTCTCGAATCTGGTGGACTCTTTCGACGTTCTTCCGCCTGAATTCGAGTACCCTCCGCGGTTCAATATCGCCCCTACCCAGGACGCACCGGTCATCGCTCAGGACAGCGCCGGCCGGAGAATGGGCTTACTTAGATGGGGTCTGATTCCGTCCTGGGCGAAGGACCCTGCCCTCGGAAGCCGAATGATCAACGCACGGTCGGAGACAATAGCCGGGAAGCCAGCGTACCGGTCAGCCTTCCGCCGCCGGCGCTGTCTGGTTCCGGCGGACGGTTTCTTCGAATGGAGGAAGGGTGTGGAGGCCCAGGGGAAGAAGGGTCCAAAGACCCCGTTCTGGATCCACAGGGTAGACGGGGAGCCGTTTGCCATGGCGGGCCTCTGGGAAAAATGGGCGCCGGAAGGTGGGGCCCCCATCTTCAGCTTTACCATTATCACCACCGAGGCAGCCCCTGAGATTCGGGATATCCACCATCGTATGCCGGTGATTCTCCCTGTGTCGGCCCACGGTCCTTGGCTGGACACGTCCAGCTCTGAGGCCGACCTCCTGCCCCTCCTGCGACCTCGAGGGGGCGGACTCCATGCCTACCCGGTTTCGACTCTGGTGAACTCTCCCAGGAACGACGTGAGGGAGTGCATCGATCCGGTTTGATCCGGTAGGCGGTAGTGGCCGAGGGGAGGGGAGAGCCGCCCTTCCCATCGGCGCCCCGATCAGTTCGCCCGAACGGTACGGCTCTCGGCCCAGGCCCGGAGGGAGCCGATCTTTTCGGCCATGGTTACTGAGAGGGGAACGGTGCCACCAATCTCCCGCTCCAGGTTCTTCGAGTTCAGGGGCTGCCCCTCGGCGAACGCCGTGTAGAGCCCCGAAACCACCACTTCCTCGATCTCCGACCCGGTGAATCCCTCGGACCGATGCGCCAGGCTTTCCAGGTCGAAGTCCGCCGGATTCTGGCCTCGGGTCTCCAGATGGATCCGGAAGATCTCCCGACGAGTGTCCGCGTCAGGGAGGTCCACGAAGAAGATCTCGTCGAAACGACCTTTCCGCAGGAATTCGGGGGGCAACTTCTCGATCTCGTTGGCGGTGGCTACGATGAATACTTCGCCTGTCCGGTCCTGCATCCAGCTGAGGAAGCTCCCGAGGATCCGCTGGGAGACCCCACCGTCCTCGGTGCCCCCCACGGCGAATGCTTTCTCCAATTCGTCGATCCAGAGAATCACGGGAGCCATGCGCTCCGCGGCTCGAATGGCTCGTTTGAAGTTCTTTTCGCTTTCTCCGATGTATTTGTTGTACAGGTTCGAGGTGTCGAACTTCAGGAGGGGCAAGGCCCATTCCGATGCTACCGCCTTTGCGCAGAGGCTCTTCCCGCACCCGGGGACACCGAGAAGCAGAACTCCCCTGGGGAAGGTGAGGCCGAACTCGCCCGCTTTGAGGGGGTTGGCCACTACCGTCTTCCTCTTTTCCAGCCAGGCCTTGAGAGACCTCAGATCGGCGACGTTGGCCAGGGTGTGTTCTACCGGGTAGTACTCCAACAATCCCTCCCGCTCCACCACCGCCTTCTTGGCGTCGATTACGTGCCGGATATCCTCCGAAGTCAACCGATGGTCCTCGATAATGGCCTTGGTGAGGATCTTCTCGGCCTCCAGGAGGGTGAGCCCGGACAGATGCTTGAGAAGCCCGGCCGTTTCCTCCCTGGAAAGATCCACCTCGACGTAGGTCCGGTGACTGAGGTCCCTCAGGAGGTTCTCCAACAAATCCCGGTACTCCTCTTCCCTGGGCGCCGGGAGAACCACGGTAGCGGCCATGGTTTCCAATTCAGGGGGCAGTACCAGGTCGGTTCCGGTGAAGACGATGGCGCCGTCCATGTCCTCCAGCTTTTTGGCCCCGGCCCTCACCTGCGCAAGAAAGACGTCGTCGTTTTCCAGATACTGACGAACTCCATGGAAGTGGTAGATGGCAGGGATGTCCGCGGCGGTGACGTGGGCCATGGCCTTCCGGGCCTCTTTGGTCTGGAAGATGCTGCCCTCCCAGCCCACTCGATGGATGCCCTCGATGCGGGACCAGGTGAAGAGGGGGGTTGAGATCCGATCGGCTACGTGCTGCAGAAGGGAAAGGGCTCGGTCCGACTCGTCCGTGTCGACGTGGATCAGACCATACCTGGATTGGAAGAGAAGCTCGAGGTCTCGGAGGACGTCTAAGGGCGCCATGGCCTCCCTCGGGTTGCGGCTCTGGGTCCTTGGGGGGGTGGACGAAGCTCAATCTCCGGGGAAGCTTAGGGTAACCCCTCGCCCGAGAACAGCCCCGC
>JASFVN010000284.1:0-6036 GCA_050049805.1 Gemmatimonadota bacterium
CAACCACTAGCCGCGTAGACACGAGCCACCTCCTTCGGTTCGCGCAATCCGGAGAATCGCACCATCTGGATTTTTTTGTTTCAAGCAATATTTCACGCGCGAAGGCTATCCGCCAGTCCATGCCGAGAATGGGAGGGGATAAAGCCACTGTCGTGTTTCGGCCGTTGGCCCTAATCTTGACCGGGTTATCTGATTGGTCTACCTAAAAGACTCCCCGAAAGGAGTCGAAGAAACGGCATGCCTCCGACGGACCCCCCTCGCTCTCCGGACAATGAGGAGGAGATGGGACCGGTGGGTTGGACGGGCGAGGACGCTCAGCGGGCAGAACAGGCTCTCCTGGGACGCCCGGAGATCAGCATCCGAACCAGGATCGTGGCGGTCTTCTTGATTCTGTTCGTCCTCTGCTCTGGGGCCACGGTGGGGGCGGTCGCCCTCCTCTCTTCCTTTGAATCCCGGATTCTCTTTTTGGAGCGGGCCGACCGCTACTCCTTCGAGATCGAGGAAGCACGCCGGAATGAGAAGAACTTTTTTCTTTACGGCACAGGCCTTCCAGAGGCCTTCGCGAGCGCGAGCTTGGCCCTGAATTACCTGGAGCAGGATTCGATCCGGGTTCGGGAGGTTGTTGGGTCTTCGGGATATGCGGGGATGACCGAGAGCCTGGAGCGTTACATCGGGCTGCTTCGGCAGCTCATGACCACGGAGAACTCATCGCCGGGGGAGGGACAGCAGGAGATCGAAGTGGCCCTTCGTACGGAAGGAGCCGGGCTTCTCCGGGATGCACAGGAGATGATCGAGCGGGAGGAGAATGCCGTGAGCGCGATGCTACACACCTCTCGTGTGATGGCCATCGGCTTCCTGGCCCTCATGCTCCTTACTATGGTTCTTTTTGGAAGCTACGTCATCCGAGCCGTCCTCGGGCCCCTCGCCCGATTCAGCGATTACATGGGACGGATCGGTTCCGGAAACTTCCAGCCCATCAAGCCCGCCCGACGTTACCGGGACGAGTTCAGCCGGTTGGCCGTGGCCTTCAACCAGACCATTCTGGAGATCCAGAACCGGCAGGAGCAACTCCTGCAGTCGGGGAAGATGGCGGCTGTGGGCACCCTTACCTCCGGCATCGCGCATGAATTGAACAATCCGCTGAACAACATCGGTCTCACTGTCGAAGCCCTCCTGGACGATTTCGAAGACCTCCCGGACGAAGATAAGCGGCGCATGCTTTCCCAGGCCTACACCCAGGTGGAGCGGGCAGGGGCCACGGTCCGAAACCTCCTGGACTTTACCCGTAAGGGTCGCCCTGTCTTCGCCCGTTTCCAGGTGGGGAAAGCGGTGGACACGGCAAAGCGCCTGGTGAGCAATGAGGCTCGCCTTGCCGGCGTTACCTGGTCGGTAAGTCTGCCTCAGGACCTTCCGGAGGTCCGGGGCCACCCCCATGACCTCCAGCAGGTCTTTCTGAATCTCTTCCTCAACGCCATCCAAGCCATGTCCGAAGGGGGAGAGCTGAGTGTCGAGGCTGCCGATGTGGATGGAGATTGGGTACGAGTGAGCGTGTCCGACACCGGCCCGGGAATTCCGCCGGAGCATATCCCTGAGATCTTCGATCCCTTCTTCACCACCAAGGGCCCCGGCATGGGCACTGGCCTCGGTCTTTCGGTTAGCCATGGCATTGTGGAAGAACATGGCGGCCGGATCGAGGTTTCGAGTGAAACTGGCAAGGGCACAACCTTTTCGGTCTACCTTCCCGTGGCGGAAGCGTCCTGACGGTCAAAAAGAGATGCATTTACCCATTTATCTTCCGGTTGCCGGAAATGCAGTGAGCATTCCACTCCTCCTGTGCCTTGGGGGGGCCGTGGGTTTCCTTTCGGGCCTCTTTGGAGTGGGGGGAGGGTTCCTTCTGACACCCCTCCTGATCATGATCGGCATTCCCCCCACGATCGCGGCGGCGTCGGACTCCAATCAGATCGTGGCAGCCTCCTCCTCCGGGACCTACGCCCATGCCCGTGCCGGGACGGTGGACTTCAAGATGGGACTCCTTCTCCTGCTGGGGGGCATCGGAGGTGGTTCGGTAGGCGTCTATGTCATCAAGCTGCTTCGGGCGATGGGAAACGCCGATTTCGTGATCACGGTGACGTACGTGGTGATGCTTGGCAGCATTGGAGGGTACATGTTCGCCGAGAGCCTCAGGAGTTTGCGGATGGGCCCTCCGGTGCCTAAGGAGGACGCCCGGCCCTCCTTCTATGCACGGTTGGTGAGCGGCCTTCCCTGGCAGACGGATTTTCCCCGTTCGAACGTGCGCCTCTCGGTTCTCATGCCCCTTCTGCTGGGGGTGTTGGTCGGGGTCCTGGCAGCGGTCATGGGGGTTGGCGGTGGCTTCATCATGGTCCCGGTCATGGTGTACCTCCTGAGGATGCCCATGCACGTGGTGGTAGGGACGAGCCTCTTCCAGATTCTCTTCACCTGCATCAACGTGACCATCCTCCAAGCTCGGCTGAACCACACCGTCGACTTTGTGTTGGCACTGATTCTCCTCTGCGGCTCTGTGATCGGTGCCCAGCTGGGAGCGGTCACCAGCAAGCGCCTCAAGGCTGACCAGCTGAAGATCCTGTTGGCCATCATCGTCCTCGGTGTGACGGCCAAGATGCTCCTCGGGCTTCTCATGACCCCGGAGCACCTCCTCAGCTATCGAGGAGGGCACTGAGCCATGAACACTCGCCTGCGTAAGATCGTGCTGCTGGCTTTAACGAATGGGGCCGTGGTCTTCTCGGTAGCCGGCGCGACTCCTGGCAGCCACGCGGCCAAGGCGACCCCGGAAGCAGCTCCTGGACGAGGGGCACCGGACATTCAGGGTGTCGCCCATGATGCGGTGGCCCAAGAGGCTCGGATAGCCACTGAGATCGAGGTCGAGCCGTCGGAGGTTCAGGCGGGGATCTTTTTTGACGGAGCCACCCTCGAAGTCACGGCGTTGGTTCCAGAGGGGTTGGAGATTTCGGTCACATGCATCGGGGAGATCGAGCCAGCGACCCTGAATCGGAAGGGAAAGGCCTTCGGCCTTATTTGGATGAACCTGGGAGAGGTGCAGATCGACGGCACTCCGAATCTCTACCTCTTGCACACTTCGAGGGAACTGGGTGGTTTGGCCAGCCCAGAGGTCCTCGACGACCTGGGGGTTGGGTACGAAGCTCTGGGAGCGGACGCCACCCTGGAGGGAACGGAAGGAAGGGACAGCCTTTACTTCCGAGAGTTCCTGGGCTTGAAAGAGAGCGATGGGCTCTATGCCGTGGCGGAGGGGACAGTGGAACGAGTGCCCGGCGGGAATGGCCAGACCAGAGTGAGGGCTGCGGTGCCGCTGCCTCCCAAGACATCTCCCGGCGAGTATCGGTTCCTCGTCCACGGGTTCGCGGAGGGCCGTGGATCCCTATTGGGAGCGACCTCTATTCGGGTTCAGCAGGTGGGGGTGGCTGAAGCCATCACCACCCTGGCTGCGGAACACGGCCTCTTGTACGGGATCGTGGCGGTGGTTGTGGCCATCGTCGTCGGACTTCTCACCGGGGTCCTTTTCGGGCTGGGCTCCAAGAAAGCCCACTGAGGGATGGACTGGATCCCATGGGCTTTCTGAGCCTCTTCGGCGGCAACAAGGCCACCGTAGAGCGCCTTCGAGAGCGCCTGGTCCGTTTTCGGCAGCTGGTTCGCCAGAACGATCGGGCCCTCACCCTCATGGCGGAAGCCGGGGAAAAGTTGGGGGGGGAGTACGTCTTCGATCGCACCTATCTCCAGACTTTCGCTGGCGAGGTCAGGACCGCGGTTCACCAGGTGGTAGGAGACCTGGCTGTCGTTACGGGGGAAAGGTACCCGGGACTTGAGAAAGCCCTCGAGGAGATCGACAGAGCGGTCCAAGCTGCCATGGAACTCCGGACGCCGCTTCCCGACGCTCCACCCGTCTTCACCATGGACGCCGTGAGGCTGGAGCAGGCCGACGCAGTGGGCGAAAAGATGGCTCGGTTGGGAGAGATCCGGAACCACCTGGGGCTCTCCGTTCCCGATGGGTTCGTGGTGTCCACCCGGGCGTGCTGGGAGTTCCTGGAGAATGCGGGTTTGACGGAGGCTGTCCTGGCACTGGCTTCAGGGGGGGAGGAAGGAGCTGTCCGTGGCGTTGTCGACCACGCCCGAACTCTCCGGCAACGGATCCTGGCGAGCGAGTTGCCCGGGAATCTGGATCGAGCCATCCGAAGGGCCGTGCAGCGGATGGTGGAGATCGACGCGGACGTTCGCTTCGCCATCAGGAGCAGCGCCGCCGGGGAAGATGGGGATGCGGTGGCTGCTGGTCAGTATGCGACGCTCCTTGGGATCCTCCCGGAAGATGTCCCCCGAGCCTACAAGGAGGTCGTGGCCAGCCTATTCACTCCGGGAGCTCTCGCCTACCAGAGGGGACGCCGTGTGCCTCCTGCACAGGGGATGATGGCGGTGGGGTGTCTGGCCATGGTTTCGGCTCGGGCCAGCGGAGTGATGTACAGCCTGGATCCCATGCGTCCGGACCGGGAGGTGCAGCTGGTGGCATCATCCTGGGGCCTCGGGAAGACAGTGGTGGACGGAAGTGGATCCGTGGATCGGTTTGCTGTAACGCGCTCTCCCGATAGGATCGTTCTCTTCCGGCGCATTGCGGAGAAGCCCCGGCAATATGTGTCGGCTCCTGAAGGGGGCGTCAGGGAAGAACCGGTACCCACCGAATCTGTATCGGCTCCTTCTGTAACCGACACCGAACTCAGGGCTCTGTCGGAGGCCACCAGCCGGATCGAACGTTACATGAAAAGTGCCCAGGACGTGGAGTGGGCTCTGGATTCCCTGGGAAGGGTGGTCATTCTCCAGGCTCGCCCCCTCCGTATCGAGCCCTCCGCGACCCCCGTGGCTAGGGATCTCCAAGATCAACTGGAGAGGTATCCCGTCCTGCTCAGGGGAGCGGGAGAGGTGGCGTGCCGAGGCATCGCCTGTGGGCGTGTGAGAGTCGTGAGCGATCCGGCTTCCGTCATGAAAGAACCTGGCGAGGAGCTGGTCCTGGTGGCCCGGTCCGCGTCACCGAATCTGGGGGGAATCCTCTCCCACGCCTGCGCCGCCATCACGGATGCGGGAAATGCCACCGGGCACTTCGCCGCGGTGGCCAGGGAGGTTCGAATCCCCACCATCGTAGACACCGGCGTTGCCACGTCCGTCCTGAGGGATGGGCAGGAAGTAACCGTAGATGCCGAAGAGAACGTCGTTTACCAGGGCAGAGTAGAGGAACTTCTCCACTACCAGCTCATGAAGAGTACCTCTTTCGAGGATACCCCGGAGTTCAGGGCTCTCCGTCGGATGCTCCGGAGGATCGCACCCCTTCACCTTCAAGACCCGCAGGACAGGGGATTCACACCCGACCGGTGCAAGACCTACCACGACATCATCCGGTTTGCCCACGAGAAGGCTGTGGCCTCCCTGACCGAGATGGAGTGGATCCGACCCTCCCATAAGGTGGACTGCGTCCGACGTCTGGTCCTGCCTATCCCCCTTGACCTGATTCTGGTGGACCTGGGAGACGCCGTGACGGCGGATACCGGTGAAGAACGTGTCGTCCTGGAGGCCGTGGATTGCCGCCCTCTTCGCCCCATCCTGGAGGTGCTCTGCGAAGAGGGGACGTGGGAAACGGCCCCTGCAGACCTGGACCTGGACGGCTTCATGTCCTCTGCCACTCGTGCACACCCTCTTTCTGGACCTATGGCTGGGCGTCCGGAACAGAACGTTGCCCTTGTTTCCCGGGAGTATCTGCATCTGAGCTTGCGTCTGGGATATCACTTCAACGTGGTGGACACTTATCTCACCGACGTCCCGAATGACAACTACGTTTACTTTCGGTTCATCGGAGGAGTGACGGAGATGGCCCGGAGGTCCAGGAGGGCCGTTCTGCTTCGGCGCATACTCGAGCACTTCGGCTTTGTTGTGGAGGGGAGGGGGGACCTGGTTATCGGTCGTACGCGTGGTCTGACGGCGGAGAGCATGGTGGAGCAAATG
>JASFVN010000418.1:0-3808 GCA_050049805.1 Gemmatimonadota bacterium
GACCCAGGCGCTCGGCGATGGTGGTGGAATCCTTGAGGTCCAGGAAGAGAAAGACCCGGGCTTCTTCCCGGGGCCGGTGGTATCTCCCCGTGAACAGGGGCCAGAGGTTCCCCGGCCCCACCTTCCTCCGGACTTCCAGGAGAAAGGTCAGAGAGAGAAAGCTCAGGACCACCATGGACAGGAGAGAGACCAGCAAACGTGGGGACATGCTGGCCCAGAGCTCTCTGATTTCCGCCCAGGAGTAGAGGAAGAGGAGGAAGACGATGTGGACCAACACGATTACCGAGAAGACGCCCAGAAGGTAGAGGCCGGACTTCAGGAGGATGATCTGCCCGAAAGGCCTGCTGCGGAAGGCCGGGGCTTCGGAAATGTGGTTCGCGGCGGCCAGGACCATGCCGATGCCGAGACTGGCCATGACGATTTCCACGTGGATCGCGGGGCCGCTGACGTAGTCCATGAGAGCGCCGGATTCGAAGTAGTCCATCAGCCCCCACACGGCCAGCAGGTAGTAGGCGTACCAGGCTCCGAGCAGAAAGAGGGCTCCGATGATGGCTTCATCCAAGGCGATCCGGCGCAGTGCTCTCATGTCTTTCCTCCTCCTTTCTCGACAGGATAGGGGGCCAGCGGTGCCTTGTCATTGCCGGAGATCGGAGGGAAGACGTCAGATGTCTGGTGCGGCGAATTCCGTCGACCCCTCGACCGGGAAGCCTCATGCCCCTACCATGGAGGCCATGGACGAACAACATGTCGATATGGAGGCCCTCGAGGGGCTGACGAACCCCGCCGAAGTCGAAGCGGTGGCCGGAACCCTCGACAAGCTCACGAAAGACACGGATCTGCTTCTGTTCATCGCGGCCGGCTGCCCGGCCTGCCCACACCAGGTCCGATCCGTTGCCACTCTGGCTTTGGCGAGCCCACGGGTCTCGGTGGAGATCGTGGACGCCCAGCAGGAGCCGGAGCTTTCGGCCCAGTATGAGATCACATCCGTCCCCACCACGGTGGTCGACGACGAGCTGGTCATGGTGGGAGTGATCCCGGCTGGGGAGCTTGCCTGGCGGCTCCTCGAGCGGGAAGGGCCCGAGGCGGAAAAGGTCGTCTTCACGGCGCTGGTGGAGTCCGGCCGGATCTCCGATGCCGCCGAGAGACTCTCGGATGGCCGTGCCACCCAGGTGTTTCTGGAGCTGTGGGGTCACAGCACGCTGGAGAGTCGGATGGGGCTTTTTCTGGTGGCCGAAGAAGCTCTCCAGTGGAATCCCGAGTCCCTCCAGGATCTGGCCCTCCTCCTCGTCGAAGGACTCGAGGGCGACGGGCCTATCAGTCAGGATCCCACACGGGTGGGTGATACGGCAGACCTTCTGGGTCAGATCGGCCATCCCGATGCCCGGTCTGTTCTCGAGCGACTCAGTCAGGATGCCAATGAGGAGGTGGCAGAGGCAGCCACCGACGCCCTGGCGGAGTTGGATTCCGGGGGCGGGATGAACTGATTGCGGCCAGGGTCCCCTTTCGAGGCTCCCTGCGGGCGTCCTGGCATGACCGGGGCGCCCGCTCTATCCTTTCCGGGTCTTCCCATTCATCCCTGATAATGGAACAGAGCCATGAAGACCTGCCTTCGATTCCCCTGGATGGCCGTCGCGATACTTCTGGCCTTCTCCCTTTCTTGTTCTTCCGAACCGGCTGGAGACACCCCGACGGAAGGGCCGGTGGCCGCTGCACCGGAGCCCGATGAAGGGCCGTCCCTCTACGAGCAGCTTCTGGAGGTCGCCATCGTCGAAGAGATGGTGATGATGCCCATGCGGGATGGGGTAAGGCTGGCCACCCACATCTATCGGCCCAAGGGCTCCGACTCCAATCCGGTTCCGACCATCTTCGTCAAAACCCCCTACAACATGAACCTCTGGGGGGACGGGGAGATGAACATGAGACGGTTCGGCGCCCCTCTGGAGGCGGTCCGGCGGGGCTATGCCTACGTCAATCAGAACGAGCGGGGGAAGTTCTTCTCCGAGGGGGAATGGGACATCCTGGGCCCACCCAAGACCGACGGATACGACGCCCTTTCATGGATTGCCGCACAGTCGTGGTCCAATGGAAGGGTGGGAACCCAGGGTTGCTCCTCCACGGCCGAGTGGCAGATGGGCCTGGCCTCCTTGGATCATCCAGCCCACGCGGCCATGGTGCCCCAGGGATTCGGAGCAGGGGTCGGGCGCATCGGCGACTGGTACGAGCAGGGGAACTGGTACCGGGGGGGTGCGGAACAGATGCTCTTCTTCACCTGGCTCTACGGCGTCCAGAACACCCAGCGTCCCCAATTCGATCCAAACCTGGATGCCGACGATCGTGCCCGGGTAGCCCGGTACTTCGACCTGGCTCCGGAGATGCCCCGAGTCGACTGGACGGAAGCCCTCTGGCACCTCCCGGTGGAGGACCTGATGCGGAGCGTGGACGGGCCGGAAGGGATCTTCGCCGATCCGGCTCCGGTGGCGACGGGGGGAAGGATGATTCAAAGGACCCCCGACGATCCCGCATGGTACCGTGGTGGCCTGTACCACGACGATGAGCCCTTCGGTGTTCCGAGCTTCTGGTTCATGTCCTGGTACGACGTGTCCATCGGGCCCAACCTTGCCCTCTTCAACCACGTTCGAGAGAACGGAATCGACGAGGAGACCCGGAACAACCAGTTCGCCATGGTGGCACCGGTTGCGCACTGCTCCTACACCCGAGCCAGCGAGAACACCGAAGTCGGCGAGCGGAGCATGGGGGATGCCCGGTGGGCCTACAACGACCTCATCTACTCCTGGTTCGACTACTGGCTCAAAGGAGAGCCGAACGGGATCGTCGATTCCCTCCCGAAGGTCCGCTACTACACCATGGGCTCCAACGAGTGGAATACGTCGGCCACCTGGCCTCCTGAAGGTGTGGAGATGGTGACCTTCTATCTGGACTCCGACGGCAGCGCCAACACCCTGGGTGGGGACGGGCGACTCGTGGCTGAACCGCCTGCCGAGGACATGATGGATTCCTTCACCTATGACCCCATGGATCCGGTGGTCTCGTATGGCGGGAACGTCTGCTGCATCGGAGGGGCCATCGACGCGGGATCCTTCGATCAACAGGAGGTCGAACGGGGCCGCCAGGACATCCTGGTCTACACCACCGAGCCCTTCGAAGAGGGGGTGGAGGTGAGCGGAACCATGGAAATCACCCTCTACGTGTCCTCTGACGCCCGGGACACGGATTTCACGGTGAAGCTCCTGGACGTGTATCCTGATGGCCGGGCCTACAACCTGGACGAGACCATCCAGAGGGTGCGCTACAGGGAGGGCTACGATCGACAGGTCTTCATGGAGGAGGGGCAGGTCTACCAGGTGGAGGTAAGCCCCATGTCCACTTCGAACTTCTTCGAAGCGGGCCACAGCCTCCGTATCGAGGTGTCCAGCTCCAACTTCCCCCGCTTCACCCGGAATCTGAATACCGGAGGGAACAACTACGACGAGACAGAAGGAGTGGCGGCCCATAACCAGGTCCACCACTCGGCCGAGTATCCCTCCCAGGTCAGGATCCCGGTAGTCCGTAGGTGATGGTGGTGGGGGCCGCGCTCCGGGTCCCCTTCCCGCGCTGGCCATCCGCTTCGCTACTGGAGGCGCGTTCAGGGGAACCCGGAGCGCGGCCCCTACCACCATGGGGGTTTTCTCTCCAAGCGCTGGCCATCCGCTTCGCTTCTGAATGCCCGCTCAGGGGAGCCCGGAACGCGGCCCCTCCTCCCACGACGCAACTTGAAACCCGCTTCCGGCGTCTAACGTAAAGACGAAAG
>JASFVN010000048.1:0-20838 GCA_050049805.1 Gemmatimonadota bacterium
TGACCGGGACGGAAGCGGTTAGCCAAGGGGCATCTTCCATGACCTCCAGGACCCCGAGCTCTCCCCCCCCGGCGTTGGAGATCAGCACGGTCTGGTCCGGAGGGTTCCCACCTCCCAGGACCCCGTACATGCGGATGGAGGGGGGAGACACGAGAAGATCCGCAGGATCTTCGGACGGTCCCACGGTGAACGTGACCGCGATGAGGTCATCCCCTCCTAGGGTGCTGGCTACGGGAACCGTGGCCCGATAGGTCCCGGCCGAGAGCGTCCCGGTGGTAGCCTGGAGGTCCACCGCCTCCGCTCCTGCGGACGCGCTGAGCCAAGGAAGTACGGACGGCGAATAGACGATCGGGCCCAACGACACGGTACCCAGGTCGTCGAGGTCGCCCGCTCCAGCGTTCAGGATGCCCACGGCGGCGCCCGACGGGTTGCCTCCTCCTTCTTGGGCGGAAAAAGTCACGGCCGAGGTTTCGAGTTCAAGAGTGGCGGCTTCGATACTGAAGGTGACGTCCAGCGATTCGGTGCCGTCGGTGGAGCTGGAGACCGGTACCGTGGCGGTATAGACTCCCACCGCCAGAGTCCCTGTTCTGGGAACCAGCGTGACCTCGGTGTTCGAAGCCTGTGTGTCGGAAAGCCATCCCGAGGCTCCGGGACCATAGCTGATGGGACCTACATCGATGTTGCCCAAGGCCCCGGTTCCGCTGTTGCTGACGCTCACCTCCCGTTGGGGAGGATCGTCGCTCCCGAAGCGGGCGTCGAAGCTGACACTGGCTGCCCCTAGCTCCAGGACGGGCCCCGCGGCGGTGGCCCCCACCTTGAACTCCACCGACATAGTCTTCGACGGTCCGGCGGAGGGGTTCACAGCGAACTGGGCGGAATGGGTTCCAGCCGGGGTGCTACCCGTGGCCACATCCAGGCGGAGAGTCTCCCCTTCCACCGCGGGACTCAGCCATCCCGAAGGCCCGGCCCCGTAGTCGACGGTACCGAGGCTGAGGGGGGTCAGGGCGGCGAATCCTCCCCCTCCCCGATTGGTGATGGGGACCCATTGGCTAGTCGGGTCCGACCCCGAGACTTCGGCGAAGAAGGAAACATTCTCTGAAGACAGAGCGAGCTCGGGTGGGTCGGGTGTGGCCGTGACGCTGAGCGTGACTTCGATGCTGCGGTTTCCTCCGAATTGGCTGTTGACCGGGACAGTCTCTACGTACGTTCCCTGGCCGAGGCCCACCGGAGAGGGGGCGAGAGTAATCAGGTTTCCGCTGCCCGAAAGGGATGCATCCAGCCACCCCGCTCCGAAGCCCCCGAGGCCTATGGCGCCAAGGTCGGGGAATTCGCCGGCGCCCGAATTGGTCACGGCGATCTGGATGGAGGTGGGGGTGGCCGGGCCGCCTTCCTGTGCAAAGAAGCTGGCCGCCTCAGACGACAGAGTGAGAAGTGCGGAGCCTACCTCCAGGGTCACCTCGGTGGTCTCGTCTCCCCCGTTGGCGGAGGTGAAGGTGACTGTGGTCTGGTACGTGCCCGCCGCCAGGGATCCCGTTTGGGCGCTGAGGGTGACGGAGGATCCGGGGCCGGAAGTAGAGAGCCAGGGTGATGATTCGGAGACCCCGAGAGTCCCCAGGCTTCCCCCGCCTCCGTTGCTCAGCCAAACGGTCTGATCGGGTGGGTCCGCCCCGCCCGCCACGGCGTTCATCCATACCGCGTCAGAGGATACCACCAGGTCGGGGGCGTCAGCTCCACGGATCACCGTGAGTGTGACCCGTACGGAGAGGCCGCCCCCCTCCTGGCTGGAAATCGGGACCGAGGAGGAGTAAACGCCGTCTCCTCCCGGGAGGGCAGTCACAGTAAGGGTCAGAGTCCGGTCCGCCAGGGAAACCGAGAGCCAGGAGGGGTCCGTTGGAGGTCCGGCTGTCACGGCTCCAAGGCTGGCGAAGGTCCCGGGCCCGGTGTTGGACAGGGTGATCTGCTGGGGTGGCGGTGGGGACCCCCCAGCGGGGGCACTGAAGCTGGCGGCGAGTGCCGACGCCGTGAGGACCGGCGAACCGAGGGCGTAAACGACGGATACTTCCCCATTCCCGCCGAAGGCGCTGGAGACGGGTACGGAGGCCCCATGCGTTCCTTCCGGGAGGGAGCCTGGACTGACCGAGAGGGTCAGGGTGCTATCGACCAGGCTGGTCGCCAGCCATCCCGCCTCACCTCCGTAGGCTACTGTGCCCACCGAGAGGGCTCCCAGTGTACCTCCGCCACCGTTGGACAGGCGGACCGTCCGAGCTGGCGGCGGAGGGTCTCCCCGCACCCCGCTGAACTCCACCTCTCCGGCCGAAAGGGCGAGGATCGGGTCGTCCACGCTCCGGGAGACGCTCAGCACGACCTCGACCTCCTCCTTCCCCCCGAACTCGCTTTCAACAGGAAGGTGGGTCGAGTGGGATCCCACGCCCAGCGACGCGGCAGCCGGGGTCAACGAGAGGATCACGTCCGGGGGAGCCAGAATGGCCGATACCCAAGGAACCGGCGGGTTCCAATCCCCGAGTGTGACGGCCCCGAGAGAGCTCGGGGTCCCGGCTCCTGCATTGGTGATTCGAACGATGGCGGGGTCAGGGAGCACCGGGTCTCCCTCCACGATCCCGAAGGAGACCGTGCCGGGGCTCGGGGTAAGAAGAGGTGATTCTACCGAGAGGGTGACCTTGATGGACCCGGATCCCCCGTTCTCGCTCTCCATGGGGATGTCAGCACCGTATTCTCCGGGACCAAGGGCGCCGGTCTGGACGGCAACCTGTACGGTCTCGGAGTCCACCAGCGAGGCCTGGAGCCATCCGCCCTCCGGGTCTTCATAGGTGATATCCCCCACCTGAAGATCCCCCAGGGCCCCGAACGGCCCCGCGCCCCCATTGGAGATAATCACCTTCTCTTCTTCCGGGTCTTCAGCCCCCCGAATCACGGTGAAGGAAAGGGATGAGACGCTCAGCGCCAGATCCGGTTGTCCGACATTGAGCTGGACCTCCAGAGCGGACGGATCTGCCCGGGTCACTTCGTCAGGGTGGGAGGAGAAGAGGAGGTTGGCCAGGAAGAGGCCGCCGGTGGCCAGTAGGCCCGGATCGGCCCGGACTTCGAACTCCGGGGCCAGGGGCGTCCCTCCAGAGGGGATCACCGAGAGCCACCCGGCAGATCCGTCCAGGTACCGGACCTCGGGAGGGTGAATCGTGAGGGTGCCGTTCCCTCCGTTTCGCACCGTGATGCGTTGGCTGGATGGAGGATCTCCTGGTCCCGCCGCAAAAGCCAGCGGACTGACGGAAAACTCGAAGGAGGCTCCGGGGAGGGTGCGAGCCGTCACCGTGACATATCTGAGCTCCGGACTCCTCTCCGCTTTCAAGACCACCTCGGCGATGTCGGCAGACTCCTGAGCCTCTTCAGCATATTCAGGAGTCAGGATGAGGATGGCCTCGTCGTCGCCGACGTTCAGCAGCTGCACGTCGAGCCAGCCCACCCGTCCAGGGCTGAGATAGTCCACGCCTCCCACCTGTTCCACATGACCCAGAGGTCCCTCACCGTTGTTGGTGAGGCGCACCGTGTCCGCCTTCACGGCCCGTCCCCGGGCGTATCGAAAGAGCTGGATGAAGGGGCGATCGATGGCCAGGTCGGGAGGGAGCAGGTCGTCGGGTGCCACCACCTTGTCGCCGAGACAGGCTGCGAAGAAGCCCGTTGCGAGAAGGAGCAAGCCGGGGGGAAGGCGTCGTCTCGGCATTCAGAAGTTTGCCTGGGCCCCGAGGGTGAGGAGGGATTCGCTACGCAACCCGCCGTCGTTCAGAGGTACGATGAGATTGGCCAGGGCCACCATCCGCCAGACTCTCACTTTCACACCAACCGCCCCGTCCAGGAGGTTATCCCGGATGGATGGAAGGTTCGAATTGGGGACCGAGAGCTCGTTCCCGGACCTGTCTCGTATGGTGGCAACCTCTTGGGGCAGGGGGTTCGATCCCAAAGGAGCTTGCCCCATGAGCTCGGCAGCCAGCGTTATGCGATTGGAGGTGAGGTGATCAAAGCCCACCGACACCAGCAGAGCGTCTCTCTGTCCCTCTCCGCTTCTGATGGCGAATCCGCCGTTCAGGTGAGGGGTGAACCCACTGTCCGTTTCCCGTGTCGCGATCCCGAGGCCCTGCACCCAGAGGCCTGGGGATCCCAGGAAATCCTCGTTTCGGCCCGTGGGGAGTCGGACGTCCGCGAGGACAGCCAGGCCCCACCGATCCTCCGCCTCCGACAGTCGATACTTGGCGCGAATCGACAGGTCTCCAAGCCCCGTCGCCTGTTCCTTTGGTACTATGGCGCGCTCTCTGAGCTTCGGGTCCTCCGTGGGCCCTCCGAAGGAGAACCCGGCCGCCGGGTCGTCCCCCTCTCCGATGACGATCTCCGCATCGCTATACCCGCTCAACGTGGCTTGAACGAAAGGGAGAAGAATGCCGAGATCCAGTCTGTCGGTGATTCCCCGGGTGAAGAAGAGGTTTGCCACCCTTGCCTCGAAGGACATGTGCGTGCTGACGGCCAGGTAGGTCCGTTCGATGGCCGGGTCTCCCAGAGGCGGCCCCAGGGGCGGAAGGTCTCGCTGCACCACGTTGAACTGGAGGTCCTCCAAAGGCATGCCCCGGAGGTTTTCGAATTGAAGGATCGTGAGGTTGGCGCCCAGGAGGTAGGACCCTTCTCCAAGAGTGAGAGCCCGCTCCGCGAAGATGGGACCGAGGGATTTCCCCTCGTTGCGTACGGGGATTCCAAGAGGGCTCAGTCGGAAAGTCTCGCCACTTCCCGCTGACGGGGCCGGCACCGTGGCGATGCCCAGGGTGATGGCGCCCTGCAGGAAAAGGCTCAATTCCCGTGCCGTAGCATTGGCGTTGGTGCTGAAAGCCTCCTGGGCGAAATCGGGGGTCCCTCCTCCGCTCCGGAGGCAGAAGAGGACATCCGACCCACACCCTGTTCCGAAGGTGAACAGGTCGGAGAACCGACTCTTCAACCCCCCTTGCTGCCCGTGGAGGAAACCGGGGGCGAGGAGAGAATTGAAAACCCCCAATCCGAGCAACAGAGCCCGGAACCGGGGATTGAGAGGCGGAAGGGTGGCTCTCATGGTTAACCACGGTAAGGATGAGGTTGGCGGGATTCAAGGATGATCTTCGACGGTTCTCTCCTCATGGCCTTCCCAAAGCTTGGCTCTCCCTCCTTGCACGCCGGCTGAGCACACACCATCCTTCTCAGGAACGGGAGCCTGGGCTGGACCAGGCAACCGTCCAATGACTCATCGACGGGAGCTTCGAAGCGGTCCCTCCTTCCTCGAAGGAAGGGCGGTTCGTTATCGCTGTTGAGGTTTGTCCAGGACACACCGTTCCCCAAGAAGGAGGTACACCGCATGGCAACCTATGCCACCCTCTACAACTTCACGGACCAGGGCATCAAGGCCGTGAAGGACTCTCCTGCTCGGCTCAAAGCTGCCATCCAGTCGGCCGAGAACGCCGGAATGAAGATCCACGCCGTCTATTACACGGTGGGGCCTTACGATCTCATCGTCATCTCGGAGGCCGACGACGAGAAGGCAGCCAGCGCCTTCACGCTGGCCACCGGTTCACTCGGGAACGTGCGAAGCGTGTCCATGAGGGCATGGAGCCCCGGCGAGTTCGAGGAGATCGTCGGAATGATGCCCTGACCTCGAGGGCCGATGAGGGGACCCGGCAGCCGGCCGGGTCCCCATCCGTGTCCGGGTCCCAGCCCGATCTCCCTACCGCTTCCGCCTTGCCACTCCCCCGACCTCACCGGCATTATCTCCGTCCGTTCCGACCGGGCCTGCCTGAAAAGGCGGCCGTTCATCGGGGGCTTCCGCTCCCAGAAGAAGGAGTTTGAGATGAAGAGAGTGTCGCTTCTCCTGGTCCTGGCGCTGATGGCGGCATCGGCTGCTCATGCTGAAGAGGGCACCCGCATGCTGCACCAGCCCGACATCAGCGCGGACCGCATCGTTTTCGTCTACGCCGGGGACCTCTGGACCGCTCCGGCCAGCGGCGGAGAGGCTCGGCGACTCACGGCACATATCGGAACCGAATCGTCTCCAAAGTTCTCACCGGACGGCCGTTGGATCGCTTTTTCCGGCCAATACGACGGGAACACGGATGTCTACATCATCCCTGCGGAGGGCGGAAGCCCGAGGCGCCTTACGTACCATCCGGGAAGTGACAACGTCCAGGGCTGGACGCCCGACGGACAGCGGGTCCTGTTCGGTTCCAGCCGATTCCATCCCAACCGCCAGTCTCAGCTATTCACCGTCAGCGTCGACGGAGGATTCCCGGAACAGCTTCCCATTCCCAGGGCGTACCTGGCGTCCTATTCCCCCGACGGGGTTCACATCGCCTACACCCCCCTGAGCAACGCCTTCGGGACCTGGAAGCGGTATCGGGGAGGGCGGACCACACCCACCTGGATCATCGACCTGAACGACTGGACCCACGTGGAGATCCCCCACGTGAACGCCAGTGACAGCTATCCGGTTTGGATCGGAGGGACGGTGTATTTCCTCTCCGACCGGAACCTGGACATGAACATCTTCGCCTACGACACCAACTCGGGGGAACTGACCGAGGTCGAGGGTAAGGAGGCCTACGACATCAAGTACCTCTCGGCCGGAGCGGGCAAGCTCATCTTTGCCCGGGAGGGATATCTCTACACACACGACCCAGCCACAGGATCCACACAGCAAGTCGTGGTGGAGGTTAACGCAGACAACGTTCACATCCGGCCTCAGTTCAAGAACGTGGCTCGGGAGATCCGAAACTTCCACGTCTCGCCCACGGGAATGAGGGCCGTGTTCGAAGCCCACGGAGAGATCCTCACGGTACCGGCGGACAAAGGGGACATTCGGAACCTGACGGAGACCCCCGGGGTCATGGAGCGGGATCCGGCCTGGTCTCCCGACGGGAGATACGTGGCCTACTTCTCCGACGAGAGCGGAGAATACGCTGTGCACATCCGGGATCAGTTGGGCAGGCAGGAGCCCATCCGCATCGCCGTGGACGATCCCACCTTCTTCTATGCCCCCGCCTGGTCTCCGGAGAGCGACAAGGTCGTCTTCACCGACAAACACGGGAATATCCAGCTCATCGATGTGGAGTCGAAAAGCCTGACCCTGGTGGACGACCTGGCAGGTGACCCGTCCTGGTCGCCGGACGGCAAGTGGCTCACCTACATGAAACGCCGGGTGAATCGGTTCGGGGTCATCTGGGTCTACTCGGTGGAGGACGGCTCCAGGCACCAGATCACCGACGGCATGAGCGACGCCACCGAGCCCATCTTCGGAGCCGACGGCAAGTACCTGTTCTTCCGGGCCAGCACCAACTCCGGTATGACCAAGAGCGGCCTGGACATGACCTCCAACGATCATCCGGTCACCTACGACATCTACCTCACGGTGCTGAGGCGGGATCTTCCTTCGCCCTTCCAGCCGGAGAGCGACGAAGAAGAGGTGGACGGGGCGGAAGCCCAGGAGGAAGATGAGGGGGGGGAGGAGGCCCCCTTCCGAATCGACTTCGACAACATAGGCCAGCGCATCATTGCCCTTCCCGTCGGCGATGGTTCCTATTCCGGACTTGCTTCCATCGAAGGCGGGAAGCTCTTCTACCGCTCCGGTTCGTCGGTCATGAAGTACGATTTCGAGGAGCGGGAGTCGGACTCCTTCCTGTCCGGCGTGAGCGCGTTCCAGGTCTCTGCCGACGGCAAGAAGATGCTCTATCGAGCCGGCCAGAACTGGGGCATTGTGAGCACTTCCGGGAGTCCCAGCACCAGCGAGGGACGTCTGGATCTGGGCGAGCTCGAGGTGTTCATCGATCCCCTGGAGGAGTGGGCCCAGATGTTCAAGGACGCCTGGCGCCTGAACCGGGATTACTTCTATGCCCCGAACATGCACGGAGTGGACTGGGAGGCCAATTACCGTAAATGGGAGGGATATCTCCCCGACCTGGCCCACCGGAGCGACCTGAACTACCTCTTGAGCGAGATGCTGGGCGAACTGACCGTGGGCCACTCCTACGTCAGGGGCGGGGCGTTCCCCGACGTGGAGACCGTGCCCGGTGGCCTCCTGGGCGCCGACTTCGAGATCCAGAACGGACGGTATCGCTTTGCCAGCATCTACAGCGGTCTGAACTGGAATCCGGATCTCCGAGCCCCCCTTACGGAGCCGGGCGTGGATGTGAAGGAGGGGGATTACCTCCTGGCCGTGGACGGGGAAGAGGTCTCAGGCGAGGAGAACATCTACGAGTTCTTCGAGAACACCTCGGGCAAGCAGGTCAGGCTGACCGTAGGTTCTCAGCCTTCCATGAACGGGGCCCGGGAGGTGACGGTGGTGCCCACCGGCAGCGAAAGCTCTCTCCGAAACCGGGCCTGGATCGAGGGGAACCGGGCAAAGGTGGAGGAGATGACGGACGGGAGGATCGGGTACGTCTATTTGCCCAACACCGGCAGTGGCGGCTACACCTACTTCAACCGGTACTTCTTCTCCCAGCAGGACAAGGAGGGGTTCGTCATCGATGAGCGCTTCAACGGTGGCGGACAGGTGGCCAACTACATCGTCGAGTACCTTGGGAAAGAGCTTCTGAACTATTGGGCTCCCCGGACCGGACCCGACTACTCTTCCCCATTCGCTGCGAACTTCGGCCCCAAGGTCATGATCATCAACGAGAACGCAGGGTCCGGCGGCGACTGGATGCCCTTCTACTTCAGGGAGGCCGGCGTGGGGCCGCTTATCGGGAAACGGACCTGGGGTGGCCTGGTGGGAATCGGCGGGACCCCCGGCCTCATGGATGGCGGATCGGTGACGGCCCCCAACTTCGGCATCTTCAGCAAGGACGGTGAATGGATCATCGAGAACGAGGGTGTCTCGCCCGACTACGACGTGGAGATGACACCGAAGGACGTCATCGAGGGCCGGGATCCCCAGCTCGAACGAGCCGTCGATGTGGTTCTGGAGCGGCTGCAAACGGAGGCCTACCGGAAAACTGCCAGGCCTCCGTATCCGGACCGGAGCCGGGGGGGCGGAGGATTGAAGTAGTCGGGGGCCCCGTCAGTCGGGGTCGAGGGTGAGGTGGCCCCGGGAGCCCGGGGCCCCTACCCGCCCCGGGCCATGTCTCCCGATCTTCTCATCCCGTACTCCTGAATTGCCCGACTTCGGCAATGGCGCCTCGGGGATCCCTCTGTCGGGCGAGCTTGAAAGCCACCGACGTGACGAGGGCGAAAAACGCTCCGGAGATCATCAAAGCCAGACAGAGGGCCGCCAGGAAGCAGCCCTGAGCCCTCGAAGGGGAGTCGGTCAAGATCCCGCAAAGGGAGAAGGAGAAGGTCAGGACCCCAAAGCTTTGAAGGCTCCGGCGAATCGGGATCGAGGTGGCCGCTTTGAAAGGGCGGGTCCGAGCGGAAAAGACGATGCTGGCCCAGGTCGCCACCGTGATGGACCCGATGCACATGACTCTCCACAGGTCCAACTCGCTTCCCATCCAGCCTCGCAGGACGAAGGGTGCCACCGCCAGTACTGGAATGGCCAGGTTCAACTCCAACATGCACCTTAGCCGCGCCGCTGCCAGGGCGGCTTCATTCGAATCGGTGGACTTCGCGAAGAGGGAGACCAGAGCGCCAAACCCTAGAAATGCCACCCCGGCCTCCAGGAACATCGAAAGGACATTAGCAGCGTCGGTCACGGTAGGGACTCCTTGCTAGAGGCCTACGCCATGGATTTCAACGGGAGTCTTGCTGGTGGATTTGCTCTCTAGATGACCGCAAAGAACCTCGGGCGTCAAGACACTCTGCGACGGATATGAGGCCCTTCAAGGGCGGTTTCGGATTTTTTTCTTGTGCGCCAGGGCGGGAAGCTTCAGCGTTCATCCACGGAAACACGGACGGGAGGGTAGGGCGGCGGAGTGACTTCCTCTCCGAGACAGGAGTGCATCATGCCTTCCAGAAAGGCCATCGTCCTCTCGACTCTCATCGTGGCGGTCGGGTGCGGCACCCCGTCGGCCCGGCCTCCGACCCAATCCGGACCGCCCTTTCCAGGGGTCCTGGCAGAGGCTGAGCAACCGAAGCCGCCGAGTCTCGATGCCGCCCTCAGGGAGGCGGCGGCCCTCATCACCCCGGAAAGCTCCCTGCGCCACCTTGGAGTCCTGGCTCATGACAGTATGATGGGGCGGGACACCGACCATCCGGAGATATGGACGGCAGCTCGCTACGTCGCAGGCCGGTTCGAGAGCATGGGCCTGGAGCCGATGGATGCGGACGGGGACTTCATCGACGAGTACCCCATCGTCATCCCGGAGATGGATGCCACCCAGGTCAGGCTTTTGATGGAGCGGGAGGGCGAGGGGTTGGAGCTCCGGGCGGGGCGGGATTTCGCCACGCCTCCAGCCGTTTCCGCCCCGAATTTCACCGGTGTGACCCTGGCACCCGTGGTGGGTCATGATTGGTACCGGACCAACCCTGGCAGGATTCCCGAGGGGTCTCTGGTGCTGACCCACGGGCCCATGATGGAAATGGCGAATATCACGGAAGCCCTCCGCTTCGGCAGCTGGATGGAAAACGTTCTGGAGGCGGGGGCGAACGCCGTGGGAATGATTCTTCCGCCCACCGTACCCGCTGAGATGATGGGCTTCCTTCAGGAGCAGCTCGCCTCCAGCCCGTCGCTGCACGGCCCTCCCATGCTCATGGTGCCGGAATCCACGGTGGAGAAGATTTTCGAGTTTGCCGGCCTTACTGCGCCGCTCCTGGAACCACTGGAATCCATCCAACACGCGCCTGTGGCCATCTCCTTCCAGATGCCGGTGACGACTCGAACCCTTACGGCCCCCAATGTGGTAGCACGGCTGGAGGGCGACGGGGAAGGGGAGCTGGGTGCCGTTGTCCTCACGGCCCATTTCGACCATGAACCTCCGGGGCTCCCGACACCCGAGGGCGACTCGATCCTGAATGGTGCGGACGACAACGCTTCCGGCACTGTGGGCCTGCTGGAGGCTGCCATGGCCTTCTCCTCCCTTCCGGACCCTCCGGCTCGGTCGGTGGTGTTCGCTGCCGTCAGCGCCGAGGAGATGGGTCTCCTTGGCTCGGAGTGGTTGGCGGAACATGGCCCGGCACCCGCCAGCACGACGGCGGCGAATTTGAACATGGACATGCTGAGCCGAAACGGGCCGGATTCTCTCTTTGTATTTGGGCAGACCCTCAGCACACTTGGGCCGGTCTTTCGAGGCGTGTTGGCGAACCACCCTGAGCTGGGCTTTCGGGTTCGCCCCGGATATCAGATGCCCGACCTGGACCTGATCCGCTTCAGCGATCAGGCCAGTTACCTCGCTCGGGGGGTGCCGGTCCTGATGTTCAACAGCGGATTCCACCCGGAGCTTCACACCGCCGACGACGAGGTGGAGTTGGCCGATCCTGACAAGTTGGCCCGGGCGGCGAGGCTCGTGTTCTACCTCGCCTACCGGGTAGCGGACGATCCCGTCGACCCTGCCTGGACCGACGAAGGGCGGGCTCGTACCGAGGCCATGCAAGAGAGGCTGATGCGAACGGGGGGGTAAGCCTACCCCCTCAGCACCTCCACCTCTATCCCGGAGTCTATGCAAAACCCACGGCCACTGCCGGTTGTATTCCCGACCCTCGTGTGACAGCTTTGTTCAGGATGGTCAAAGGCGTGGGTTCTTTCTTCTGCGGAGTACTCGCAGAGTGCGAATAGACAGGGTTCTATCGGCATTCCTATTGAGCCTCCTGATGTGGCCCCCGGGGCTCTCCGGGCAGGTTCTTCCAGATGATCCACCGTCTTCCTCTCGATTCCAGACCGTCCAGGCTCGCCAAGCACTCGAGGCCGCCATCATGGGCCAGCAGGAGGTGGAGGCCCCGGGTACCGGCCATTCCTGGCGAAACAGGGTGCTCACCGGGCTCGGAGCAGGGCTTCTGGGTGCCGGGATCGGTTTCTTCGCGTCCCAGCTGGCGGAAAGCGACTGGGATGAGACGCTGGGTGACTCCAAGGCCGACCGGTCACCGTGGGCTCTGGTGGGTGGCGGAGTCGGTTTCGCCATCGGATTCAGTTTCCCCCTTTCCTCTGCGGGGGCTCTGGGCCCCTCGTTTCCCGGTGGCGGGGACCGGAATGTCATCTCCTACGATGAGATCCAGGAGGCCCTTTCGGGGCCCATCGGAGAGAATCGGGAGAACATTACGGCGGCCGAGCTCCGTCGGGCGGTGGTCACCGACGCCCTGGAGCTGGTGAACCTCCTTCGCCCGGAATGGTTGATCCAGCGGGGAGTGAGCACCTTTGGCGATCCCGAAACCGAGACGATCCGGGTGTATCTGGATAACCAGGAGCTGGGCGGAATCGATTCCCTTGAACTGGTCCAGGTGACGGTGATCCGGTCCATTCGTTTCCTGAATGGTGCCCGGGCCACGGCCCTCTTCGGCGCAGGGCACACTCAGGGAGTCATTCAGGTTCTGACCCAGGACTGAGGAATCTGCCGAAGTCGGGCCCTCGCTTCCCTCGCGGCCCCAGCTTCCCTCGCTCCCGGAGGCTTACTCCGTCCCCGGTACCGGCACCACCGCCCGGATCAGGTCCGATTCTCCAAATTCCAGATTGTCCGGTCCCAGCTTCAGGTCCGACTCCATCATCTGGTCCCAGGTCACCTCCTGCCCGGTGTAGCAGGAGATCCGCCCCATGATAGCGGTCAGCGTCGCTTCGGCGGTTCGGGCCGCCTCGTTGACCTGCTCACCGTTCCGGATGGCCGTCACCAGGTCGATATGTTCCTGAAAATAAGGCCGAGGGCCGATCTGGTTCCCCTCCTCGTCCTGGGCGTAGGGATAGGCGTACTGCTCCGTTCCGTCGGGAGCCCAGATGGTGTTCGCGGCGTTGGTGTAGCCGTTCGTGCCCCGGATGAGCTCCGACACGTTGTCGGCGCACCCGGCGATCTGGCGACACATGCTGTGGACGTGGATCTCGCCGTCGTAGACGAAGTCGATGGAGAAGAAGTCGTACTGGTCTCCGGTGGGTCGGCGCCAGCGACCACCGAAGCCCACCGCTTTCTCGGGATGGGTGTCGCCTAGGAACCAGTTGGCCACGTCGATGTTGTGGACGTGCTGCTCCACGATGTGGTCGCCGGAAAGCCAGGTCCAGTTCACCCAATCCCGGAGCATGTACTCCACGTCGGTCCATCCCGGCTGCCGGTCCCGCCACCAGGGCACCTGACCGTTCCAGTACACGTTGGCGCCCACCACATCGCCGATGGCCCCTGAGGCCACCTGACGGAAAACCTCCAGGTAGTCGGCCTGGTGCCGGCGTTGGGTGCCGGTGACCACGCAGAGGCCCGCCCCGTCGGCCTGCCGGGACGATGCCATGACCGAGCGGCATCCCACGGGGTCTACGGCTATGGGCTTCTCCATGAAGACGTGCTTTCGGGCCTCCACGCAGGCCTCGAAGTGCTCGGGCCGGAAGTAAGGGGGCGTGGCCATGAGGACCACGTCCACGTTCGTCTCGAGAAGGTGTTGATAGGCGTCGAGGCCGACGAAGCAGTGCTCGTCGGGGATTTCCACACCATTGTCCTCACGGAGGATGTTCCGGCAGCGGTCCAGCCGGTCCTGGAAGTAGTCGGCGAGGGCGATGATCTCCAGGTTGGGACCGGCGTCCAGGAACTGCTGGGCGGCCCCGGTGCCCCGACCGCCGCACCCGATGAGACCCGCTCTTAGGACGGGACCGTCCGGGGCTCTCTCCAGGAGGGGTGGATAGCCGTAGTCCGGGTACAGGGCCTGCTGCCCCTGGCCGCACCCTGCCGCCACGGCACCCACGGCTCCTGCCGCACCAAGCACGCCAAGGGTTTCGATGAAGTCGCGCCTGCTCTGCCCAGCCGTCTTCTCACTCATCCGTCGGCTCCTTGTCTTTCGGCTTTCTGCCTCAGGGCTTCCTGTTGTCTGGTCCCGTGTTGCCCGGCGCCACGGCCTCGGGGCCTCTGCCTTCGGGGCCCGGGTCCTCGAGTCTGGCGCCCTCGGGGCCCGCGCTTCCGGGCTCCCCGGCCTCGAAGACCCGCACGATCCGGAAGCCGATGTCGTTACAGTCCGAGTACCACCAGATGCTCTTGGGAATCTGGGGGTCGGTGACGAGACACGCATCTGTTCGGGTGAAATCTCTGGCGGCGGACCGCATGTCAACCGGGCTGTTCCGGAACGACCCGCCGCGGATTACGTGTTCCGTTCCGGCTTCGGGCCCCCGGGGATCCAGGACCGGGCCGCCGGCGCTCCGCTGGCTGTACGTCTCCTCCGCATACCAGTCCAGAGTGAACTCCCGGACGTTCCCCAGCATGTTCACCAACCCGAAGGGATTGGTCTCCACATCCTCCGGCGGTTGGGTCCGGGCCCCGCTGTTTTCCGCATGGACAACGAAGGAGTCCAACACGTCTGTGTTGTATCCGAAAACCTTGTGTATTAACCGATCCGGGTCGTAATCCCGCGGCGATCCTTCGAAGAAATAGGGTGTCGACGTTCCCCCTCGGGCGGCGTACTCCCACTCCGCTTCCGTGGGAAGCCTGTACTCCCGCCCGGTCTTCTCGGACAACCAACGGGTGTACTGGACGGCGGCGTGATGGGTCATGGTGATGGCCGGACGGGAGCCCTTCCCCCAACCCTGATCCGGCGGTACGTAGGGCGGTGTGGCGCCGGTGATGGCATCCACTCCGGCACCCTGAGCCGCCGTGCCGCCGGACGCAGCTGCCCTGCCACCCGGCACCTCCGGCCCGCCCCCGGAACCCGGCCGCTGGCCCTGGCCGATGCTATTCCGCAGCGTCCTCGTGTCCGTCCGGCCCTCTGCCCGAGTGTCCCGGTACCAGGCCTCGAACTCGTCCCAGCTCACCTCCACCTTCGCCATCCAGAAGGGGCTCACCGTGACCTCGTGGACCGGGCCTTCGTCCGGCTCCCGGTAGTCCTCCGTCTCCGGGCTGCCCATGAGGAAGGTGCCCCCGGGGACGGCCACCATCTGGAAGCTCACCGAAGTGCCGGGGATCCGCTCTTCGTAGTCCACGAATCCCTCCACCTCCGCCGGTTCTTCGTAGACCTCGGCCACCACCGTTTCCACGATCCCGAAGTCGATCTCGTCGGTGGCGTCGGGATCGTAGTGACCCACGTGGAGGTGGCAGTTGAGGCACCGTATTTCGTCGGCCTTCCGCTCGTAGTGGAGGTGGGCCTCCTCTCCCTCGTCGGAGAGCTGTATGGGAAAGAGGTTCGGATGGCACTCCAGACAGGATTCCCTGAACGTGTGGGTCCGGGCGTGTTCCAGGACGGACCGCTCCTCCCAATCGATGGAGTCGGTATCCTTGAAGGCCGTGCTCCATGCGTCACGGATCCCGAGGCGGGCCTTCTCCATGGCGTAGGGGACGCCGCCCGGAGGGAGGTGACACTCCACGCAATGGATCACCATACCGCTCTGGGTGGCATAGTGGGTGGATTGTCTCCAGGAGCTGGTGGCCTGGGGATGAACGTGGCACGATTCACAGAAGGAGTTGGTGGAGGTGACGGCATTCCCGGCCCGAACGGCCCAGAAAAACAGAAGCCCAGCCGCCACCCCCCAAATGAACGGCTTTCGAACCATGCCGTTGACGGTCCGGGCTGTCGCCGAAAAAGGTCTGAGGACGGGCCGAAAGAGTCGGCTGAGAACTCGGCGGATCCGGCTCACATGCCTCCCCTCAGGCTACGCCGAAAAGGTCCTTGGCCCACGCCACATTCGTCCGGGTGTCTTCCAGGAAATGGTCCTCCCGGCCGCTGGTCTCCAGGACCAGCCACTTGTCATAGCCGATCTCCCCGAGGGCCACCGCCACGGCATCGTTGTCCACCATACATCCTTCGTTGCCGAGAAGGGGGGTGCTCCAGTCCTTCAAGTGGAACTCACACATGCGGTCGTTCCCGATCATGCGGATCTCCGTGGGGACGTCGTAGCCGTTCCCCGTGGAATTCCCCATGTCGTAGTAAACCTGGAGCCATTCCGATCCGACCCGCTCGATGATTTCCAGGTTCTGGGCCGCCGTGATGGTATTCTCCAGGCCCAAGGCCACACCGGCGTCCCGGGCCCGGGGAATTACCTGGATCAGGGTGTCCACGACGCTGCTCACCTTTTCCTCGTCCAGGCGGAATGAGGCGAACTCGTTCGTGGACTCGTTCACGAACTCCCCGTTCTCGTCCCGGTGGCGGAGGTCCCCGTTCCCGAAAAACGCCATCAGGACGTTTGTTGCGCCCAGGGCCGCGGCCGTATCGATGGCGTCCACGAGCCAGACCGCACAGCGGGGCTCCTCTGCCAGCGGGTAGGTGTTGAACATGCCCAGGGCGATGGAGTGGAAGGAGACGCCGTGCTCCCTCCCGAGCTCCAGGTAGCGGGCCCGTACCGCAGGGTCCCTGAGGATGATTTCGTCGGGGTCCCGCCCGAGGCTGACCTGGATGCCGGTGAGGTTCGCCTCGGCTGCCTTGGGGATCTGCTCCGGGTCGCACATGGGGCCCAGATTCCAATCGCAGATGCCGATGCCGGGAGTGCCGACGAAGGGTTCGCCGGCGGCAGCCTCCATTCCGGGTCCGGAGCCCGACCCAGGGGCGTCGCCCCCCTCCTGGCCGCACCCGGCCAGGCCCGCAGCCCCACCCAGGGACGCGGCGGCAACCATGCCCCCCGTGGATTCGATGAACCTTCTTCTGCCCATGGTCATTGGTTCCCTCCCGTCGTGTCGTCCTCTGGAAGAGGCCGAAGCAGGATCTGTCTGAACTGAACGGGGTGGCTCTCGCTCTGGATGGCGATGTAGCCTCCCGTCAAAGGTTGGCCCTCTCCCTGGGCCGGCTCTCCGAACTCTTCCTCTGTAGCCCCCCCGATCACCAGATCGGTGTAGGCCATGACCGTGTCGCCATTCATGACGTGAACCACGCTCGACGCACCCCTTACAACCAGGTCCAGGGTTACCCACTCCTCCCCGTGGATGGTGGGGCCGTCGGAGTTGATGCAGTGGTCCTGGACCTGATTCCCATGGATGGCTACGTGGGTCCCCGGCGTGCAGACGTTGGCCGTGGGACGGGGATCGGTACCATTTCCTCCCAGAAGCTGGGCCTCGATGGAGAGGGGGAAGGATTGGTCCCTCAGCATGGTCTCAGGGGGTTGGGCATGGAACATGACTCCGTTGTTCTTGAAAGCCCAGGCGGCAGCGCCGGGCACCTGATCGCCGATGAACCGATATTCCACCCGAAGCTCATAGTGGGAGAAAGGCTCCTGGTAGAAGAGGTGCCCGAACCGGTCCTGCCAGTCGTCGTAGTTCTCGTAGCTGACGGTCAGGAGGCCGTCCTGCACCCGGACCGTCTCCCAGGGATCCTCCCCCAGCTCCTGCCCGGCGATCTTCATGGTCCAACCCGTCAGATCCCGTCCGTTGAAGAGCTCGATCCATTCCGTTTCGGCAGGCTCCGCCAGCCGCTCCGACGCTTCCTCCTCCGGGGGGCCGCAGGCCACCGCCGAGCTGACGAACAGGAGGGCTGCGGTTCTGCAGAATGACCAGCTCCAGTGCTGGGTCGACAGATCCATCCTGGTCTCCTTGCGTCATGGAACACGTGCGGTCGGCTCCCCCGTCCCCGGGAAGCCACCTGGCGTAGTGTGGGCGACGAAGGTGGGACTGGCAACGGTTGAGCAGACAGGTTCCTGAGCAACTTGCCACCCCAGCGAATCTACCTTGGCCTCGGTTGCCGCCGATCCTCCACCGCCCCAAACTGAGGACGAACCAGCGTCTCCATCCTCCGTTTTCGATAGGAGTTCATGCCATGCAGAGGTCTCGCCTTCTCCTGATTTCCGCTCTGGTTTCGTTGGGCCTGACCGCTTGTGGCCCCAGCTTTACCTCGGATAATCCTGCCGATTTGATCTTATTGAACGGTGACGTCTACACCATGGAGGAAGCTCGACCCTGGGCCTCGGCGGTGGTCGTGACCGGGAACACCATCACGGCCGTCCTGGAGGACGACGCCGAGGCCGAAGCCTTCCGAGGCCCCGAGACCAGGGTTGTCGACCTGGACGGGAAGTTCGTGGTTCCAGGCTTCATCGACGGCCACGTGCATTTCAACAATGCCGGGCGCCTTATCAACGACGCCAACCTCATGGACGTGGCTGACGACCCGGGCCTCATCCAGGAGATGGCTCGGTTGGTGGCCATTCTGGAGCCGGGAGAGTGGATCACCGGCGGCCTCTGGGGCGCTTACGAGGAGTGGTCTCTGGGGGCGGAGAGCGCCGACGAGAAGAGGGAATCCAGGTGGGAGCCCAATCGAGCGACCATCGACGAAATCACCGGGGACCACCCCTGTCTTCTGAACAGCTTCGACAGCGAGCTCTACCTGGCCAACGGCGCCGCCCTGGAGGCGGCGGGGTTGCTGGAGGAACCGGTGGAAGGGATGAAGCTCGACGACGCAGGCGTGCCCACGGGGCTGATTTACCGAGGCTCCGACGCCATCAGCCGGATCAGGAGGGTCCAGAAACCCAAATCCCATCAACGGCTCCTGGACGAAAACCGTGCGGCGCTGAAGGCTCTCAGGGAGGCGGGGATCGTGGAGATCCATGACATTGCGGTACCGGACCAGACCGCTCGGTTCGTGGAGCTGCAGGAAAACGGTGAGCTTACGGCCAGAGTGTGGTTGCGACCGGACCTTTCGCGGGGTGCGGATCTGGGCGCCCAGGGCCTCACCATGGGCCTCCACCCCACTACGAAACAGCCCGATCCCTTTCTCCGCTACGGAGCCCTCAAAGGCTACATCGATGGCATCATGGGGACCCACGGGGCCCTCTTCTTCGAGCCCTATGACGACCAGCCCGACAACTACGGGCACTACCGCCGCCACACCAGCGACGATTCCCAGATGCAGGTCGGGAATATGGAGAAGATGTACACTCTGATCCGAGCCGGGCTCGATGCCGGGTTCGTGCCGAACGTGCACGCCATTGGGACCAAGGGTGTCGCCCTCATGCTCGACATGTACGAGCGCCTGAAGAACGAGGGTGTCGACCTCACGGGGTTCAGGGTCATTCACAACCAGGTGGTCCGGCCCCAGGACTTCCCCAGGTACCAGGAGCTGGGGGTCATCGCAGAGATCAATCCATATCACCTCTCCGACGACATGCGGTGGATGGAGGAGCGAATCGGCCCCGAGCGCAGCAGCTGGGCCTACGCCTTCAAGTCGATGCTGGACCACGGGACCATGCTATCCTTCGGGTCCGACTGGCCAGGGACCTCGGCAGCCGAATATCACATGCACCCCAAATATCTCATTCATGCCGCTGTCAATCGAACCACCCTCAATCATACTCCGGAGGGAGGATGGTTCCCGGAGGAGAAGATATCGGTCCACGAAGCATTGAAGGCATATACGATCAATAATGCCATCGCCGCCTTCGAAGGTGATATTCGTGGATCCCTGACGGCCGGCAAACTGGCGGACATCACCGTCTGTGACCTCAACCTCATGGAGATCGATCCGGCCGACATCCTGAACATGAATGTGGAGATGACCATTGTAGACGGGGGAATCGTCTTCGAGAGAGGGTCCTAGAAGCAGAGCTCACCTTTCCCTGGGAGAAAGTCGTCAAAAGACATGGACAAACCTGTAGCCATCGCCGTTGATAGCGAGAAGGACACGGTCTATGTGGCCACGGAGGCAGGTCACGTCTTTGCGGCCCGAACGGATGTTGGTGCCTGGCGGGACCTGGGGCCCGTGCCCGGTACTGCCGCAGCGAAAAAGAAGAAGTAATAGGGCCCAATATCGCGGTCGGCGGGCCGCACCCGGGCCGTGGTCGATAATCACAGGCCGATTATTCTGGGGCGCATATCAGCAGGCGAAGAACACGTCCACGCACCTACATCTTCATCCGCTTCATGATCTCCCTGTAGGTGCTTCCCTTCTTGGGCCCTGGAAGTCCCTGAGCGAGGGCCAGAAGGAGGGAGCGGATACAATCCTTTGGGGCGTGCTTGTCGCCCCGGAGGATCCATAGGACGCCGGCCACCAGTGTATCAATGACCCGTGCCAGATTCTCCCTCTCCTCCATGGAAAGGGGACGGCCCCCGGGTCGGGCCAGGTCCAGCCTTCGCATGCATTCCAGGAAGGCAGCCCGTGACACCTGGTCAGCTGGATCCCAAACGGTGGGAGCGGCCTTTGGCAGCATGGCCACCCATTCTGGCACCTCCAGCCCGGCTTCTCTGGCCTCGGCTTCCGATTCCGTGACCTCTCCCTCGCCGAAGAGAAGCCACTGGAGTCTCACACCAAAAACCCGGCTCACCTGGGCATAGTAGTCGACCGGCGCCTTCCTGGTGGTGTGGTAGTTCCTGACGCCGGCATAGCTGATCCGGTAATCATCTGTTTGTGTCAGCAGGCGGTGGAATTCAGCCAAAGGGATTCCGTCAAGATAGTGCAACCGTATGTGTTCCAGTCGTTTAGCTTCTGGAATGGTAGGGGCGACCGTTGTCACGTCCGTCCTCCCTCACCCACGATCGTAGTATGTATCGTCGGGGGAGAATTCCGCAGAAACATTTTGTGAAAGTGCACGAATGTATTGTTATGCGTGTGGTATCCGCAACAGATGAAAAGTACGGACGTCAAAGATGGCTGCCGATAGAGGTTTAGAGCCTGTATCAGCGAGAGTTCCGGGGAGCCCACAGGGATCGCCCCCTGACGGAAAAGGAGATGTTCATCGAGCTCGGTGGAGCAAAGGAAACAAATGGCGCCCCCGAAGGTGTGCACTCAGAGGCTCTGAGAGAGGACTTTTTTCAGGATTGGCCCGACGGTCCGGGAGTGTGGCGAGTCGTCCAGGATGGCGTTTTTCTG
>JASFVN010000285.1:0-5975 GCA_050049805.1 Gemmatimonadota bacterium
CGCCGTCTACCTGGGGCTTGGAAGTGGTCGGTTCGAAGAGGGAATCCCCTTCGGCGCGGATGAACACACGTATGCGGCGGCGGTTGCCGATATGGACCGGGACGGGGATGCCGATATCGTGGTGGGAAACGTCCAGGGGCAGAACGCAGTGTACCTGAACGATGGGTCCGGCAGAGTCTGGGTGGAGCAGAAGGTAGGCGAAGAGGCCGAGGCGACCTACGGCGTCGCAACAGCTGATCTGGACGGCGACGGCTATCCGGATATCGGCTTCGCCAACTCGGAGGCCGTCAACCGGCTGTTCTTCAACGTAGGTCGGTAGCGTTCCACCAGGCACGACGCACGGCGGCGGCGGATCCGTCCCGGCCCAGCCACGCCCCGGTCTCCTGATCCCAGAGGGGACCGCAAACGTCCTCGACCCTCTGGCCCTCCACAGTTCCTTTCCTTGATCGAAACCTTCAGCGTAAAAGAGTCGTCCAAGTAGATGTCCACCGCTCCCTGACACTTTACCTGGGCGGTCTTGATGTCTGACATGCTCTATCGGGCGGCCCCGCTGTCTGCACTTCTGATATGGTTTCTAGCCGGCCCTGCCGGCGCTCAGGACTCCGCTCAACGGCCCCGGGGGCGGAGAGCCGCCGATCCGACCCGGATCCAGACCCTCGTCGACACGACGTATCAGCCGCAGACCGTGGACGACCCGGCCCACCCCACGCCGGTGCCAGTGGCGACGGCAACACGGCTGGAGGGGGTCATCGCCATGGACGGCCGCCTGGAGGAGGCGGCGTGGGAGTCTGCCGCCCCGAGCTCAGGGCTTCGCCAGTACCAGCCCGACGAGGGGGAGGCGTCCACCTATCCCATGGAGGTGTGGGTCCTGTACGACGACGAGGCCCTCTACATCGGCGCCCGGTTGGACCAGCCGGAGGGAGTGGTGGCGCCCCTCGCCCGACGAGATCAGCTCCTTGACGCCGACGGGAACAACGGTTCGTTCAACTCCCTCACCACGGACAAGCTCATCATCCGGCTGGATCCCTACCACAACCACCTGGACGACGTCTGGTTCGAGGTGAACCCGCAGGGGGTCAAGGGGGACCAGTTCAACCGGGACCCGTCGTGGGATCCGGTCTGGGAGACGGCTACCCATGTGGACTCCGAAGGGTGGAGTGCCGAGATGCGCATCCCCTTCAGTCAACTCCGCTTTTCCCAGGATCCCGAGCAGACCTGGGGGTTCCAGATCTGGCGTTACCTGGACCAACGCAACGAGCAGGACATGTGGTCGTTTCGAGGGCGGAATGAGCCCAGCGGACCGGCCTTCTTCGGGCACCTGGAGGGACTGGAGATCCACGATCGGCCCAGGCAGCTCGAGGTGATGCCCTATGTGGTGGCTGGGAGCCGGTTCGAGCACGCTCGGTCCGGGGATCCCTACCACGACGGGCGTGATATGAGCTTCAGCTCCGGCGCAGACGTGAAGTACCTTCTCACGTCCAACCTCACCCTGGACGCTACCCTGAATCCCGATTTCGGGCAGGTGGAAGTGGACCCGTCGGTCCTGAACCTCAGCGCCTTCGAGACCTATTACGACGAAAAACGCCCCTTTTTTATCGCCGGGGCCAGCGCCTTCAGCTTCGGGGGCATGAGCTGCATGTTCTGCACGAACTCCTCGGGTTTGAGCGCATTCTACTCCCGCCGCATCGGCCGGCCGCCGCAACTCGCTGGGCACGTGGACGACATCTCCACGTATGCCGATGTGCCGGACAAGACCTCGATTCTGGGAGCCGCCAAGATTACCGGCCGGACCCAGAGCGGGTACACGGTGGGGTTGCTGAACGCCGTGACGGGTCAGGAGGAGGCCCGATACACCAGCGCTGAAGGCCCGTCAGAGGGTACTCAGGTGGTGGAGCCCCTCACCAACTACTTCGTGGGACGCGTGAACAAGGAGTTCCGGGACGGGGCCACAACCTTCGGTGGGATCCTCACGTCCACAGCCAGGCGGATGAACGACCCGGCGGTGGAGGCCCTCCTTCGTAGCCACGCCGAGTCCATGGGCATCGACTGGAACCACCGTTGGCAGGGTCGGACGTACCAATGGATGGGAAGCGTGTTGTTCTCCAACGTGGCCGGGTCGCCGGAAGCCATGCTTCGCACCCAGGAGTCCAGCGCCCACTACTTCCAGCGGCCCGATCGATCCGTGGAGGGCGATGGGTTCTTCAACGCCCGCTACGACCCCAACGCCACATCCCTTCGCGGGTATGGGCTTTTTACACGGGTGAGCAAGAACGCCGGGATCCTCCGCTGGGAAGCCATGGCGAACGTTCGCAGTCCCGGGTTCGAAGTGAACGATCTGGCTTTCCTGGGCCGCTCCGACTACACCTGGCTCAATGGCAACATCGCCGGTGTCTGGACCACGCCCACGCGGTGGTACCGGAGCATCTTCACCACCTTCGGAGGGGCCACCGAGTACAACTATGACGGCGATCGCACCCGCGCCAACCTGCAGGCCTTCTTCCAGCTCGAGTTCCTCAACTTCTGGCGGATCCGGGCCATGGCTATCCACGACATACCGTCGTACGACGACCGTATCACCCGGGGCGGCCCCGTGGTGAAACGGACCGGGTACGATGTGGCCAACCTCCAGCTGTCCACCGATGCCCGGGCTCCGGCGGTATTCGACGTTGCAGTGCAGGTTTCCAACGGCATCGGCACCGACACCCGGTCCCTCATGATCACCCCGGGCGTTGCCCTGAAACCCGCCGCCAACGTCTTCATCCAACTTTCGCCCAGCTACCACCGGGACCAGTCCAGCCAGCAGTACGTGACGGCCGTGGACGACCCCACGGCCACGGCGTTTTATGGTCGACGCTACGTGTTCGGCTTCATCGAGACCACGACCCTCTCCCTCACCACCCGTGTGAACTGGACGTTCACTCCCGACCTCACGCTTCAGCTCTTTGCCCAGCCGTTCATCGCCAGCGGCGACTACTCCTCCTTCCGGGAGTTCGCGGCCCCTCGCACCATGGACAAGATGGTGTACGGCGAGGACATGGGGGTTCTCAGCTACGATGAGGATGGGTCCGAATACACTGTGGATCCCGACGCTGGAGGGCCCGCGGAAGCCTTCACCTTCCGGAACCCCGACTTTACCCGGAGCGCCCTCCGGGGCACCGCGGTGCTTCGCTGGGAGTACCGCCCCGGCTCGACCCTCTACTTCGTCTGGACCCAGGAGCGGGCCGGGTACGATCCCAGCGGAGACTTCGACTTCGGGCGGGCACGCCGGAACCTGTTCGACCAGCGGCCCCTGAACGTGTTCCAGATCAAAGCGACCTACTGGTTCGGGAGGTAGGGGGCCGGGTCCCCTCGGCCCCCCGGTTTCGGGGCCGAAGCCGGCGGCTGTTCCCTCATGCTACATACATGGACTTCAGTAGACCGACTCTCCTCGGGATGTCGATTGCGTGACTGCATCGGGCGGTGCAAGCCGAGCACGAAGCACAGGTAGCTAGACCCTGCCGCGGCCGGATTCCATCCAGCGTCATTCGGGCGTGAGGGAAGTTGGCGTACTGGGCCGCGTACATGTAGGTGCGCATGAGGGTCGGAATGTCCACGTCCTGTGGGCAACTTGGCAGACACTCCTGGCATTGCTGGCAGAACTGCAAGCTGCTTGGCAGATCGTCCTGCCCCAGGAATCGCCGCTCTTCGTCCGTGTATGAGAGGTCGGAAGCCACCGTCCAGTCCAGATCCATCTGATCGAAGGCCGTGACTCCTGGGATGATGGTGGTCACCTCCTCGTGGTTCAAAACCCATTTGATCATGGCGGTCTTGTTGGAGTCCTGCGCTCCGGCTGGGGAGTCGGGTCCCCTCTGGCCTCCCCCCAGGGCCTTCATCCCGACGATTCCGACACCTTTACTTGTGGCATTCCTCATCGCCTCCAGAAGCTCCTGGTTGTCCGCCATGGTCACATTGAACGCAACGAGAGCCACGGACCAGAAGTCGTCTTTTGCCATCTCGTTGAGTACCTCAGCCTGGCCCGAATGGGTCGACAGGCCTGGCCAGCGGATCCTCCCCTGCTCCTGGAGCTCCCCGAAGTATTCCCGGGCTATCTCGTTGTTCACCCCCTCAGCGTCTGAGATGGAGTGATGGTATAGAATGTCCACGTAGTCCGTTTGCAGGCGGTTCAGGCAGCCTTCGAAAGTCCGCTCCAGCTCACTCCTGAACCGAGAACGGTCGACCCTCCGGATGCTATGTCCGATCTTCGTGGCCAGGCAGATCTCGTCCCGGATTCCCCGCTCGCTGATGAAGTTGCCGAGCACCTCTTCGCTCCTGCCTTGCAGGTATACCTCTGCGGTATCGAAATGCCGGACACCCAGGTCGTAGGCATAATGGTAGAGGGCGGGTGAATCGCTGTTCATGGCTCCAATGCTCACGACCGGCAGCGCGATTCCGGTCCTCCCCAGGGTTCGCTGAATCGGCGTCCCAGACTCCTGCTCTTTGGCTGGTTGGGCTGCCGCCATGTTCGGCGTCGAGCCGGCAAGACCAATGGAAGCGATCCCCATGGCACTCTTTGACAGGAAAGCTCTTCTGGATTGTGGATGCCTCTCGATGGTCATGGCAGGATCCTCTGTAGAGATGGGGCGCTTGGCTTGAAAGCCATGTACGCCAACGTACCTGCCATGCCGGCTGGGGTCCACAGTCGCTCGGGGCGTAATGAAAGGAGGGGTCTCCGTATCCCTCTCCTCTTTCACAGCCCTTGAAAGAGGGCCCTCAGATCCACAGACGGGGAACGGTATTTGTTCGCACGTGCCAGAAACCCCCTGGCCAGAGCGTCCTTCCCGATGCCCAACCCTGTGGAGATCAGCCCCAGGGCCTCCGGCTGCTCGTCAGGAGGGAGGCGATCCAGGACCTCCCTCCAGATGGCCTCTTCCAGGGCGTTGAACGCGATCTGGACCTCGAACAGGTCAAAGCCACTGGTGAAGCGATCCTCAGCGATGCGATCGGCGTGGTCCAGGAGGGCGTCCGCCGTCCGGGTAAGGACCGCACGTCGGGTCGTATCGTAGAGGGCCTCCACCAGGGTCTTTGTCTCTTCGGGTCCCAATGCCCGGTAGTGGGCCAGGTGCGCCCGCCCCATGGCCTCTAGGGCCCGTTGGATGATGGCCGGGGCCCGTGTATCCAGCAGCTCACCAAGTGTCATTGGGCTCGTTCTCGTCTTGAGTGCAGTGGCCGGAACTCGGCTCATACTGCTCCGCAGGAATCACTTTCCCCTCTCCCCTCAATCGCCTCAGGCCCCCGGACGGTATCGAACCTCCCGGTATTCGGGAAACCACATGGCGCGGGCTACCGTGTCTCCGAGATCGTCAAGGGTCGGCTCCGGAGCGAGTCCCTCCTCTGCAGCCCGTCGGATCACGGCGCAAGCCACCGCATGGGAGCATTCACGGATCCTCGTCAACTCCGGATAGACTGAAACGGTGTCGAGGTCCGCCTGGGACACCTGGCCGGCAAGGGCCCGAGCCGCGGCCAGGAATAGGCCATCAGTGACCCGCTTCACCTTTCCAACCCAGATCCCCAGCCCCACTCCCGGGAAGATGAAGGCGTTGTTCCCCTGCCCGATGCGAAACCGCCGACCCCCATGGGATACGGGTGCGAAGGGGCTGCCCGTAGCCACGATTCCCCTTCCTTCCGACCAGGAGATGGCCTGCTCCGCCGTGCACTCGCTTTTGCTGGTGGGATTGGAGAGGGGGAAGATCACAGGTCGCTGGTTGTACTCGGCCATGGATCGGACAATCGATTCGGTGAACATCCCCGGGGTCCCAGAGGTGCCGATGAGGATGGTGGGCTGGATGTTTCGGACCGCCTCTTCAAGAGTGATCCGATCCCGATCCGCACAGGTGAAACCCTGAATCTCCTCCAGGGGTCGGGCGAAGGCCTCCTTGAAATCCTCCAGCCCGGGCCGGGCGTCGGTCACCAGCCCCTTGCTGTCCACCATCCAGATC
>JASFVN010000049.1:0-20579 GCA_050049805.1 Gemmatimonadota bacterium
AGACGTGCGGCAGCGAGTTATCCAGGACTCCACCCTTCAATCCTACTCCTCCCAGGCCAGAGGCTACGTCTACTTCTACATCGACCGTGGGGACACCGGCGAGCGTATCCTGGTCAAGACCGACCAGATCGCCCTCGAGGTGTACTGGCAGGCCCCGAACCGGTTCAAACAACGGATTGTCGGTCTGCGGGATGAAAAAAGCCTCCCCACCAACATCCACTACCACCTGGACCATCTGGTGGTGGTCCAGGACGAGTTCGGGGACAGGATCCGCATCGGCGACGGTGACGAAGTGGAGTCCGTGGTGCACCCCGTGGCCCCCGGCTCCGAGACCGTGTACGACTTTCTTCTGGCGGATTCGGTTACCTTGAGCCTCCCGGCAACGGGGGAAACGGTCCGGGTATACGAGGTCCAGGTCCGGCCGAAGGATTTCGAAGCTCCGGGCTTTGTCGGAAACGTCTTCCTCGATCGGGACACGAAGTCCATCGTCAGGATGAGCTTCACCTTCACCCCGGCTTCCTACGTCGACTCCTACCTCCACCACATCAGCATCTCCCTGGAAAACGGACTCTGGGAGGGGAGGTATTGGCTACCCTACCGGCAGCAGCTGGAGATCCGTCGGGAGGTACCCTACCTCGATATCCCGGCCGGGAGTATCATCCGAGGTTCCTTCGAAGTGAGGGACTACCAGATCAACATCCCTCTGCCACCCACCATCTTCACGGGGCCTACCATCTCGGCCCTGCCGGAGGTGGTCAGAAGAGCCTTCCCCTTCGAGGAGGAGCTCCACGCCCAGCTGGAGGAAGAGGGAATCCAGGGCTTCGAACCCCCTCCTACGATGGACGAGATCCAGTCACTGGCCGTCTCCATCGCCACCGAGCAGTACCTGAGCGGCCTGCGCCGCAGCAGACTCTTCCTGCCTTCGCCCTTCGCCTCCTCCGTCGTCCGGCACAACCGGACGGAGGGTCTCTTTCTGGGCGCAGGGGTTTCGCACATCCCTCGCCCGTCATTGGGAATGTTCCTTTACGGCGGGTACTCCTTCGGCCGGCGGCGTCCTACGCTCGAGCTGCGATTTACCGGAGGGGAAAAGTTCCCCACCACTCAACTGCATGTCTTCAAGGGCCGTCCCCGGGATCTGGGCCCCGTTCCCGCGATCTCGGGGGTCCTGAACACCCTGGCATCGTTGACCCTCCAGGAGGATTACACCGACCTCTTCTTCTCCACCGGGGTGTCGGCCAGCCACGCCTTCTCCTTGGGAGCCGGGAGCCGGCTCGAGCTCACGGGACGGTGGGAAAAGCAGTCTCCTGGACGGGACGTGGTGTCATCCGACCTGGAAGACACCGACTACCGGCCGGTGATCTGGCTGGACAGAGGCACGTGGACCTCGCTGGAAGCCGCGGGGTCTTTCGCTACCCCCTGGAAGGATCTTCAGCTGACGGTGCAGGGTCTCCTCGGTCGCTTCGACCTCGAGGCCGACACTGAACCGGTGTTCGGCGAGAGCTCCGGAAAGTCCTTCGGCTCTCTGGCGGGCGGCCTCTCCTACCAGAAGCGTTGGCTCACCCGGGGAGCCACGCTGACAGTGGACCTCCAGGGAGGAAGTCTGTTCGGGGCCCCGCCCCTGCAGGCCCGCTACTTCCTCGGTGGGCGCCAGACAGTCCCCGGCTACGCCTTCCGCTCTCAGGTCGGAGATCGATACTGGTTGGCCCGGTCCGAGGCCTCCATGGGCCTTCTTCCGCCCTTCCTGAGCCTCCGGGCGTTCGGTGCCGCGGGTCGGGCCTGGGGAGGCGATCTTGTCCCCGACCTCCTCTCCACCAGTGTGAAGGATCCTCCGGTCCTTCTCTCGGCAGGCCTGGGACTGGCCCTGGGCTGGGACGTGATCCGCATGGACTTTGCCCGGGGCCTCGGGGATGGCGGGGAGTGGCAGGCAATCCTGTCGGTGAGACCGGACTTCTGGCCGTTTCTCTAGGCTCCGCAGCGGGCAGGGGGGTGCCGGCCCTCCGGGGGTGCTCGCCTTTCCGGTCCCGATTCCTGCGGAGGCTCGCGGGGCTACCGTGGCTTGGAGTTTTGTCCGACCTCCCCGCGGTGCCCCTTCGGGGGCCGCTCGCCTACCGGGATCGAATTGCTTCGGGGCTCGCTTAGCCAACGCGGCCCCGCTTTCCTTCCTTCAACCGCATCTTTCGAGGGGCTGGGCCGCGTTGGAAACCCCCGCAGGGCCACCGCGGAGAGGCCGTACTGTTGATCAAGCCGCGGGATGTTGACGCGGCCCTCTAGACCGGTGTGGAGTTGTAAAACCTACATCTGGACCGCTCCCTGCTATACATCTGGTCCGATGACTGCGCTACGTTTGGTCCACTCCTACGGTTGGTGCCGACCCGAGAGGCTGAGTGCGGTGAGGGGTCTCAATGCTGTGTTAGGTGCATCGAGCCGTCACGGGCCAAGCGCGCCGACAGGAATCACGCATACACCGTCGTCCCTGACGTAGCCGTAGCCTGTCCCGGTTACCACCGCAAGCGTAGCGGGCCTTCCGGATCGCTTCGGGTCGACTCGTTCAGCGAAACGAAGCAGGCTGGCCACGCCCTGGTCAATCCGACCGGCGCCGAGTTTGATCTCAAATGCGGCCCATCCACCAGCCGCCGTCTCGACGATCGCATCGATCTCGAGCCCGGTGTTGTCCCGGTATTGGTACACGCTGGCGTCCGCTGCCTGTGCGTAGGCCCGCAAATCCCGTATCACGAGCGACTCAAACAGGAAACCCAGCAGCTTCATGTCTTCGAGCAACCGGTCGGGATTGGCTCGCAATGCCGCGACCGCAAGGGACGGATCGACGAAGTGGAGCTTGTCCGAGCTCCTGAGTCTGGACTTGGATCGTAGGTGAGGAGCCCACGGAGGTTGATTCTCCACTACCAGCAATCGTTCGAGGGCTCCCAGGTATTCACTGACGGTGTGCCGCTTCAGTTCGCCGTCAGGCCCGGCCGTATCGGTCGCGAGTGTCGTGAATCCCGCGTACGTGGCCACGTTGCGTGCCAGCGATCGCAGAAGTCGACCCACCTTGTTCGGATCTCGGCCTGTCCCATCGACTCTCCGAATGTCGACCCTTCTGATTTCCTCCAGGTAGTCCCTGACGGCCCTCAGCTTCTGCTCGACACCAAGGTCCAGGTTCCCGGGCCAACCACCGATCGCAATGAGTTCGGCCAGTTGCGGAACGGTCAGGCCTGGCTCGCTGCTGCCGCTGGGAATCCCGTGGAGGAGGTTTCCCAAAGAGACCTCACCCGACGAATGGCCAGTCTCGAACAGGGTCATTGGACGCATCCGCACTCGGGTCAATCTACCCGCGCCGGTATGGCGGCTGACGTCGTCCTGCGGGAGGGCGGATCCGGTCAGGATGAACTGGCCCGGTTTCCCGCGGTCGTCGATTGCGCGTCGAACGTCGTTCCAGATCGCCGGCTCCAGTTGCCATTCGTCCAACAGGCGTGGGACTTCTCCCTCGAGTACGAGCCTCGGATCAGCTTCGATCGCTCGTCGGGCGTTTTCATCCACATCCAGAAGGACTTCGCTGGCGGCGAAGCGCCTGGCGGTTTCGGTCTTCCCACATGCTTTGGGACCTTCGATAACCACTGCCCCGACGGCGGCCAGGCGTTCCTTTATCTCGGTTTCGACCACTCGTGTCTGGTACCGCATCGTCCAACACCAGTCGTTGGGAGGAAGAAGTCGTTAGCAGCGGCCATAATGTAAGGCGACTGTCGGCCATATTGCAACTCTACCAGGGGCCAACATGCAAAAGAAGGGAAGTCTAAGGACCCTATGAGCCGGTGAGGCCAATGGGCCTCAGGGGTCAGGCACCGCGGCTCTGATCGAAGTGGTCTTGAGGAATGGGCTCGGGCTCTGTGGGATGAAAGTCGGGTGACTGGTCGAGGTCGTCAGGGAAGGGTTCCTGGGCGAGCTTTTCTGCTTTCCCACCGCCGATCCCCATGGCGAGCTCGGTCTGGGGTGGGCCCCGGGCGGGGTGGAGGAGCGGGGGGGAAGTAGGCTCGCCGATGTGGGCGAGGATCTGGGAAATCGGTTGGGGATCGGTCAGGAACGCGATGAACGTGAGCGGGGTCTGGCAGGTGGGGCAGATCAGCGGGTAGTGCGTCGATGGGATTCATCTGGCCGGTTCGTGAGAGACACAGCGCTGAATGTCCCCCTTGGTTTTGCCTCCCCGTTCGGCCCCGGCAAGGTCCTCGCGGTCAGACGAACCGACCGGGTAGAAATCGTCGTCTACGGACTAGCCCCCAAGAAAAGTGTGTTTGTGACAGAGGGGGCGAGTTCATCTGTGCATCTAGAGCAAGCTCGGGGGCGGCAGGAGGGGAGTCCTGTTCCTCACACTTCTTGGTCTTTTGATGGCCGGCCCCAGTGACTGGTCAACCGGGGCCCTGATGTCCCCCGAACCCCCCGGTTCCCCTCGGGCCCTGGAGCGCCCTTGGGCCTGAGGGCGGGCTAGCTCGTAGTAATGTGGTTAAGGAACCATCTCCGATCTGGGCAGGTACTAGTGCTCCAGGTCAGAAGTTCGGTCACGTATCCTCAGGCGGCAACGCGTAGGGGAGCCGGAGAGGACTCCAGGCGTTCAAGGAGGAGATACAAGTCCTCCCGAGTGAACTTCCATTCAAAGGGCTCTGCGATGGCCTGATAGTGGGCCTGGAAGCCCAGGAGTCGGTCACGAGCCGCATCGAAGGAATCGAAGTCATCGGGGGTCCATGCTTTTCGCTGAACGATGGAGAAGTAGATCTCGATCTGGTTGAGCCAACTGGCGTGAACGGGAAGATGGATCAGCCGCAGGTTCTCCCACTGTCCTTCAAGGCGGGTGATGGAGCTCTGGCCCCTGTGGATGCCGCCGTTGTCCACGATCCAGAACACGCGGTTGGCCGAGGCATACGGCTCCTGCTTCATCACCTGGGCGACCAGAGCATCGAAGGCTTTGATCGTGGACGAGGGCACGACATGACCGAAGAGGCGAGCGTGATGCACATCCCACGCCGCCTGGTAGGCACAGGTTCCGTGGCGACGGTATTCGTGTTCGACCCGCATGGGGCGTCCGGGCCGTGTTGGGGCACTGGGATGGAGGCGCTCGCGAATCTGGAGTTGGGTCTTCTCGTCAGCGGAGATGACGAAGTCGTTGGGGTCGAGGGCATGGTCTTCCCATTGCCGATGGTAGAGATCCAAGACTCGCTCGGCCTTGGCCGTGAAGAGAGGATCGCGAGGGAAGATCCAACTTCGGTGACTCCAGGGTCGGATGGCGTCCTCGCTGAGCCAGCGCCAGATGGTAGAGCCGGAAACCTCGGCCACGAGGCCTCGACGCTGGACCTCTCGTCGGAGTTCCTCACGACTCCATCGCGAGAGGGGCCGACCCGTTTCGGCTGGCAGACTGCAGGCGAGCGCCTTGACCTCGCAAACGATTTCAGGGGGGAAAAACCGGAGGGCGTCCCCTCCGCGGCCGCTCTTCGAGGCCGGGGAGCCGTTCTTGGAAGAAGCGCTTGCGCCACTTGCTCACGATCTCACGGGGTAGCCCCAGGCGCTCCCCGATATCCTTGTTTTCCAGTCCTTCGGCCGCCAGGATCACGAGCTTTGCACGTACGACATCTCGATACGGTAACGTATACTGGCGGCTTCGTGACTCCAAGACCTGGCGTTCGTGAGGGGTCAGGTTGATCACGTATGGGCTACGTCTGGGCATGGTATCCTCCGGCAGGGGCCAAAGGAAACATACCATATCAATTTACGCGATGCCAGGTTATAATACGTGAGCGTATTTATGGAAGGGAACACTAGGACCTGAGCTTCTCTTCACAATGGGCCTTGTTATCACAATCCTCACTGGCCGCTTTTGGAAAAAGATGGTGGTTCGGTCCAGGTTGTTCATACCGGTCCTCTTTCTGTTTGGTGTGGTTCCTAGCGGTTTGGGTGCCCAGATCATTTCCGGCACCGTGAGGGACCGTATTTCAAGAGAAAGGGTACCTGAAGCCCTTGTCGTACTCCTCACCGCTGATAGCAGTTACCTAACACAGACAGCCACCGAGTTGGATGGCGGATTCCGCCTCCCGGTTCCCGAGCCCGGCGACTACCGGGTCTTCGTTCGCACGATGGGCTATGCACCGAGCCTCACCGAACCGCTGACGGTGGCTGACCGAGAGGAGATCGAGGTAACGGTTTTTCTCCGGGCTGATCCTGTCGCGCTCGATTCCCTGGAAGTCGTCACGGAGGCTCGGACCCGACAGCTGGAAATGGTTGGATTCTACAAGCGACAGAAGAAGGGCTTCGGGTACTTCATCGAGAAAGAGGAGATCAACCGGAGTCATGCCAGCAGGATAACGGATCTCCTGTACGGGCTCCCCGGCGTGAGGATGGTCGGGAATCAAGCCACAGGTGAGCTAAGCGTGCTCTTGCGTGGCAGTCAGGCCAAGGTCGTTCTCGATGGGATGGTCTTGTTGGATACCCAGGATATCAACGCATTGGTACATCCCTTTAACATCGAGGCGATTGAGATCTATCCGGGCATCGGAGGAGTCCCAGTCCAGTACCGGACCATATATGGTGGCTCAGGCGGTGCGATCTTGATCTGGACGCGCTGGTGATGGCCGAGGACAACGTCGGGTTCGCGTCAGACAACAGCGGTCATGCTGCTCACCCACTTCGATCGTGGACCTGCGCTGTTCACGGGTGCGGTAAAGAGGTCGTCATAAGGGTGGCTTCGGGTTCCGGCCTTTTGCCGGTCGGCAGCTCGCGAGGCGATAGCAGAAACCGAGGGAATAATGGGCCGGCCGCTGAGAGGTAGCGGCTGCGAAGCTCGCGCTAAACCTACTCAGCCATCAGCCGGGAACCCATATTCATTAGGCGCTTTTCAGCGTCCTGCGGGGCACGTCGCCAAGATGACTTCGCGGTGGGAACCGTCGCCGGGATTCAGAGCAATCCAGGAATCCCTGCGGACCTGGTCCGAGCGGATGGGGGCAGTGCTCTCCAACGGCGGATGGGATTCGGTTCCGGAGGGGTCCCAATGCCAATCAATTCCCCCTTGTCCCTTTTTGAAGTCGATGAAGCTGGACATACTCAGTATCTGTAGAATCCCTCACCGTGCCGAGGATGTGGTCGGCACCGATCTGCGTAATCCTCAGCTCACTTGGGACAACCACGGTCGTCAGCCAACTCCCTCCCTCGTCGAGAACCTCCCACCGCGGATCAGCTCCGGTTGGCAACCACTGGAACTGTTCAATCCAATAGTTACCAACCTCGTCAAGAAGTATCCGCGAAAAGGCAGGCTTCACTGCGGGTAAAGTGATGTTTGGGTACAGTTCCTGCGATACAGATGCCCTGTCCTCAGCTGTGACCGCAGTCGGCTCTAACCGTAGCCGGGCGATTTGGAGGAGGTTTCCAAACCGGTCGTGTTTGGTGAACTCGTACCGATCGTTTTCACCTGAAACAAGGTGCGTATCGGTCAACAAGTAGTGGCGTCTCTTTGCGAAGGGTGCTGGGCTGGCAACACGGCGGTGGGCTCAGCCTGGACGCCAGCGTCCGCATCGAGGCTACCGACCGCGACGGGCTGGAGCGACTCATTCGCTATTGTGCCAGAGGGCCGTTTGCCCTCGACCGCCTCCACCTCGTCGGCGGCCGCTCTGACCAGATCCTCTACCTGCTCCCCAAGCCCGATCCCTCGGGCCGCACCGCCCTCCGCCTTTCCGCTCTCGAGTTCCTGGACCGCCTGGCCACGGTTCTCCCTCCGCCCCGTATCCACCGCCACCGCTACCACGGGGTTTTTGCCCCCAATGCGCCCCTGAGGCCGCTCGTCACGACCCAGGCTCACGAGGACAATGCCCTGGCCGCTCAGGTCCCCGGTCCCAAGCTTCCCCTGAGATCGCCGGCCTCGCCTCCCGAATCCCAGGCGCCAGAGGCCCCACCACCCCAACCACCCGACACCACCTCCGCCAGGACCTCCCGGTGGGCCGCCCTCCTGGCCCGGATCTATGAGGTGTTTCCCCTGATCTGTCCCACCTGCCAGGAACCCCTCACGTTCATCGCGTTCCTCACCGATCCCGAGCCCATCACCCGGATTCTGGCCCACATCGGCGAGCCCACCTCACCCCCGCTCCTCCATCCCGCCCGGGGTCCACCCCAGACCGAGCTCGCCATGGCGCCCCACGGGGGGAAAGTTGAAGAGGTCGCCCAGGAGTCCTTCCCCGACGACCTCGACCAGACTTCCAACTTCGATCCCGCTGAGCCCGAGCCCATTCCGGAAGACGACTTCGATCAGAGCCGAGGGGGCTGACCTCCGAGACCCTCCGGCCCCACCACCGAAGGTGCGCCCCAAAACCCTGAGTCCTCTACCACCCCTACCAGAATTCCGTCCCACACTCCGTTCTTGACCAACCCCACCTAGCCCTTGCACAATCGGTCAGCTCCCGGAAACCTCCATAGGGCCCTTGAAATTCCTACCCTTCGGTGTGGAGGACCGCGCCTGCAACGAAGGCGTCACCGAGCTCGCCCTTCAGGATCCTCAGCCCAGCCAGGTCCCTTTCCTGCACGCGGCTTCCGGCCTTTACCTCGATTCCGGGCAGTCTCAGTACGCCAGAGGGCCATGGGGAAGCCACCGGTAACCACGCGTTGGATGTATTCCTCGCGGCTCGTCGACGACGGCTCGGGGGTGATCAACCTGGACGCATCTTCGAATAGAACCTCGACCAAATTCTCCCGGATTCCCCCGATCTCTCCCTGCGAGAGAGGGTGGATGGTGACGAGGCTCAACCTCCCGGTCAGCGCCTGGGTTGCCCTGGGCAACGCATCGTGGCGGGTGGATCCCGTAATGATGAAGCGTCCCGGGGAGCTGTCCCGGTTCAACTCCGCTTTGATAGAGTCGAGAAGATCGGGCACTTGCTGGTATTCATCGATGCAGACCGGGGCCGGACCCGAGACAAAGGTCGCTGGATCCGCAGCAGCCGCCTCTCTTGTGGCCAAGTCATCCAGGTCCACGACTTCCACGCCCTCCACCGCAGCGATGGCCCGCAGTAGAGTCGTCTTCCCAACAGCTCTCGGACCCTGGAGTGCAACCACAGGCTCGTCTTTGGTCAGAGACCCCACGACGGCTGCGATTCGGCGGGAGATCATGCTGGTCACGGTGGTGACGTTCCCCTCCTCGGCAGAGTAAGATCGGGATTTGGAGATACCTTACATCGGGATTTGGAGACCGTCATGTTCGGAAGATTGAGGATGGCCCCTTCCCACCGGCACCTTCCTGGAAGCGGGACCTGGTCCAACCCAAGGCCGGACCCGCGCCAGCATCCCTTTCGGGTATAGTGTCACCAATCTCTTTCGGTTTACACCCTAAAGGGGTTATTTCTTTCTTGCACTGTAGTAGTATACGCGTTAGGGTATAGTCATGAATACGAGGTCACTGGTGGTTTACGTGAAGGACCAGCGTAAGGCCCTGGGGCTGACCCAAGTGGATCTGGCCCGCCGGGCCGGAGTGGGTCTCCGTTTCGTCCGGGAGCTGGAGCAGGGAAAGGCCACCCTCAGAATGGACAAGGTGAACCAGGTCCTGGCCCTTTTCGGGAGCAAGCTCGGGCCCGTTCCCCTGACTGTGGAGGACCGTGGTGCCCCGGGTCGGTAGAGTGTACCTGGAGGAACGGTTCGTCGGCATCATCAGGGAAGACGAGGATGGATTCTGGTTCACCTATGATGCAGACTATCTGGATGATCCGGCTGCAGGAGCGGTCAGCCTTTCCCTGCCTCTCCAGTCCGATCCCTACCATGACCGTGCCCTCTTTCCCTTCTTCGACGGCCTGATTCCCGAAGGCTGGTTGCTGGACATCGCCGAGAGGACGTGGAAGCTGGATTCCCGGGACAGGATGGGCCTTTTGTTGGCCTGCTGCGAGGACTGCATCGGGGCCGTGTCCGTGAAGCGGCAGGAGATACCCGGTGACGCCTGACCGTTGCTTCATCTGTTGCCAGAGCCTTGAGCCGGACCGGAGGCTCTACCACCGGCGGTGCGCCCAGGCCTTCTTCGGGAGACGGGAACCGCCGGAGCTCCCGTACGGGTGGGAGGAGCTGAATCAACTGGCTGAGCAAGCCATTCGCTCTCGAATCTCGGTTCCTGGAGTCCAACCTAAGCTGTCGCTTCATCTGGATCGGAGCGAGAGCGAAAGGGGTCGATTCACTTTGGTTGGCCTATGGGGCGACTTTGTTCTCAAGCCTCCCCACGAAGACTATCCCGGCATGCCTGAATTGGAGCATGCGGTCATGGGCATGGCCCGGTCGTGCAGTATCACCACGGTTCCTTTCGCCCTCATGCCGTTGAAGAGTGGAGAGATGGCCTACCTCTCCCGCCGTGTCGATCGCGACGCAGAGGGGAAGCTCCACATGGAGGATATGGCCCAGTTGACGGGAAAGATGACCGAACAGAAATACCGGGGCTCCATGGAGCAGGTTGGCAGGGCGGTGTGGAGACACTCTGCCACGCCACTTCTGGACGCCGTGCGCTTGTTCGAACTGACGGTCTTCTGCTTCCTGACGGCGAACTCCGACATGCACCTGAAGAACTTTTCGTTGTTGTATGGGCGGGACGGCCGCATCCGGCTGGCGCCAGCCTACGATCTCCTGGCGACGCAAATCCTGGTTCCCAGTGACCGGGAGGAGTCTGCCCTTTCAATCTGCGGCCGAAGAACGAACCTCTCGGAGCGGGATTTTCGAACCTTTGCGGAGTACCTGAAGCTCACACCCAAGCAGTACGAGAACTCCTGCGACAGGCTGCGGGATTCCCTTCCCGCCATGGAAGCCAATCTGGCCCGATCGTTTGCCGCCGATCGACACAAGGAAGAGCTGAGCAGGTTGATGACGGACCGGGCGGAGAGGGCGTGGGATAGAAGAAGCTAGAGGAAGCGTCCCGAAAATCCCTTATCGAGGTTAAGGCCGGGAAGACGGTTCCCCCTGGTTTCTTCGCAGGCCTCGAGCGGTGGAGGCGCATCGTTGAGGAGGAGGGTGCCCCCGCCCCCACGGGGCAGGTCAGATCCGATCCATCAGCGCCTGGAACCTGGGGTCGTCTCGGAGGGGATCCAGGTCCGGATCCTTCTTGAACCACTCCTTGTTGCCGAATCCCCTCGCAAGCGCATCCTCAAGGCATTGGAGGGCCTCCTCTGCCCGCCCTTCGAGAGAATAGAGGCAGGCGACGTTGTATCGGATCCCGGCGTCGTGCGGATCCATCTCCAGAGCTTTCTCCGCCCAGGTGAGGCCTTCTTCGGGGCGTCCCAGGCGGCAGAGTGAGACGGCTCTAACGGTAGCTGCCCGGGGATCGTCCGGGTTCAGCTCCATGTGCTTCTCCGCGGCTCCCAGGGCCACGGCGAGCTGGGACCGGGCACCATCGTGGTTACCCAGGGTTTCCAGAGCCTGGGCGGCGAAAAAGGAAGCGTCGTAGTCTTCCCGTATCCTGGCAGCCTCCTGGAACTCCTTCGCCGCCTCTTCGATGCGCCCCCCCTGGTAGAGGGCCCTGGCTCTGAAATACCTTGCCTGATAGAGGTCGGGATCCAACCCGATGGCCTCCAGGAACTCTTCCTCGGCCTCCTCGGCCTTTTCCATGAGGAAGAGCGTGAGGCCGCGAGCGGCATGGGCCTCAGCCAGTCCGGGTGCCAATCGCACGGCTTCCCGGGTGGCGCGGTCCGCCTCCTCCAGCTCCTCGGTACGGTCGGGGTAGAACATGTTCGTCAGGGCGAGGGCCTCTCCCAAACCCGCCCATGCCGGCGCATACCCGGGATCGATCTCCACCGACCGCTGAAACATCTCCCTGGCGTAGCCGAAGCTCTTCATCCGGATGTGGAGAAGGAATTGATGGCCCCGGAGATAGTACTCGTATGCCCGGATGTCATCTGGGGCGAACCGGGAAGGGCTCTTCCACTTCTCGTTCTTGAGAATCACCCGAAGAGCCCGAGCGACCTGCTCCGCGATCTGGTCTTCGATGACGAAGACGTCTTCCATCTCCCGGTCGAACCGCTCCGACCAGAGATGGTATCCATCCGCCACGCTCACCAGCTGTGTGGTGACACGCAGTCGGTTTCCTGAACGCTGTACGCTTCCCTCCAGGACTGCGCTTACGTTCAACTCCCGGCCGATGGCGCGGACATCTTCGGCCCTGTCCCTGTACACGAAGGACGAGGTCCGGGCGGCGACCTGAAGCCCCTGCACCTTTGCCAGGGCGTTGATGATCTCTTCACTGAGTCCGTCGCCAAGGTAGTCGTCATCGCGGTTCCCACTCAGGTTGGCGAAGGGGAGAACCGCCACCGAGTGAGGGGCAGCACGACTGTGCGGGGTGCGGGAGAACGCTGTCGCGCCGGGGGCCCCCCACCTCCAGGCCAGGAGGGTCACGGGAATGAAAAAGACCATCCAGGTAAGGACCACCGCGTTGTCCAGCAGGTCCGGAATGCCCCATTGGGTGATGGCCCAATCGGTGAACTCGAGGATTCCCCAGCCCGCTGCCAGGTAGATACCTACCAGCTGCGGCACTCGACGATAGAGCAATTCCTTGAGAAAGTCGTGGCCCTGCATGGCTCCTCACCGCCAACCTTCGGAGAGAAGGGCTTCCAGTGGGACACCCGACCATTTCTCTCCTCTGACATCAATACGAAATTTACCCCCTCAGAGGTCCAAGGAGCACGATCAGAAACCCAACCCTCATTCGTTTTCCTCCCCTTCCGGCGAAATCCGACGACGGATTACGGTCGGCACGCCGAAGCGATCAAGCCGCGCCACCCACAAGAGGTCACCCAGTGCCGCGAGCAGTGTCTCATCCAGTCCGAGTCTCAGTTTGGGTGACACGCCCCCTGGGCTAATCCGCTGCCAGAACTGCTCCTCAGAACGCCCGGCCCGCTGGATCCAGACGGTGCCCACTGGGTCCAGGGGATCGATGATCACCCCGGAATCCAGCACACCCTGACCCCTGCTGGCAATCAAGGGATACTCCTTCGGAGTGAATAGTGACCCTTCGAATGTCTCCCGGGCAGCCGCAAGGGACGGGAAAAACCCCCTTCCTACGAAATCCTCCATCATCTTTTGCTTGTCCAGCCACTCTTCAATGGCTGAAGCCGCCAGAGGCTCCGCCTCGAGTTGGACGGTGAAACCGCCCGCGACTCTATGCTCAGAGTCAAAGGCATGGGGCTCGACCCCCAGACGCCCACCAGCATCCGGCTCACGCAGGACAATGAGCATTCGGCTCCAAGGGTCCACGGCGAACTTGTCGTGGTGCGAAAACGGGGCCCGAAGATGGATGGCGCCATCTGCCAGGGGGACCTCCATGAACCGGTTGTCCTCATCCAGCGTGACCACGGGCTTCGGTTCCGGATTGCCGGGCTCGAACCCGAAGACGCGAATGGGGGACTCCTCGGTCTCCTGAACGACCAGGATGGGGGATCGTGAAGCTGAAAGGGCCAGGGGAGTCGCCCGGGGCTCCCAGGCACCCCACGCCTCCGATCTCGGGATGGTCCGTAAGGACTCGCCAGTCGAGGCGTCGAAAAGCGTGAAACGGCGAAGGGAAAGGTCGGCCACCCATAGGGTGTCCCTGCCAATCATCCCGATGCGCCAGGGACTCCTGAACTCCCCAGGGCCTTCACCCTCCCGGCCCAACTGTCGCACGAAAGCTCCTGCTACGTCGTACTCGAGAACCCCAGGGGTCATGGCATCGAGGAGGTAGGCGCTCGAGTCAGGTCCGACGACAAGCTGAACGATCCTGCTCAGGGGCGGCCCCCCGACGAGCTGCACCGAGTCCTCCTGGAAAGTCACCGGCTGAGCCCGGACGGCCCCCGTGGAAGACACAAACAAAACGAGCATGCCCGCGAATAGGTCTCCAAGGGTCTTCGGCATTCTGCCTGCTCCTAATGTCCTGGGGCCATCCGAGCCTCTCGAGGGCACCGACTACCCGTAGGGGGTGCTCCCCGGAGGTCTCTTTCTTTTTTTTGATTTCTCTGGACAATAGAATGGGAAAACAAGAGGGTCCAGGCTGGAGGGATGATTCCAGGTGAGGGGCGGCGATGGGGAGTTGAGCCGGACCTTCCTGCCCCGAATCCCGTCACATTGGAGCGGATCGGTTGGTAACGTCGACGTCACTTTGGGTGGCAGCGGTCCTGATTGTCCTGATGAACCTCCCTTTCGGGTTCTGGCGGGCGGGGGTTCCCCGGTTCTCTCGGGATTGGTTCGTGGCCGTCCATGCCCCGGTCCCTCTAGCCGTCGGCCTTCGAATCGCCATGGGACTTGGGTGGAGGTTGAAATTCCTCCCCGTATTGGTGTTCTCCTACTTCCTGGGGCAGTTCCTCGGGGGCCGGGCCCGGAAGCGACGCAGTGCTCTTACCCTTTCTGAGGATACCCACCCACCGGGGAGCGAGGCAGAATAGTCGGGACCCCGTTTCAGCCTACATGAAAGGCCGCAGGTCGAGAAACGGGGTCCGACGCTTTCACCTCAATGGCCGATGGGGAAAGCCACCTCATCGCAACGCCAGCAGCCTTGGGCTTCCAGGTCGCCGTCGAGATCCACGTCTTTGTCGCACAGCCAGCCACACCCGTCTTTGTCCTTGAAAAACTTCATGGGCCGAGCTGGCTTGTGGGTGTCGGTGGTGCTGAGGTCATAGTCTTCGTACTCGAGTTTCTTCTTCTCGTGTTCCATGTCACTCTCTCCCTCTCTCCGATGGTCTGTGTGTGACTCGAGCCATTCTCGTGGATCGATCGAGCCCGATCATGATCCCTTCTTTGGTGAGGTTCAGGTCCACGGCAGAAGGGAGCAGGGTCTATGCCACTCGCTCATACGGAGGACAATAGGATCCTAAGTTATGTCAGAACAAACACTTATGATGCGGCGGGGGCTGGGCTGGAGATACAGATCGGCTCTCTTTGTCGCGGTGTTGCGAAAGGAAACAGGGGCTGGCGTCGCGGAAATGCGACCACTGCTTTTATTAGGGGCCTACCGCTTCTCGTGATTCGACGGCATCTGCGGGAGGAGCTCGATTCCCAACTTCTGGACCTTTCGATAGAGGGTGGACTTGTGGATCCCCAGCTCCCGGGCCGTGGCTACCCTGTCATACCCGTTTCGGGCCAGGGTCTTGAGGATGAAGTCTCTTTCCTGATCCTTGAGGGTCGTTCCGCCGTCTGATTCGAGCCCTCCGCCTCCGAGGACTCCCTCCGGCAGGTCGCCGGTGCGAATCAATGTGCCGGAGGAGAGGACAAATGCGTGCTCGATGGCATTCTGGAGCTCCCGAACATTCCCGGGGAAGTCGTGATCCATCAAGATCCGAAGGGCCCTGGGAGCAATTCCCCTGACGCCTTTCTCCTCGATAGCCGATAGCCGCCGGATGAAATGGTCCACCAGGATGGGAACATCCTCCATTCGCTCACGGAGCGGGGGTAGCCGAAGCTCGAAGATATTGAGCCGATAGTAGAGATCCTCACGAAAGGCACCCTCCTTGATCATGGCCGGAAGATCTCTGTTGGTAGCGGCCAGTACCCTTACGTTGGCCTGCAGGGTATGGACACCTCCCAGAGCCTCGTAGGTCCCGTCCTGAAGGACTCGGAGGAGCTTCGCCTGGAGCTGGAGGGACATGTCCCCGATCTCGTCCAGAAACAGAGTCCCCCCACCGGCCATGGCGAAGCGTCCGGGCTTGGCTCTCACCGCCCCTGTGAACGCTCCTGGTTCATACCCGAAGAGCTCTGCCTCCAGAAGGGTGTCGGGAATGCCTGCGCTATTCACGGCCACCAGAGGCCCTTCCGACCTGGGGCTGTGATTGTGAATGGCCCTGGCCACCAACTCCTTTCCCGTTCCGCTCTCTCCGGTAATGAGAACCGTACTTTCACTGTGGGCTATGGTAGGAAGGAGGTCCAGGATAGCACGCATTCGCTGACTCTTTGTGACGATGTCTCCGAACGTGTAGCTCTCCCTGACCTCTCGTCGAAGCGCCTCCACCTGCCGCAGGTCCCGGAAGGTCTCCACTCCTCCAACGACTCGACCTTCCGAATCCCGCACCAGAGCAGTTGAGATACTGACGGGGATCTCCTCTCCTCCGGCTGACCGAATACTCACGACGAGGTCCACGATGGGTTCACCGGTGTCCAGGGTGTATTTGAGGGCGCATGCGTCCTGGCAGACATCGGACTGGAAGATCGTGTGGCAGGGACGTCCCAAGGCGTGTTCTTTAGAAAAACCGGTGATCACCTCAGCGGCCCGATTGAAACAAGTAATTCGCCCCATGGTGTCCACAGTGAACACCCCATCGGAGATGCTGCTCAGAATGGCCTCGAAACGATCCGGGGGAAGAAGGTCGACGGAATTGTCGTTGTCGGTATTCGTCATGACCCCTCACAGGGAATCGATGTCGGCGGCTCACCCGGACCAACCAGAAAGGAGAAGGCGAGAATCATGGCCACCACGGTCATGAGGAAGGTGGTGGTGAACCCCAGGAGGTCTATGAAAACCCCACCCAGGGCAGGCAGAACCACCATGGAGAAGTTCAACGTACCGTTGATGCCCACGTACATGGTCCTTCTTTCTTCCGGTGCGATGTCCAGGAGATAGGGCTCGAAGCCCACCCGCCGGCCGCTGATGACGAATCCCACCAGGAGAAAGACGAAGGCGAACGCGTTGGGCCCGAAAGGGCGGAGAAGAAGGGCTGCCACGGGAATGATCCCTCCCAGGAGAATGCAGCTCCTCACCACCTGCTTCGATCCTCTCCGATGGCTCAGGTATCCCCAATACAGGTTGGAGATGATGGCGCCGATGATCTGGAAGAGGAGGAACCTGCCCACGTACTCTTGTGCCACGGCGAAGGAGTCCATGGCGAAGATCATGTAGAAGGGCAGGAGCATGAGACTGAAGCTGGCCAGGTTCCCTGCGATGATGAACCTCAGGAAGTCTTTATCCCTCTTCAGAATCGAAGGGACTTGCCTCAAGAAGTGCCAGAAATCCTCCTTCGGTTCCGGATTCTCGAGTCGCGGATCCTCCCTGATGAACCAGAACGCCAAAGCGGCCACGAACAAACCCGCGGCCCCGATGGTCAGAACCAAAGCGTAATCGTTCGGATAAGGGAGAGAGTCCAGGGCCAAAAGGCCCGCCACCAGAACACCCCCTAGGAGCATGGCCACACTGGCGGCGAACTGCTTGGATGCAAAGAGCTGCCCTCTTGTACCCTTGGGGGCCAACTTCGCGATGATGTCGGCGTAGGCCAGACTGGCGAAACCCCCGCTGAGGGAGAACAGGAAAATCCATCCAAAAAGACTCACCAGCACAACCGTTGGTGCCGAAGTAGCAAAGAAGAAGGTGAAAGCCGCGATCCCGAGGAAGGACACTACTCGGAGGTAGATAGCAAGAAGTAAAAAGGGCTTCTTCCGAGGCTTGTCCTGGAGATAGTGTCCGAAGACGATGTTGAAAACAAAAGGCACTCCCAACATTACGGAATAGAGGAGACCAAAGACCGTCTTGGAATCAACCAGCGTGCTTACTAGAGCAGGGAAGACGGTGTTGGGATCCATGGTAGCCCGGGTCAGAGCTAGGAAAGCCCCATGCCACACGAAGATGGCGTAGGTCCCTTTCTTGACCTTCGGTACGGTCTCCCTGGAGGTGTTCATTTCGCCTTGATCGCGACGAATGAACCCTCCCCGTAGCCGGGCTTCACGGACTCGTCCGGAGTGGTCCGGTTTAGGGGGCCGAAGAGGGTTTGGCGGAATTCAAACTCGTGGAACTCAGCGTTCTTCAGAGCGGCAATGACCTCCGCTACCGTGTAGAAGGTGGCGGAAGCGTAGAAGACGCTTTCTTCTTTTCGCTCGAAATACTCAGCACCGAGGGGGCTGGCGCGGTCAACGAACCCCACGACGAAGCTGCCACGAGGAACGAGGATTCTCCGGGCCTCACGGAACGCTTCCTCCAGGTCATTCAAAAAACAGACGGTGGTCACCATCAGCGCGAGATCAAAGGAGGCGTCCGGAAAGGGAAGGGACTCGCCGACCCCTGCCATTACTTCGACTGCCCTACGTCGGGCTACGCGTATCATGGGGAGGGAAGGGTCCAGGCCGATGCCGACCCCGAGGGGGGCAGCGAACCGCCCAGTCCCCACTCCGATTTCCACCGACCGCTGGCCCCGGCCGACCAACTCGCCCACGGCCCTCAGCTCGGCCTGATAAGCGTTCTCGTTCCTCGCAAACCATTCTTCGTACTGGCTCACGCGGTCGCGGAAGGGATGTTGTAGGACCCTTCCGCTCAGGCCTTGCTCCATTCTGTCCACCTTGCTCCTACTTCTCCCATATCACCAAAACAACAGCCCCGTTCTTGCTCGTGTAAGGCCCGTGGAGCTGCCGGGCGGGAAGGTAGTGGTAGGTGCCCTGGCCAAGCTCCCATCCACCGGTCTCGTACCCCCCTTCGAGAATGAAGTGTTGCTCGCTGGTGGTGTGGGTGTGGGGATCCAGATGAAAGCCCGGCGGGAGCTTCAGAAGAAGAGACCTCACCTCCCCTTCGTCCCGGAGGACCTTCACCATGGTACCTGTGGGGTACGCGTCGCTTTCTTTCCACTCCATCTTGTTGGTGTCCAGCAGGATCTCGCTCATGGTCTTTCTCCTTCTGCCGTGGCTACACCTATTCCCTCTGCCACCCGCCGGGAGGGGGGTGCCCTATCACCTTCGGACACCAGCTGCTTCAAATCAACGTTCAAGGTCCCGTCTCCCACCTCCGCGCCCAGGAATTGGGGCACCCTTGAATGCTGCCCTTCTTCAGGCCATCAGACCGACGAATCGTCCGGGGAACCGGTGTCCAAGACTTCCGCCAATACCCTCTCTGCGTGAGATGGGAGGTTGATGAACTCAACCTCCAGCCCGGCTTGATCCACGTTCTTGCGGAGTTGCTTCAGGACCATCGCCCCCGTGACATCGACCCGACCCAGCCCACCGAGGTCCAGGACGACCTTGTCGATTCCTCTGGCTTCCTCCAGGGAGGCGAGGAGGGCCTTCTCCAGGGTCGGTGCAGAGCCGAACCACAGGACTCCTCTCAGTTCCAGGAAAATGGAGCTACCCTCCTGCCGAACCGTATGGGCGGGCGTGAGCTCTCTCCAGAGGTGGACGCCCAAGGCCAGAACCACTGAGAGAATTACTGCTTCCTCTACGTGGGGGGCGAGGGCCAGGGTGAGACCGAAGGCAGCCCACCCGATGAGAGCTTGTGGTCTCGAGAGCCTCCACAGCTCGAGGAGGGGTGTGATCCGGATCAACTTCCAGACCGCTGCCACAACCACTGCGGCCAATGTAGCCTTTGGCAATGGTGCCAGGATGTGGGAAAAGGGGAGGAACAGCAGAACCGTAGCACCCGTCACGAAGCCTGACCACTTGGATCTCGCCCCGGTGATATGATTCAGGCTTGTTCTGGAAAACGATCCTCCGGCCGGGAAGCCACCGAAAAGACCTGCAGCCAGATTCGCCGCCCCCTGGCTGATGAATTCTCGATCCGGATCCCAAGTCATGCGCTCTCTCGTTGCCAGAGCTTGAGAGATCGACGCGACCTCAGCGAAGCCCACCATGGCGATGACGATCCCGGGCAAGATCAGACTCGGCAGTCGGACCCATGGAAGGGCCAGCGTCGGATGGGGAATACCGGCAGGTATCGTTCCCACGGTTGGGCCCGAGTAATCCGTCACCAGGGAGAAGCCCAGGCCCAGCAGGCCAGCGAGCAAAACCCCTGGCACCGCCGGATGAATTCGTCTGCTTCCCAGCATCACCACCAAGGTAGCGAGGCTGATGATTATTGCCGTCGGTTCCCAACTTCCTGGATGTGACAGGGCCCACAGCGCGCTCGCTCCTACGCTGTCAGAGAAGGTCTCCACTCCGAAGGCACCCGGTACCTGGGATCCGATGATGAGGAGAGCTGCCGCTGAAGTGAAACCAACGATCACTGGTTGGGAGAGAAGGAAGGCCATCCAGCCGAGCCTGAAGAGGCCGATGACCACTCTTGCCCCACCAACCACCAAAGCAAGAAGGCTGGCCAGGGCCAGAAATTCCGTGGTGCCGGCATCGGCCATGGGAAGGAGGGCCCCAAGAGTCAACAAGGAAGTGAGAGCCACGGGCCCGGTCTGAAGCCAAGGGGAAGACGCGAAAAACGCTGCAGCCATGGGAGCCAGGGCGGCGACGTAGAGACCGTGATGGGCAGGCACGCCGGCAAGTTCCGCATACGCCAGGGATTGCGGGATGAGAACCAGGGCCACACCGATTCCGGCAAGGACGTCCCGGGGGTGAAAAAGGAAGGGGCCCCTGAGCCGGGTCGGGGGTTGGCGAGAGATTGATTCTGCCATTTGAGTTTGGAGCCCTCTTCCCGTCGGGAGCCGATCCAAATCGGGCCGTCTCACCGGCGGCGTAAAGACACTCACGGCCGAACAGTGATCAGGTAAGATAACAGGGGTCACTCCGGAAGGAGGTACCGGAGAACGGCCGCCGGTTCCGACCAGGGTTTTCTGAGCCGACGGCCGGATATGTGCGGATTGCTGGGCCCGTCCGTATGTTTTCTCCACTCTCTACGACCGCGCGTCGAGGGTTCGAAACTCTTCTCAGGTCAGCTTGCCATG
>JASFVN010000286.1:0-5928 GCA_050049805.1 Gemmatimonadota bacterium
CCACGACCAGGAGAATCAGGGTACCCAGCCAGAAGGGAATCCGGTCCCCCGATGCCACGGAGAGAATGTACCCGAGCCCCTGAGCCTGGACCTGGATGTAGAGGATGGTGAAGAGGACCGAGATGACGGCCACCATCACCCGGACGGCCTCGCTCTCATAGAAGTCCGCCAGCATGTCTGCCGGAGTGATGTACCGAAAGGCCTTCCCCAGAGCCCAGATCCGACTTCCCAGGACGTAGGTGATGCCCCCCACCAGAACCGTCCATGTGCCAGCGGCCCAGAAACCGATTCCGTGTGTGTAGAAATACCCACCGGACCCCAGGAAGGCGAAGGCCGAATGGTAGGTGGCCACCACCGTCAGATAGAGGACGATGAAACCGGCCTTTCTCCCGTAGAGGAGGAAGTCCTCCATGTCTACGGTGAGACGCTGGTTCGCCACCGCCCCCAGAACGATGGTGACGATCAGGTAGACGAAGATCAGGCTGGTAGCGACCACCCAGGGTTCCATGCTACCGCCCCTCCTCCGTCGACATCAGAGCTTGCGCCTCAGGGCCCAGATCAGGACTGCAATGAGGGCTCCATAGAGGACCAGGAGGTAGGTGTAGAGGAAAGGAAACCCAAGGATCCAGGGTTCCATCCGGTTCGCGAAGGAGTGTGTAAATGGCGGTTCAACCAGAGCGAAAAGCCCGAAAAAGAGGACGACGGCAATCCAGCCCTCCCTGGTCCGGGGCAGGAAATGGGACCGGAAGGGGCCTCCCTCGGTCGAGGAACCACGCTGAGGAGTCATGGCCGCTTCACCCGGTCCCTCGAGCTGAAGGATCTCTCCGCCAAGCCTCGCCTGCCAGAGGCGATGACGCCCACAGGAGGAGGGTCATGATGACGGCCGAGGTGAGGCACCAGGCGCAGGTGGCCCCGATCACAAAGGGCTCCAGGAAGGTCAGGTAAACGGAGAACAGGGTACCGAAAAGGGAAGCCGCCCACAGGCCCAGGGTCGCCCTTCGGGAAATGCCCTCGGGTGCGGAGTGACGAAGCACCCAGAGAACGAGGATGGTTCCGTACCCTATCAAACCCAGGACCCCTACAGGGAGAAACCCGAAGAGGGTGGCGTACTCGCTTTGGTTCACGGTGTTGCAGTCCCCCACGGGCCCGCACACCGCCTCGGTGTGGGTGACCTCGATGTAGCCCAGATACGCAGCAACCCCTGCACCGATGAGGACGAGGGCCGGAATGATCCATACCGGCCAAGGTGCCGCCTTTACCCGAGGCGGATAACCCCGAAGCACCAGGCTCAGGATCATTACCAGCAGGACCAGCACCGAAAGGGTGTTTCCTGCCGGATCCATGTTGAAGCGATCCCACATGGTCATGGACTCGATCCCCCTGGCAGCCTCTGCCAGGCCAACCGCTCCCACACCTTCCCGGGCATCGTTCCGAGCCTCACCGGCGACGGGGGGGGAAGCCGGAGTTCGACCAGGCTCTCCACCGCCAAGTTCTTCCGCCTGCCGAGGGGAGGCTGCCGTGTCACCGACCCCCTCTGACACGGCGGCCCCCGCGTTCCCGGGAATCCCGGCACCCTCTGGCTCCTGGCCGGTTTCCCGGTTCCCACCGGCGGTGTCGGCGGGGTTTGCTTCGCCGGCCTCCTGCACCAACGCTTCACCAACTGCCGCAGCGTCGACCCCGGCGGAGTCCCCGACGGCTCCTGTGTCCCCTTCAACCGGGGTCGCCCCAGGTCCGCCGGCCTCCTCCTCGGGAGATGCTGGAGGGGGTGTTTCCTCCCCCTCCGGGGGCGGCGTCTGTCGAGCGATGAGCCGGTCAGGATACCGAGGATCCAGGGCATCCTGTTCTCTCAGGAAGTTGACCAGAGCCGGGTAGTTGGGGAGGTCTACACCGTCCCCGGCCAGTCCGGCCTCCAGGATGGGAGTAAACCCATTGGGAATCCTGATGCCACCCACAAACACATCATCCCCCACGATCATCATGGGAACCGCCCAGTCATCCTCGGGGATCTCGTAGTATCGGATGGCCTCCCAGTAGAGGTTGTTGGCCCACTGCTGGCTCGTATCCATCCCCAGGATCACCACGCGACGCCCGTATTCCTCCTGAAGAGGGATCAGGTACTCGGTGATGACCTGGTGACAATGGGGGCAGGTCGGGTGGTAGAAGAGGATGGCATGAACCACCGATTCCGGTGTCTGCGCCTGGAGACGCGCCGGAAGCATGAGCACCAACAACCCGAGGATCGGGAACAACCTCTTTACGAAGTTCATGGGGGGAATGATGATCTCCGGATACCCTTGGATGCAACCCGGAAGCCTGCGTTTCCCTTGAGGAGCCCGGAATACACCCCTAAGCTTCCCCCGTGCTTCCCGACGAGGGAACCTTTTTGGGACCTGGGTCCGGAAGGCAGAGTCCTGGTCATCGGTTCAGAGGGACCTCCAGAACGGTCCTCCAACAAGGAACAGCCATGAGCGATCTACCCCGTCCTCCCGACACCCACCATCACTTCGTGGACACCTTCCCTGAATTGGCCAAGGCCTGGGAAACGGTCGGGGCCGCCGGAAAAAACGGTCCTCTAAACGAAAAGACCTGCCGGCTCATCAAGTTGGCTCTGGCCATGGGCGCCCAGCAGGAAGGCGCTGTCCACGCCAGCGTCCGGAAGGGCCTGGCCATGGGGATCACGCGGCAGGAAATGGAACAGGTCGTGGTTTTGGCAGCCGGGACCCTGGGCTTCCCTCAGACAGTGGCGGCCTACACCTGGATCAAGGACCTGCTCTGATCGGATCCGATTCGGTGGGTCCGGGCGTAGGGCAAAACCGGTGCTACCGAACCTCTTGAATCAGGAGTCGGTCTGAGAGGAAGAGGGGAACGAGGACACGGTTCCTCTCGGCGTCGTATCCCATGTCCGCCGGGGACTCGACGTCCTGGATGAGGGCGGAAATGGTACCACCGGAATGGATCCAGTACACCGTCTGGTCGCCCCAGCTCGAGAAGAGGAATCCTCTCTCCTCCAGGGACACAAAGCCGTCCAGCCCCATCTCCGACGGACCGACCATATCCAGTCGCTCCCCCTCCGGAGTGACATGGAAGATCTCCCCTGAGCCGAAGGTGACCACGTAGAGCCCTCTTCGGTCCGCGAAAAGTCCGTTCGGTCCTCCCAACTCCTCGCCCTCCAAAACGGTGCCATCAGAAAGGGTGACCTTCTGAGGCACATCGGCAGTCTGACGCAGGAAATAGACGGCCCCTGGTGCATCGGACGTCCCGGAATCGGAGAAATAGATGTCCCCTCGGCGAGTAGCCGTCAGATCGTTCAGAAAGGTGGCCTCCTCGAGGCAAAGATCCTGGAAAGGTTCCCCACTGACTCGATGAAAGCGTCGGATGCAGTCGATGTCGGCAACGAAGAGTGTGTCCGCCACGATGGCCATCCCCTTTGGCGCATCCAGGGTCACCCCCGGTGCGGTGCCATCCAACCACTTCAGCTCCAGCACATCCCCGCCAGGATGGATGCGGGAAATGAAGCCATTTCCATCCTTCGCCGTCGGGGATCCGTTTATGTTGGAGACCAGGTAGACATCGGACTCAGGATCGTGCAGAACCGACTCCGGTGTGGAGAATCCCACGTCGGCAAGGGTCAAGAAGAAGAGCGGGCCTGATATCTCCCTGTGCTCCGCTTCGGACCGCGGTGGTTCCGGAACCTCCTGCCCGCAACCGGCAATGAGCCAGGAAAGAACGACGAGACGCGTGAATCTCGAGTTTCGGATTGCAGAGCGGCCCGGCATGAACGCCTCCATACTATTCAACGACTCGCAGCGCCCAACGTATACTCAAGGAGCTCATCTACTCCAGGAGCTCATCGGGATCCTCCCCTTAGCTCTACCCATCGAGACCGAACCGTGCCGGCCTTGTCCGATCGAGCCGTGACCCGCACAAAGGCAGGAGAGTCCTCGGCCCGAACGGTCCACTCGACGGTCTCGGAGGCAGGGCCCACCTCTTCCAGGAAGGGACCGGCACCCCGGAGGTGGACCGTTTCCACCCTCCCGTTTCCTTCCATGATCTCGGCCGCCCTCAACCCCAGAAGAAGGACAGGCGGCCTCACCACGGGATTACTCACCGTTCCCGACGATGTCTCCTGGCCCACGGCACCCCGTCCTGTGAGGCTGGTGGGAAGAAACCCTTCGTTGGAGACGGTGGCGCTGATGCGGAATCTTCCACCACCTAGATCGGTGACGGAAGGGCCAGCCAGAGCAAGCCGGGGCGCCTGGCGAATCAGATACACGATCCACGGAAACTGGGCCTCACACTCCTCCTCCAGGAACTCCGCCGGCGGGTTCTGACCCCAGAATTTCCTGTGCCAACCACCGATCTCCACCGCCCCCACCTCCGGATGCTCAAACGGGGTCCATGGGGAGAAGTATTGCCCCCCCAACTCTTCGTCGTTGAATCTCATTTCCTCGACTTCGTCGATCTCCCCGTCCGAGTTGTAGTCCGTGACCCATGCCTGAGGTCCGGGCGAGTACTCCGGAACCCACCCCACCACACCCTGATCCCAATACCCCCAGCTGATGAGAGTGCCGTAACGGTGTTCGGTAGGATGCGTGGCGCTCGGCCGAACCGGCCGGCCGGTGGTCTCCGTGTAGGGGGCACCCAGGTGTTCGATGAGAGCCAGGTCGTTCACGGGGAAGGTGGACGGGGGCGATGCCGACGGGAGCCGATAGACGAACCCTCCCGAAGTGTGGCCATGAACGATGCTGGTGATGTTGGGATGCCCGTATAGAAACTTCACCGTGGCATACGTCTCGGGCTCCGAAAGGGGAAATGGACCCGCCCCGCTCTGCAGGTGGACCCGTTCCCAATTCCGGGGGAAATTCCGATTCATGTCGATCCCCCCGACTCCGTCTTCGTTGATCCTGCCATCACCGTCATTGTCCACACCCTCGGGAATTACGCGATAGCGGGCCACGCCCCCGGGGATCTCCCGAGCCGGACTCTCCAAGCCCCGGCCCCCCGCGACCCTCACCATGACTCGGGGGTCATCCGGGTGGGCAAACCAGTCCCCCTCGGGGTCCCGGATCCGCATCGACGTGATCCAACCGTCACCGTCCAGATCCTCGCCAGGGTCCTCATCGGCCCCTCCATCTTCATCCTCATCCCACGGCCTCACCGTGCTTCGAAGGCTCTGATCTTGTATGAGTGCCAGGTCCGAGCCGTCGGGGTTGAATTTGGGACGGATGTAAAACGAGTATCGGTCCAGGAGATCGGTGATCTCCGGATCCTGTCCATACCCTGTCAAAAGCCGGCCCAGGGTATACAGGGCCACCTGGGAAGCCGTCAGTTCGCCGGAGTGGATTCCTCCATCCAGGTACAGGGCCGGCTTTTCCGACGCGGGCCCGGTACCTTCCGACGTCACCTCCATCACCCAGAGCTTCCTCCCTTCCAGGCTCTCCCCGATGCTGTACAGCTCCGTGAGAGCCGGATAGAGAGCATGAAGCTCCCGGAGGATCTGCTCTGTCTCTCCGGAACTGTAGTACCGATTCCAATCCACCCTTCCGTCAGGGGCCACCAGCGTATGCCCCTGGGCGTGGAGGGCGCCTCCGGAAAAAGCAAGGCAGGCGACAACCAGGACCAGGTAGGGTAAGCGTCGGAAAGCATGCACGAGGACACCAGCCATTCTGGGACTCCTTCCTGTGGGGATCAGGCTGGAATAGTAGCCAACCAGGTGACAATCCGCCTCTTCAGAGAGGTTCGATGAAATGCCTGCGCGGCGCTGAAGGTTTCGAGTCGGAACTTTTTCTCCGAAAGGCGTATAAGGACAATCCTCACCTCAACCCCGCAGGAGAAGACTCTCATGAAGATCCGGGAACTCCTCAATGAAAAGGGGTACGACGTCGTCACCGTTCCCCCGTCCTTCCCTCTGCAGGATGCCATGAGGCT
>JASFVN010000050.1:0-20273 GCA_050049805.1 Gemmatimonadota bacterium
GTCACCCCCGTCGTCCAGGGCCAGCTCCCCTGCCCGGTGGTGACCCAGCGGAATGTAGAAGGCCTCGCCAGCCTCCAGAGACAGGGAGATGCCCACGAGGTCAGCTCGGGTCGCCTCCTGGCTGGTGGTTTCCGTGTCCACAGAGACCTCCCCTGCGGCCCGAATTCTTTCCACCAGCTCAGTTACCTCCCGAACCTTCTCCACCAGGATGTAGGTGACCTGCCTTGCTTCAGCGTCCTCGACCTGCGCGTCGGATCCGGTCCCAGATCCCTTCCCTTCAGTCCCAGGGCCAGGTCCAGTGAATTTCTCGGCGAGGCGCCGGAATTCCAGCTCCACGAAGAGCTTCCTGAGCCGCTCCCGGTCCGGATCCTGGACCCGAAGGCTCTCCAGGTCCAGATCGATGGGAACGTCGGTCTGAATGGTGACCAGCCGTTTGGAGAGGCGCACCAGTTCGGCGTTTTCGGTCAGGGACTCCCTGGCCCGCTTACCCGAGATCTCCGACGCGTGCTCCAGAATCGCCTCCAGGTCCCCATACTCTCCCAGGAGCTTCAGGGCCGTCTTGGGCCCGATCCCCGGTGCCCCGGGCACGTTGTCAGAGGAGTCCCCGATGAGAGCCAGGTAGTCGGGAATCGCCTCAGGGGCCACGCCGAACTTCTCGGAGGCATTTGATTCGTTCACCCACTCCGGCTCCACCCCCGTTGGCCCGCCCCGACCCGGATTCAACAGGTTCACCCCGGGCCCCACTAGCTGATACAGGTCTTTGTCACCCGATACGATGACGGCTTCAAGCCCCGCTTCCCTGGCCTTCAAGGCCAGGGTACCGATGACGTCGTCGGCCTCGTATCCCTCCACCTCCACCACCGGGTCGTTGAAGCCCTCCACCATCTCCCGGATCCGGGGAAGGCTCGCCGCCAGATCCTCGGGCATCTTCTCCCGGGTTGCCTTGTACTCCGGATACATCTCCTCCCGCTTGCTCATGCCCTTGTCGAACACGATGGCCAGGTAGTCGGGGCGTTGGTTCTCCCGAATGGAGAGGAGGAAGTTGGCGAAGCCGAAGGGAGCAGAGGTGTTCTCTCCCCGGGAATTGGTGAGGGGCCGGTTTATGAAGGCAAAGAAGGCCCGGTAGATAAGGGCGTAGGCGTCGATGAGAAAGAGACGGGGAGCCTCTTTTTCCGGGGCTTCAGCCATGGGGCACTCGTTCCTGAGGGGTGTGGGTCTGCCCGTAAAGCCAAGCATAAATGGCTCGATTGGCAAGGACGTTCTTCACATACCCCCTGGTTTCAGTAAAGGGGATGCGCTCCACGAACAGCGCCATGTCCCGGGCTTCGGGATACTGCCTCCAACGTTGGGCCCTGGAAGGCCCGGCATTGTACGACGAGAGGATGATGGGGAGATCTGGTCCAAACCGTCGGCGCATGTCCTGGAAGAAGGCCATCCCGAGGTGAATGTTGATCTCCGGAACGTATAGGTGATCATCGGGGCTGAATCCCTCCGGGCCACCGGTCCTGGCCAAGCCCCTACCCGTGGTGGGCAGCACCTGCATCAAGCCTCTGGCATCGGCCCGGGATCGAGCCTCGGCCCAGAAAGCCGATTCCTGCCGTATGAGGCCGGCCATGAGGTAGGGATCGATCCCCCGCTCCAGAGCCTCAACCATTACCATCTCCCGGTAGGGAAAGGGATAGATGGCCAGGAGCAGATCTCGGTCTTCGACAGCCCCCTCCCTCCGAAGCTCCCACCCCAGATTGATCCCCTCCCGGGTGAAACCCCGGTCGTTCAACTCATGCGCCAGCCGGAGGAGGCCATTGTGGCGACGCTCCTGTTCCGGATCACGCCGGATGCGCTCCGCCAGGTTCTGGAACTCCCAGCCCGCCGCTTCATCCAACCCCAGCGCCAGGAGACGGTCGAATCGGGTCAGCACCTCTTGCAGGAATCGGGGGAAGGGGAGTGTGTCCACCGGGATTGGAACGGCCGGGTCGTGGGGAATTCCCAATAACTCCCCGGCCTGCACCGCGTAGTAGGAGAGGGGGTGGTCCAGCGGAATTCGGCGCAAGACCTCTCTACCTTCGACTTCCGATCCCTCCGCCACCAGGGTGCGCCCCAGCCAGAACGCCGCCTCGTCGGCCCGACGGCCATCGGGGAATTCATTCAGGTATGCTCCGTAGACCTCCAGAGCCTCGTCCTCCCGCCCCAGGCGAAGGAGGAGATGGCCCATCCACATCCGAGCCTGCCCCGCCAGATTGTGGGACGATTCCATCTCCACGGTGGATCGATAGCCTTGGATGGCACCCTCCAGATCTCCGCTGTTCCTCTGGGCCTCGGCCCTGGAAAAGGCGATCTCCACAGCCTCCGGACGCCGGGGGAACCGCTCCATCAACTCGTCCTGTACGCCGCGGGCCTCTCCAGCCCGACCCACCTGGCGCAGGGCCAAGACCTTCAACTGAAGGGCCGGAGCCGCCGTCCGGGGATCCTCTCCCTCACCCAGAGCCGTCAGCGACGCCAAGGCCTTTCCACCCTGGCCCAGGTTCAGTTGCCTCCGGGCAATAGAGAGCCGAACCGAGTCAGGAAGAGGTCCTTCGATGAAGGATTCATAGGACCGGTATGCTTCCAGGGCCTCTTCGGGTCGGCCCGCATTGCCCAGGGCCCTGGCCCCCGAAAGAGCCGTCCCCGCAGAGTCGAACCCCAGCGAAAGCAAGGCTTCGGCGGCTCGGACTCCTGCTTCACCGGAGGAAGTGAGTGCCAGAACTTGATGGTAGGCACCCTTCGCTCCACTGGAGTCTCCCCTCGCCAAGCGCAGCGCCCCGACTTGATCCCAGGCCGTCGCCTGTTCCAAAGAAGGATCCAGGGACGGAAGGCTGCTCCAGAATGCCGCTTCGGCCCCGATGGAATCTCCGGATTCCAGGAGAACCCGGGGCAGCAGGTCCCACCCCGTCCGTCGAATCTCGTCCCTCCCCACCTTGGAGAGCCCTTCCAGAGTCTCCTGCCTGGCCCCAGCAGCAGCAGCCATCTCGGCAATTTCCAGAGCGACCCATTCCGCCGTTTCCGGATCTTCAGTGTTCAGCAATTCTACATCGGCCAAGGCCTCCAGATACCGGCCCGAACGCCCCCTGACCAAAGCTCTCATTGCCCGGGCCTGGCCAGGGGCCAAGGTCGCCCCGGCGCCAGCCGGCCCCTCCTCCGCGAACCGAACAGCCTCCCCGAAAGCCATCTCGGCTCCGTCCAGATCTCCCTGGGCAAGCAGCGCCCGGCCCAGCAGGTGCCAGGCCTCCGACCCCCCGACCTCCTCCACGACCAAGCGTTCCTGTAGGAGAGCCTGCACCGCATGCCAGTTATTCCAGCCTGCTTCGGCCCGGGCGAAGAGAAGGACCAACTCCTCCGAGCCCCCGGGGCCTTCGGGGAAGGCCGCCCGAAGCAACCGCACAGCATGCCAATGGCGCCCGATCTCCATCTCGGCCCGGGCGGAGTCCAGAGCGGTCGCCTGGGCGGCGCTGTCGGGACGAGGAAGTGAATTACCCAGCAGGGAAGGTTCGACCCCATGCATCTGGGAGTCCCCCATTCCAGCAGCCAAGGCCAGGGCGAGGAGAAAGGAAAGCAGGCCGGTCATAGGCATTCAAATGGGATATTCACATCGAGAATAGAAAAGAGACCACCCCGCCACGGGGTGGCCTCTTTCGAACTGCCTCTTTGCCGCTACTAGGACGCAGCAGCCTGCCTGCCCCGCTCGATGGCGTGGAGGGCGTCGATCATCTTCTGAGCCGACTCTTCCATATCGATGACCAGGCCATCGATCCGCGCAACGAAGTAGTTGTGGAAGATGCTCATGGGGATGGCGATGGCCAGACCAGCGGCGGTGGTGAGAAGCGCAATCTTGATCCCGCCCGCAACCAGGGTAGCCTCCACCTCACCCGCAGCCTCGATGGACTGGAAGGCGAAGATCATCCCGATCACCGTCCCGAGGAACCCGAGAAGGGGCCCGACGTTGGTGAGAGTAGCCAGGACAACGAGACCCTTTTCGAGCTTGCTCAACTCGATGAGGCCCTGGTTCTCGATGGCCTTCATCACCCGCTCGGTGCCCTCCTCATGCCGCTCCAGGCCGGCATAAAGGATGTTGGCACCAGGATTGGCGGCCTCTCGGGTAACCTCGAGGGCTTCGTCGATCCGCTGCGAGGCAAGAAGCTCGTCAACGTTCCGGAGGGTTTTCCGGGTGGCACCCGCCTTCGCCATGAGGCTGAAGAACTTCCAGATAATCACCAGGATGCCCAGGACCAGACAGACGGCGAGGGGATAAACCATGAAGCCGGTGGCATCCCAGTAATATGGGATTGCCTCCTGCCAGGTCATCTCTACCGATTCCATTCCGGGTATCTGAACCAGAGCGCCGTAAATTTCCATTAAGCCCACCAAAAGGACCTCCTGCCGTAGCGGCCATCAGGCCAAAAAAAACTGATCCACCCTGCCTTGGATGGGTGGATGAGCGCAGTTCCATTAAGGCTTGGCAAGATGGAGAGGGCTCAGGGGTGTGTCAACCCCTTCCCGCACCCTTTGTTTACTCCGAACCAACTGTTTCCAGAAGGCCTCGGCTGTAAGGGTGTGAGGGGGCTTCGAACAGCTCCTCGACAGGGGAAAGCTCGACGATCTCCCCGCTCCGAAATACAGCCACTCGATCTGCCAAATACCTCACCACCGCGAGATCGTGAGCGATCAGGATCAAGGTCAGGGAAAGCCTAGCCTGGAGGCCCTGCAGCAGGTTGAGGATCTGAGCCTGGACCGAGAGATCCAGGGCGGAGACTGGCTCGTCCAGGACCAACAACTCCGGCGATACGGAAAGGGCTCTGGCGATACCCAGACGTTGCCGCTGCCCGCCGCTGAGCTCGTGGGGATAACGCTCCCGAAGTCGGGCACTCAATCCAACCAGTTCCAAAAGCCGATTGGCCTCGCCTCGCCGATCCCCCTCACTGCCCATCAGGCCATGGACCTTCAGCACCTCCTCCAACATGGCACCCGCCCGGAATCGAGGATTCAGGGAGCCGAAGGGATCCTGGAAGACGATTTGTGCCCTCTGCCTGAATTCCCGGAGCTCCTTCGGCGACATCTTGAGAACGCTCCTTCCCCGGAACAACACCTGCCCGGCCCTCGGCTCGATGAGCCTCAGGACACATCGGGCCAGAGTCGTCTTGCCGGAGCCAGATTCTCCTACGATAGCGAGGCATTCACCTGAGACGAGTTCGAAGGAAACATCTCTGAGAACCTCCAGCACGCCTTCCCGGCCCTCTCCTCCCATTCCCTTGAGCGAAAACCCATGGCTCAGACCACGAACCGAGAGTAGTGCCTCCGGGGAGCTCCGACTCATGATTCCCCTCCCTCCTCCTCGAAGAGCCAACAGCGCACCTCTCTGGCCCCTCCATTCCCGGAAGGGAAAAAGCCCGGTTCTGTCCTCCGGCAGCGAGAGAGGACCTCCGGGCACCTGGGGTGGAAGCGGCATCCTTGCGGCCAATCAGTGGCCTCCGGAACCTCACCTGCTATGGGCCGGAGCGCGCTCCGCCGGTCGTCAATGGCCAGCCGAGAACCCATGAGCCCACGGGTATACGGGTGTTTCGGGGAGGCAAGGATCTCCCGGGTGGGGCCGACCTCCACGACCCGCCCACCATACAGGATCACCACCCTGTCACACACCCGGGAAACGACCCCCAGATCGTGGGAGATGAAGAGCAAGGCCATCTCGAGCCGGGCCTGGAGGTCCGAAAGGAGGCCGAGGATCTGAGATTCTGTGGTCACGTCCAGAGCTGTGGTAGGCTCATCGGCGATCAGAACCGAAGGCTCGCCGGCCAGGGCCATGGCTATCATGACCCTCTGTCGCATCCCCCCGGAGAACTGATGGGGGTAGCTCGCCATCCGGGCCTCCGGCTCCGGAATACCGACATCACTCATGAGGCGAAGGGTCTCTTCCACCGCATTCCGGCCCTTGAGCCCTCGATGAAGCTCCACCGCCTCCCTGATCTGGCTACCCACCGTGAATACCGGATTCAGGGAGGTCATAGGCTCCTGAAATACCATGGCGATCTCGCCGCCCCGAATCTCCCTGAGCCTACCCTTCTTCATCCCTACCAGCTCCTCCCCGCGAAAGCGGATGGAGCTTCCCGGGAGGATTCCCCCCTCCCCATCGGGAAGGAGGCCCAGGATGGACAGCGCTAAAACGGTCTTTCCGGAGCCTGACTCTCCCACCACACCCACGGTCTCTCCCTGCCCGACCGTCAGATCCACGCCGTCCACCGCACGGGCAGTACCGTCGAGGACGGTCAGATGGGTCCTGAGGCCCCGGATCTCCAGGAGACTCATGGGGCCCTCCCGGTACCCTGACGGGGGTCCAGAACGTCCCGGAGGCCATCACCAACCAGGTTGAACGCCAGGACCGCCAGAGCGATGGCAAGCCCCGGGAAGGTCGCAATCCACCAAGCGGTCATGAGGTACTCCCCACCGGCGTTCACCATGGAACCCCAGGACGGCGTCCCCGCCTGGACACCCAATCCCAGATAGGAAAGGCCGGCCTCCAACACTATGGCGTTCCCTACACCCAGGGTGGCCACCACGATGAGAGGCCCGATGGCGTTGGGAAGCAGGTGGCGAAAGAGGATACGCCCTCTGGAAAAGCCCAGGGCTCTGGCGGCTTCAGCGAACTCCCGCTCCTTGAGCGACAGGATCTCTCCCCTGACCATCCGGGTCGTGAAGGGCCACTGTGTGAAGGCCAGGGCCGCGATGATCACGAAGATATTCCTCTGGAAGAAGGCCACGATGGCGATGAGAACCACGAGGCGTGGGATGGCCATGATCATGTCCACGAACCGCATGATGGCCGTGTCAACCCACCCGCCCAGATCGCCGGCCAGAGCCCCCAAGAAGGTCCCCAGGGTGACGCTGATGCCCACGGCCAGGAGGCCGATGGTGAGGGAGATGCGGGCACCGTAGAGGATTCTCGTGAAGATATCCTGGGAGAACTGATCGGTGCCCATGATGTGCACCGAGGAAGGCGCCGCGAATCGACTGGCCATGTCGCCGCCGGCCTGGTAGGCGCTCCTGAACTCCGGTTCGAAGGGGGCCAGGAGAGGGGTCAGGAGCATACCGAGGTAGAAGGCGACAACGATTCCCAGGCCCAGCATGGCGATGCGATTTCGGCGAAACACCCTCCACCCCCGATGCCACACTCCTCCCACAAGGGTATCTGCCCGGCCGCCCTCTCTCTTCCGACTCTCCGCAAAGGACCACCACCATACCCCGGCCAGCACGATTAGGAGCGTCGCGGAGGCGATCCAGTGATCCAAACCTCCGGAGACAGTCGCCGAGAGGCGGTCGAATCGCACCACGGCCAGAGACAGGAGGGAGATCCACAGGAAGAGGGCGCCCGTTCCTTCCGTGGCCTTCCCCCGAACCATCTGCGGGAGACCTGGAGCCAGGAAGCCAAGCCACTTAAGCACGGCTCTTCCTGACCCTGGGGTCGATAACCCCGTACAGGATGTCGGCAAGGAGGTTTCCAATCACGACCATGGCGCCGAAGATGAAGGTTACTGCCAGGACCACGGGCAGATCCCGGGCCTGGATGGATTCAACCATCAACCGGCCCATGCCAGGCCAGGCGAAGACCTGTTCGATGAGGACGGTGCCGCTCAGGAGGAAGGGGAAGTAGACGCCGAAAAGGGTCACCACCGGAATCAGGGCGTTGCGCAGAGCATGCTTCAAGATCACCCGAGATTCCGTCAAGCCCTTGGCCCTGGCGGTCCTGATGTAATCCTGCCGGATGACCTCGAGCATGCTGGTCCTGGCGTACCGGGCGATGGCCCCCGTCAGGATCAGGCTCAAGGTGACCGTCGGTAGCACCAGGTGATGGATCCTGTCCTTCAACTGTTCCCAGGGGCCCAGGAGGGCCGTGGTTGGATCGGCCACGCCCGAAGCCGGGAAGCTTACGGGCCAATCCCAGAAAGCCCCGGCTCCCACACTGAAGACCAGAGTCAGCATGAGGGCCAACCAGAAGGAGGGCATCGAGTAGAAGAGGAGCGTGACCCCGCTCAGGAGCCCGTCAACGAGAGTGTTCTGCCGAACAGCCTGCAGGACCCCGATGAGGATCCCCACCACGAAGGAAATCGCCAGGGCTGCCGACGCCAGGACAAGGGTGTTCGGGAGGGCCGCAAGAATCCGGTCCCTGACGGGTAGCTGATAGCTCAGGGAGTAGCCGAAATCACCCTGGAGGAAGGAGAACAACCACTTCACGTACCGAACCAGGAGCGGGTCGTCCAGGCCCATTGTCTTCCTGATCCGGTCCAACACCTCGGGAGCCGCCCAAAGAGGGAGGTACACATCAGCGACGTCCCCCGGTGCAAGGCTCAGGGCGATGAAGACGAGGGTAGCCACACCCAGAAGTAGGGGGATAGCCCCCAGGAGTCTGCGGAATACGAAACGGAGCAAGGCCCCGATCCTCTCAGCGTCCTCGCCGATCCTGGGGCGCGATCCACCAATGTCGAATGGTGGCCCAATCCCCCCGGGTATCGAACTCAGCCTGTCGCAACCGCTTGTTCACACCGTCCCGCCGACGAGCCGAATAGAGGAACGTATACGGTTGAAGCTCCATCTGGCGCAGCAGGTAGGCCCGCCACACCGGGCGGGCCGTTTCTCTTTCCGTGATGAGCTGAAGCGTATCCAGGTAACGATCCAACTCCGGGTCCATTGTCCCGGAGAAGGCCAAACTTCCGTCCACCACCTCGGAGTGGAAAAGGTCCCGGTCGTCGATCCGAAAGCCGGTCTCCAACGTCACCAGGGCAGCCTCGAACTCACGCGTCTCGGCGATGGCTGAAACGTAAGCCCCGTATTCGGCGACGCGGGGAAGGAGTCGGACTCCGATGTCCTGGAGCTGGACCCGCAGGATCTCCGCCACCTGTTCCCGTTCCTGGTTCTGATTGTAAACCAGCTCGATCTCCAGAGACCGGCCCTCATCGTTCTCCCGAGTCCCGTCCCCGTCCCTGTCCACCCAGCCAGATTCGCTCAGGATTCTTCGGGCCTCATCCGGGTCGAAGCCCAGTGAGTCTCCGAGCGACTCATCGAAGGCCCAATGGGTCGGAGGCAAGCTGGCGTTGAGGAGTGTAGCCCCGCCCAGCTGCACCCCTTCGATAAGTTGCTCCCGGTTCATGCCCAGGGTCAGGGCCCGCCGAACCCTGACGTCGGAAAGCTCCGGAACCCTGCTGTTCCAGGCGATGAAGAAGAAAGCCGGATACTGAAAGCTCCACAAATCCAGCTCCGGGTGCTCCAGAACCACCTCCGCCTGGTCCGGAAGCATCTGCACGAAGACATCCAGGCTGCCGGTCAAAAGCTCGGCCAGAAGGGTGGAATGTTCGGGGATATATCGGTAGACATACCGATCCAGATAGGGCCGTCCTCCCAACTCTTCCGGGAAGGCCGGATTGGCCTCGAACGTCCAGGAGTCTCCTGGCAACCTGGAAACAAACCGGAAGGGCCCGTTCCCGACGGGGCACGCACCGGAGAAAGGGTGAGTGGCCAGATCCGCCGTAGAGACCCCTCCGAGCAGGTGCTCCGGAAGGATGGCGACGCTCCTCCAGAGTTCCAGAGGGTCGGCGTGGGGCTGGAAATGGAACCTGACGGTGAAGGAATCCACCACCTCCACTCCTTCTTCCCCTGACCCATAGGGGAGGAGCCACCCAGGGTTGAAGAAGAAGCTTTCGGGGTCTTTCAGTGTCCTGTAGGTGAAGGCCACGTCGTGGGCCGTGGTGAGGGATCCGTCGTGCCAGTAGACGTCCTCCCTCAGGTGGAATGTCAGCTCAGACTGGTCGTCGGACATCGCCCACGAGCGGGCCAAGTAGGGCCTCGGCAGCAGGTCTTCGCCGAACTCCACGAGGGTCATGAGATTCACATACTGTTGGTGCTGTAGCGACAGGGTTTGGCCCGCGTCGGCTGGGCCCATCCCCGACAAGTCCGCCACCGAGCCTACAACGGCCGTCCCCCCGTACCGCTCCTCGTCCCACTCCCTGTCGGAAAAGGTGGCCATGAAAGAATCCACCCTGGCCAGGGCCGGACCGCAAAAGCCTTCCGCCAAATCCACAGCGGAAATCTCCCCGGCATCGCCGCCACACGCCAGGGCCCAGAAGGATAGCAGGGGAAAGAGGAATAGGGAGGATACGGGTCGCCTCATGTCACCAACTCCTCGACTCGAGCAAGAAGGGGGGTGCGGTCGGGCAGGGCCACTGCTCCGCAGCACCCTTCCAGAAAGTCCGAATCTCAAACCCTCCAGGTCCACCCCGAATCTTCATAGTGGGCTTGAAGCTCATTCGCCGCCATCTTCTCGTCCCCGCGGTAGTCCCCGTCGGCCCAGCTCCCACCCAGCGTTTTTTCCAGGCCCGCCCTGATGCACGTGGAGAGGAGGGAGAGCTCCGGCACTCCTCCCAGGATCGACGCCAGAGTCGCGGGAGGAGGTACCGGCTCGTCGTCGCCCCGGAGTCTTCGAAGAACGTCCTGGTCCCCGTCCAGCATGATGGAGCCGTGCTGGAGAACACTTTCATCGATACGGACCTGTGCGCTACCGATGAGCTTCCGGCCCAGAGCCATGACCTCTCCCTCCGCCGGCTGGCGAAAGCATGGACCGGCGTCCGGAGGGAGGCTGGGCCCCGTGTCCGAGGCCAGCTCAACGGCCGCTCCCAGTTTCTGAAGTCCAACCAACAGGCCCCGATTGATGATCCGGTACGCCTTCTTCAGGCCGCCGAAGGCGCCGACGGGAAAAGCCAACGCGTACGTCAGCTCCCGGTGGTGCAAGACGGCCCTGCCACCGGTGGGCCGCCTCACGTACGCCACCCCTTCCTCCCCGGCCCGGGAAATCGAGTAGATCCCCGCCGCGGGTTCGTTTCGGCCGAAGGATACGGTGGGGGGATCCCACTCATACAACCGTAGAACACCGGTACCGGGAGTCAGCTCCCGGGCGAGAGCGTGATCCCGGGCCATATTCTCCGCCCCCGACAACGCTCCATCCATCAACACCCGCCACTGAAGCGGCCCGGCAACCGATTGCTGGTCCGAAACAAGGGAGGGAGACGGGTTCCCCCGCCTCCCTCCGTTGGAGATCACATCAACCTCCTCAGAACTCGTAGCTGTCTCCTGGTTGGAGAGCCTCCACAGCCGCTCTCAAGCCCACCAGACCCCTGAACACTTCGGGATCCTGTTTGATCATGTCGAAGGTATTGTAGTGAATGGGCACCACCACCTTCGGTTCGATGAACTCCACAGCTTTGGCTGCATCCATGGGGCCCATGGTGAAATTGTCTCCGATGGGAAGGAGAGCTACATCCACCGTTCCTTTCAGGAGGTTCATGTCAGTGAGGAGGGCCGTGTCCCCGGCATGATAGAGGGTCTTCCCCCCCAGCTCCATCCAAAATCCTCCCGGAACCGTGGTGTAGGCTCCCTCGTCGTCTCCAGCTACCTGACCCCCGTGGAGGGCCGGCGTCATCTTCACATAACCAAATGGGAAATTGAAACCTCCCCCGATGTGGAGTGGGTGGGCGTTTTCTACTCCCTGGCTCTGTGCAAAGCTTACGATCTCAAAGGTGGAGACCAGGGTCGCACCGGTGCGCTTCGCCAATGGGATGGCGTCGGCGAAGTGGTCGAAGTGCCCGTGAGTACAGAGAATGAAGTCGATGTCTTCGATCTCGTCGGCCTTCACGTCACTCACCGGATTTTCATCGAACCACGGGTCGATGATGATCTTGGTTCCGTCGTCCGTGATGAGCGTGAAGGTGGAGTGGCCGTGGTAGTGCAGCTTGGCCATGGATGCCTCCTTCTCTTGTTAAGCCGGGGAAGCCTATGCGTCTTCTATTCCTCTACTCCTCTGAATAAGCATCCAAAGGGGGACAGGCGCAAACCAGGTTCCGGTCGCCAAAGGCATTGTTCACCCGGCGAACCGGTGGCCAGAACTTGCTCTCCTTGGTCCACGGAGCCGGGAAGACGGCCCGTTCCCTGGAATATGGGTGCTTCCACTCCTCCTCGGCGATCATGGCCGAAGTATGGGGCGCATTCTTCAAGAGGTTATCCTCGGTATCGGCGATTCCCTCTTCCACCTCGACGATCTCTTCACGGATGGTGGCCATGGCAGCACAGAACCGGTCCAACTCATATTTGGACTCGCTCTCCGTGGGCTCCACCATGAGGGTGCCGGCCACGGGGAACGACTGGGTCGGAGAGTGGAATCCAAAGTCCATGAGGCGTTTCGCCACGTCTTCGTCGGTGACCCCCGAGGTCTTTCGCAGTGGACGGAGGTCCAGAATGAACTCGTGGGCCACTCTTCCCTTCTCACCATGGTAGAGGATCGAGTAGTGCTCCTCCAGCTTGTGGCCCAGATAGTTGGCGTTGAGGATCGCCCCTTCGGTAGCCCTGCGAAGCCCTTCAGGCCCCAGTAGCCGGATATACGACCAGGAGATGGGCAGGATATTGGCGCTCCCCCACTGAGCCGCTGAAACCGGGCCCGTACCCTTCTCTCCTCCCACGTCGACGATTGGATGGTTGGGTAGATAGGGAGCCAGCGCCTCGTTGCAACAGATGGGGCCCATGCCCGGGCCGCCTCCCCCGTGAGGAATCGCGAAGGTCTTGTGGAGGTTGAGATGGCAGACATCCGCCCCGTAATCCCCTGGCCGGGCCAGTCCCACCTGGGCGTTCATGTTGGCCCCATCCAGGTACACCATGCCGCCATGCTGGTGGATGATATCGTTGACCTCTTTGATTCTCGACTCGAAAACGCCGTGGGTGGAGGGGTAGGTGATCATGGCCGCCGCCAGGGTGTCGGCATTCGCCTCGGCCTTGGCCCTCAAGTCGTCTACATCGATGTTCCCCATCTCGTCCGTTTTCACGACTACCACTTTCATCCCCGCCATGACGGATGACGCGGGATTCGTCCCATGAGCCGACGCCGGAACCAAGCACACGTTACGCTGAGTGTCGCCCCGATCGTGGTGGTAAGCCCTGATGACCAGAAGCCCGGTATACTCTCCGTTGGCCCCTGAATTGGGCATCATGGATGTAGCCGTGAAGCCGGTAATCTCCTCCAACCAACTCTCTAGATCGTCGATAATCCTCTTATACCCCTTGGCCTGATCCAACGGGGCGAACGGGTGAAGGTTCGCAAACTCCGGCCAGGTCACCGGCACCATCTCGGTGGTGGCGTTCAACTTCATCGTGCACGACCCCAGTGAGATCATGCTGGTGTTCAACGAGAGATCCCGGGCTTCCAGCTTGTGGATATACCGGAGCATCTCCGTTTCGGAATGGTAGCTGTTGAACACCGGGTGAGTCAGGTAGGGGGTAGCCCTGGCGAATCGGTCATGATCCTTGACTTCGAGATCCTCCGTCGCCAATTCCCGGGCTGAAACCTTCCCCTCACCCCCGAACACGCCGAAGAGGTCGTCCAGATCGCCGGGCAGAACACCCTCGTCCATGGCGATGCCGATCGTCCCATCTCCGAAGTCCCTCAGGTTGATCCGACGGGCTAGCGCCGCCTCCATCACCTGTTCTGAGGTCATGCCCTTAGGCCGCACCCGGATGGTATCGAAGTAGTTGTCGTGGACGATCTCATGCCCGAGGCGGCTGAGACCCTCGGCCAAAAGCCCCGCAAGAATGTGGATCCGAAGGGCAATGGACCGGATCCTTTCAGGGCCATGATAGACGGCGTACATGCCAGCCATAATGGCCAGCAGCACCTGAGCGGTGCAGATGTTGGAAGTAGCCTTCTCCCTGCGGATATGTTGCTCCCTCGTCTGGAGTGCCATGCGGAGAGCCGGATTTCCGTCTGCGTCCACGGACACGCCGATAATCCGCCCCGGCATCTTCCGCTTGAAGTCCTCGCGGGCAGCCAGGTAGGCAGCGTGGGGGCCACCAAAGCCCATGGGCACGCCGAAGCGCTGCGTGTTCCCCACCGCCGCATCCGCGCCGAACTCCCCTGGCGGTTTGAGGAGCGCCAGGCTCATGAGATCTGCGCCTACCACCACGAAGGCCCCCACCTGGTGAGCCTTCTCCACGAACCCCTCGTAATCCAGGACCTGTCCGCACGTTGTTGGATAGGAAACGAGGGCGCCGAATACGTCGTCGTGAAATTCGAAGGTCTCATGGTCTCCCACCACAACCTGGATGCCCACGGGCTTGGCCCTGGTCTGCACCACGGCGATGGTCTGGGGATGGCAGAGCTCCGATACAAAGAAGGTACTCCGGTCGCCCTTCGCCTCTCCCTGGAAGAGAGACATGGCCTCGGCCGCGGCCGTACCCTCGTCGAGGAGTGATGCGTTGGCGATCTCTAGCCCGGTCATATCGATGACCATGGTCTGGAAATTGAGCAGGGCTTCCAGCCGACCCTGAGAAATCTCGGCCTGATAAGGAGTGTACTGGGTGTACCAACCGGGATTCTCGAGGATGTTGCGGGCGATGACGCCCGGAGTGATGGTGTCGTGGTATCCCATGCCGATATAGGACCGGTACACCTGGTTCTCCTGGGCAATCTCCCGAAGCTCCTTCAAAAGAAGGTGCTCCGGCGTGGGTGCGGGAAGATCCAGATCCCGGCCCAAACGGATGGCTTCGGGAATGGTGTCCTCTACAAGGCGCTCCATTTCGGAGTAGCCCAGGAAGTCCAGCATCTCCTGGATCTCGACGGTTCCAGGCCCTACATGGCGTCGTACAAAATCACTTTTCGGATCTATTGGCATCGACATGATGGAGATTCCAGCGTTCTTGCGGGAGCGGGTTCAGAGGCCGGATTTGCCTCCGGAGCCACTTCGGAGTCCCGGGGCCTCGTGCCCCGGGACTCCCCGCCCTGCGAAGGTTTTCGACGGGTCGGGAAGGACCCCCTTCCCTGTACCCGCCGACGTTGGTGCTCAGCCCCCGATGAGGGCGGAGTACGCGTTGGGATCCAGGAGGGACCCCACCTGATTCGGGTCCTGGACCCTGATCTTGACGATCCAGCCTTCCCCATAAGGATCGGAGTTCACGACCGCCGGATCGTCGTCCAGGGAGGAGTTGACGTCGACGATTTCCCCTGCCACCGGGCAATAGAGGTCGCTCACGGCTTTCACGGCCTCGATGTTCCCGAAGGGATCCATCTTTTCGAAAGAAGCTCCCACCTCGGGCAGCTCGATGTAGACTACGTCCCCCAACTCCCCCTGGGCGTAGTCGGTCACGCCCACGAGGAAAACTCCTTCTTCGTCCGTGGGCTTCAAATATTCGTGCTCTTCCGTGTAGAAGAGACCTTCAGGAATCTCAGACATGGTTCCTCCGTTTATTGGCAACAGGACCAGACCGGCACAATAGAAGCCTTTTTCCACAAGCGTCAAGGTGCCTCCCCGGGACCGCCGACCTCGACATCACTGGCCACATCCCCAGCGACTTTCCCGGGCACTGTCCCATCGGTAGTTTCCCCAGGGATTCAGTGCACGATTCAGGCCAAATCGGGAGTGGTTCCGCCGGTACTTTTTCTCGGCCCCAGAAGGCCGGATTGGCGGCCACACCCTACAACAAGAACCGGGTTGGTAACCATGTCCGATACAACTTCCAACGAATTCCCCAACGCCCTCACCTCCCTCACCGAAGAAGAAAAGATGTTTCGCGAGGCAGTCCGGGATTTCGCAGAGAGCGAGATCACGCCTCTCGTAAACGAGATGGATGAAAACCAGGCCTATCATCCGGATCTCCTGCCCCAACTCTTCGAGCTCGGCCTCATGGGTATCGAGATTCCGGAGAAATGGGGAGGAGCCGGTTCTTCCTTCTTCACGGCCTGTCTGGTGGTGGAGGAACTCTCTCGGGTCGATCCGGCCGTAGGCACGCTGGTTGATGTCCAGAACACCCTTTGCATCAACGCTCTGCTGCGATGGGGCACCGATGCCCAAAAAGAGCGATTTCTACCTGTCCTGGCTGCCGACACCGTTGGGGCCTACGCCCTGTCAGAGGCCGGAAGCGGGTCCGATGCTTTCGCCCTGGCGTGCCGGGGGATACAGGATGGGGAAGACTGGTTGTTGAATGGGCAAAAGCTGTGGATCACCAGTGGGAGAGAAGCCGGAATCTTCATCCTCTTCGCCAACGTGAATCCCGAAGCGGGATACAAGGGCATAACAGCCTTCATCGTTGAGAAGGGGATGGATGGGTTCACCGTGGGGAAGAAGGAGGACAAACTGGGTATCAGGGCCTCCTCCACCACCGAGCTTCTCCTGGAAAATGTCCGGATCCCGCCCGAAAACGTCCTTGGGGAGGTAGGTAAGGGCTATAAGGTCGCCATCGAAACCTTGAATGAGGGCCGCATCGGCATCGCCGCACAGATGGTGGGGCTGGCTCAGGGCGCTCTGGATCATACTCTCAAATACGTCCAGGAACGTGAGCAGTTTGGCAGAACCATCGGAAGCTTCCAGGGCGTACAGTTCCAGGTCGCGCAGATGGCCATGGAGATCGAAGCCGCCCGGCTGATGGTCTACAATTCGGCGCGACTCAAGGATGCAGGGAAGAACTTCGTTAAGGAAGCCGCCATGGCGAAGCTCTTCACCTCCCAGGTCGCCGGGCGGGTTTCCTCGACTGCGGTGGACCTCTTCGGTGGATACGGATTCACCCGGGAGTACCCGGTTGAAAAGCTGTATCGAGATGCCAAAATCGGCGCCATCTACGAGGGCACCTCCAACATGCAGCTCCAGACCATCGCCAAGATCCTTCTCAAGTGAGGTCCGGGTTGTCATCTTTACGATCCTCGTCGGAGTCCCCTCTCGGGACTACTGGCGGGGATCTTGGAAGGGCTCTGGGTCCTCTCCACTCCTCGGCTTGAAGGGCTGGTACTCATGTTCGGCTTCGGCGTAATGGAAATCGCGCTCATCATTGGGCTCCTGGTGTTGTTGTTCGGAGCCAAGCGCATTCCCCTCATCGCCAGGGGGCTGGGTGAAGGGATCAGGAACTTCCGAACCTCCATCAAGGACCCCGAAAACGACGCAGACAAGTTGGAAGACGGATCAGATGGACCCCGTCGCCTGAACGAAGGCCAGGACAACTGAGCTGATCCCCTCGGAGGCCACTCCCCAGCAGGCTCCCATGCACCCCATGGACTCGTCTCCCCTCAAGAACGTCGTGGTCGTATTGAACGAGCCACAGAACCTGGTGAACATTGCCGGCGTGGTTCGGGCCATGATGAACATGGGATTGGAGCGTCTCCGTCTGGTGGAACCGGCCGAGTTCGACGCCTGGCGAATCGAGGGCATCGCCCACAGGAGCCGGGATGTCGTCGAGGGGGCCGAAGTTTTCACTTCCCTCCCCGCGGCCGTGGCCGACGCCACCTTCGTGGTCGGAACCACCGCCAGGGCTCGGACCGCCCAGCGCAACTACGTAAGGCCCAGGGCTGTTGCGCCGAAGATCGTACAGCACGCTAAAACCGGCACTGTCGCCCTCCTTTTCGGTCGAGAGGACAGAGGTCTGGAAAACGAGGCCCTGGACCTATGCCATGCTGCCGCCATTATCCCCACCGATCCCGAGCACTCCAGCCTGAATCTGGCCCAGGCGGCCCTCCTCCTGAGCTATGAGATCTTTCTTGCCGCCGAAGGAGGAACGGATCCTCTGCCCAGAGGCCGACGGTCTACTCGCCCCGCCACCGCGGAAGAGCTGGAGAACACCTATGCCGCCCTGGAAGAAGGACTCCACCGCATCGAGTTCTACAAGGCAAGGGATCCGGCAGCCATCCTCCGGACGCTCCGGACTGTCATCTCCCGGGCAGAGCCGGATCTTCAGGAGGCCGGCCTTCTTCGGGCCATCGGATTCGAGATCGGAAAATATCTGGATCGGCATGGGGATACGTGACCCGGCCCCGACCGGGGCACAACAGAAACTTCAACCACCGACGGACAGAATCCCCAGGGCCCAGAGGAGCCCGGGTCCTGAGAGCTTGCCTGGGAAATGCAGCCGCTCTGGATGGCCGGGGGCAGGTCTTGAAACCAGGAAACTGTTGTTTCCTTCCCGAACCTTGGCTTAACTTTTTAATTCGAAGAGTACCTTGGACCAGATTCTCACCCACGGCCCCCTATGTCCACATCAGCCCCCAAGACCGCCGGCACCAGCCTAGCCGAGCGCTACCGGGTTCTGCTGGACATCGGCCGCCAACTGGCTCAGACACACACTCCTCAGGAGCTCTACCACGCCATCTACTCCGAAACCAGCCGGGTACTGGAAACCACGGGGTTCTATCTGGCGCTCTACGACGCTGAGGCGGACCTGGCCACGGTGGTTTTCTACGCCGACAAGGGAATCGAGCAGAGCGTCGAGATCAGCTACCGCGGCTCCGAGAGCGATGTGCTCCGGTTGGGTAAGAGTTCCATCGTCTCGGACCGAGCCGACAATCTGTCGCTCATGGTCCTCGGCGAGGAGGGAACCGAGCTCACACGCTCCGCCCTTTCCGTTCCTCTTCTTTACGAGGGGAAGGTGATCGGCACTGTTTCGACTCAGAGTTATCAGCCTAACGCATACACCGAAGAGGATCTGGAGCTTTTCCAGGCCATAGCAGACCTGGCCGTAGTGGCCATCAACAACTCCCAACACGTTCAAGAACTTGATTCACGGCGGAGGGAGGCCGTCAGAATCGAGGAGATCGGCCGGGCCGTAGCAGGTTCCCTCGATGCAAAAGAAGTCCTCCGAACCGTAAACGACGCGGTCCTGGAGCTGTTGCAGGCCGATGCCTCCACCGTGTGGCTAATGGAGGGCGGCCAGATGAAGGTTGCATCTTCCCTGGGAAAGATCCGTCTTCAAGATGGTACGCTCTGGCGTTTGAGCGACGGTCTTCACCAAGCTGTGGTCCGGGATCGAAGGCCCATAATTGTGGAGAATCTCTCCAGGTCCCAGCTGATCCCCCCTGAAATAGCCACGGAAACCCGGGCGGGATCCCTGCTACTGGTGCCTCTGATTCTGGAAGAAGAGGTGGCAGGCGCCCTCTCGGCCAGTAAGGTCCAGAAGGGGGCCATTCCAACGGAGGAAGTGGAGGTTCTTCAACGCCTGGCCAACCAGACCAGCGTGGCCCTCTCCAATGCCCGCCTCCACGAGAGCATTCGAAATCTCTCCCTCACCGACCCCCTCACAGACCTGCCCAACCGTCGCCATCTGGACATGCACCTGAGACGGGAGGTGGCGGCGGCCCGTCGCGGACGGAACGTCTGCGTGGTCCTTTTCGACCTGAACGACTTCAAGATGCATAACGACCGCCTCGGGCATGTGGTGGGAGACCAGATCTTGAGGAACTTCGGTCGGATTCTGCTCAGTGAAACCCGTGCCATGAACCTCGCCGCCCGCTACGGAGGGGACGAATTCATTACCGTCCTCACCGATATTCCCAGGAGCGGGGCGGAGGCCCACGCCAAACGCGTGGCCCGCAGGGTCTCCGCCCATCCGGAGCTCTCGAAGTACGGGGTCACCGTCAGCTACGGAATCGCCGAGTTCGATCCTGTGAAGATGTTCGAGGTAGAAGATCTGGTGGAGGAAGCCGACAGAGATCTGTATCGGGTCAAGAAGGCCAGGGGGAAAGGTGGAGAGAGAAGCTGATCATGGCTCCCGCCAGCCCCACCCTTGAGAGAATTCTGGAGTTCGCTATTGGGTGGGCCCGAGAGGCCGGAGCAATCACCCTTCAGCACTTCGGGGCGGTTCTTTCCTCACAAACCAAAGGGGACGGAACTCCCGTCACCATCGCCGACCGAGCGGCCGAAACACTCCTGAGGAACAAGATCGGGGCTGAGTATCCGGACCACGGCATCCTGGGCGAGGAATACGGCGAAACCAACCCCGGCGCATCCATCCGCTGGATCCTGGACCCCATTGATGGTACCCGATCCTTTGTCAGAGGCGTGCCCATCTATGGGGTTCTCATCGGGGTGGAGGTGGATGGAGTCCCCGCCGTTGGAGTCGCTCATTTCCCCGCCCTCGGGGAAACGGTGGGCGCAGCCCGAGGGCACGGCTGCCTCTGGAACGGCAAGCCCGCTCGAGTATCCCCGATTCGGACCCTCTCGGACGCCGCCGCCCTTACGACCGACCCGGTGGAGCTCCTGGAGGGGCCCGTGGCCTCAGGCTGGGAAACCCTGGTCAGACTGACCTCCCTGGCCAGGACCTGGGGAGATTGCTACGGTCACATCCTGGTGGCTACGGGGAGAGCGGAAATCATGATCGATCCTGTTCTTTCCCCCTGGGATGCAGCTCCTTTCGTGCCCATTTTGGAGGAGGCCGGAGGCCGCTTCACCGACCTGGCCGGAAAG